>DOMY01000205.1 GCA_003509785.1 Gemmobacter sp.
TCTGCCTCCGGCGGGGGTATTTGCCGCCAAGAGGAAGATCAGCGCCGGAACAGGGTTTCCATCGCCTGCTTGTCCATCTGCGGCTGGCGCGCCTCGGCGGCCACCGCGCGGCCCTTGGCGAAGGCCAGGCGTTCGCCAAGCGCCTTGAGCCAGCGGGCGAGGTTCGGCTTGTCGTCCAGCGTCTGCTGCTGGCCTTCCCAGCCCATCGCCCAGGGCCAGATGGCGATATCGGNNTCCATCTGCCACATCAGCCATTGATCGGTGGCGATCCGGTCGCGTTCGGTGGCGCCATAAAGCCTGCCGGTCTTGCGCGCCAGATATTGCAGGATCGCGCCGCTTTCGAAGATGGCGATCGGCGCGCCATCCGGGCCTTCCGGATCGACAATGGCGGGCATCCGGTTGTTCGGTGCGATCTGCAGGAATTCGGGCTTGAACTGGTCGCCCGCGCCGATATTCACCAGCTTCACCGCATAGGGCAGGCCGAGTTCCTCCAGCGCGATGGAGATCTTGTGGCCATTCGGCGTGGGCCAGTAATACAGGTCGATCATGGCGGTTCCCTTGCTTTTGGCTGCGGCGCCCTGCCGCAGTCTGGACGGTTGCAGGATCGCCGTCACCCGCCCGGTTTGCAACCGGCTGCGGTTGTTTCATCCTGACAGGTTTGTGATCGCCCGTGATCTGCTTTCGGCCATCTGACCACCGCCGCCCTGAAACTTTCGGTTGCAGGCTTTCGTAGCTTTCGCCGGTGAGGATGGTCGGGTGGCGGCCATCCGCAAATGGGAGATGACTTCGATGCCAAGCCAGAACTCCAAGGATGCGATCTTTACCTTTCCCTTCGTGCGGCCGCCGGTGTCGCGCGATCTGGGCGATGGGGATGACATGGTCACGGTTGCGGGCCTGCCGGGCCGCCAGGTGCGGCTGACCTTCACCAGCGCCGAAGTGGGCAATGGCATGGCGGTGGATTCCGGTCTGCTGGCAAATCAGGATGGCGATCTTGCGGTGCGGCTGCAGGTCGAAACCGTCAAGGGCGCGCTGAAGGGGGGCGTCAGCCGCTTTGATGACGAGGGCATCCGTTTTGTGGCGACGAAGGGATCGACCTTCGATGTGCGCGATCTGGTCAGCGGCACCGAGCGCGGCGATCTGTTCAAGATCGTGCAGCTGGGGTCGGCAGGGGATGACCGGATCAATTTCCTGGATGATGGCCGCAAGGTCTATGTCAATGGCGGCATGGGCGATGATCGCATCACCGGCGGGCGCAGTGCTGATTTTCTGGTGGGTGGTGCGGGCGATGACCGCCTTTATGGCGGCAGCGGCAATGACAGCTTCATTGGCGGCGCCGGGTCGGATGTGATCTTTGGTGGCAATGGCAAGGATACGGTGATCTTCGCTCCGGCCACGGACGGCATGGATCATGTCGATCTGGGCGCGGGCATGGATGTGGTTTCCGTCTCTGCCACCGCAGGCAGCCAGATCCGGCTGACCTTTACCAGCGCCGAAGTGGGCAATGGCATGGCGCGCGACAGCCGCACGATGACCAATCAGGATGGTGATCTGGCGGTGCGTCTGGCCCTGGAAGATGGCAGCGACATGCCGATGGATGTGGCAGGCCGCTTCGATGACGAGGGTATTCGCTTCGTCGCCAGTGCGGGCGCCACCTTCGATGTGCGTGATCTGGTCAGCGGCGCGGCGCGCGGCGATCAGTTCGGCGTGGTGGCTCTGGGCACCGATGGCACCGATATGTTCAACGAGCGGGCCTCGATGGTGAACACCTATGTCAATGCCGGGGCGGGCGACGACTGGCTGTATGGCGGCATGGGGAATGACTTCCTCGTGGGAGGCACTGGCAATGACTGGCTGTCGGGCCGCGAGGGCAACGATTCCATGCTGGGTGGCGCGGGCAATGACATTGCGGTGATCAACCTGCGCGACGGATCGTCGGATACCGCCGATCTGGGCGATGGCGCCGATATGGTCAAGGTGATGGCCGAGGCGAATTCGCAGGTGCGTGTGACCTTCACCAGCGCCGAAGTCGGCAATGGTCTGGCCACCGATGCGGGCACGCTGGCCAATCAGGATGGCGCGCTGGCCGTGCGCCTGCAGATGGAAGATGGCGCCGGGATGCCCGATGGCGCCATTTCGCGGGTGGATGACGAGGGGATCCGCCTGCGCGGCTCTGCCATGGTCACCTTCGATGTGCGCGATCTGGTCAGCGGTGCGGCGCGCGGCGATCAGTTCAAGGTGGTGCAGCTGGGCACCTTGGGCAATGATCAGTACGATGACCAGAAATCCCGCGAGGCCTTCTATGTGAATGCCGGGCAGGGGGATGACTGGGTTGCCACCGGCATGGGCCGCGATTTCCTCGTGGGGGGCGCCGGGAATGATACGCTCTGGGGCGGCAAAGGCGCCGATACCCTGCTGGGCGGTTCCGGCGATGACATGCTGAAAGGCGGCATGGGGGCGGATACCTTCCTCTTTGTCGGCTCCGATGGCGCCGATAATGTGGCCGATTTCACCTCGGGCGTGGACCGGATCGACCTGCGGTCCTTCGCGCCTGTCTCGGTGATGCAGGTGGCCGAAGCCGGTGGCATCCGTCTGGACATCGACCGCGAGGGCGATGGCGTGATCGACCAGACGATCCTGCTGCATGGCGTCAGCGCGCTGGGGATGAACGATATCCTCATGTGATCTGTCGGATCGGCCAGGCCCGGCCTTGAACGCATCCGGCCTGACCGCATCCTGTGACCCTATCTGACACGGTCTTTGGCGGGGCGCGCGGTTGACCGCGCCCCGCCAAAGGCGTATCCCCACACCGTGGCGCTTTGTGACCGGATTGCGGGCCACGTTAAACAAACCGCTAAAAGGGTGAGGGACGCGAGCCCCGAAGCCTATGGTCTTCGGGGTTTTTCTATGGCCGAGGGGCAGGCATGAGCAAGGATTGGAAAACGCGCACGACACTGGTGCATGAGGGCAGCCGCCGCAGCCAGTATGGCGAGATGGCCGAGGCCATCTTCCTGACGCAGGGCTTCGTCTATCCCACCGCCGAGGCGGCCGAAGCGCGTTTCGTGAAGATCGAGGGCGACGAATTCATCTACGCCCGTTACGGCAACCCGACCACCCGCATGTTCGAAGAACGCATCGCGGCGCTGGAAGGCACCGAAGACGCCTTTGCCACCGCCTCTGGCATGGCGGCCGTGAATGGCGCGCTGGTGTCCTTGCTGCGCGCGGGCGATCATGTGGTCTCGGCGCGGGCGCTGTTCGGGTCGTGCCTTTATATCTTGGAAGAAGTGCTGGGCCGCTACGGGGTCGAAGTCACCTTCGTCGATGGCGCCGATCTGGATCAGTGGCGCGCTCCGATGCGGCCGGGTGTGACCAAGGCGGTGTTCTTCGAAAGCATGTCGAACCCGACGCTGGAACTGGTCGACATCCGTGGCGTGAGCGAGATCGCCCATGCCGCAGGCGCGCTGGTGATCGTGGACAACGTCTTCTCGACCCCGATCTTCTCGCGCGCCGTGGATCTGGGCGCCGATGTGGTGGTCTATTCCACCACCAAACATATCGACGGGCAGGGCCGCGCGCTGGGCGGCGTGGTCTGCGGCACGGCGGAATATATCCGCAAGGTGCTGGAACCCTACATGAAACACACCGGCGGCTCGATGAGCCCCTTCACCAGCTGGATCATGCTGAACGGCATGGCGACGCTGGACCTGCGCTGCCGCGCCATGGCCGAAAGTGCCTTGAAAGTGGCCGAGGCGCTGCAGGGCGATGACCGGCTGTCGCGCGTCATCTTCCCGGGTCTGGCCAGCCATGCGCAGCATGATCTGGCCATGGCGCAGATGTGCTCGGGCGGCACCATGGTGGCCTTCGACATCAAGGGCGGCAAGGAAGCGGCCTTCCGCTTCATGAATGCGCTGGAGATCATCAAGATCTCCAACAATCTGGGCGATGCCAAATCCATCGCCACCCATCCGGCCACCACGACGCATCAGCGCCTGCCGCAGGATCAGAAAGACAGCCTGGGCATCACCCCCGGCCTGATCCGCCTGTCTGTCGGGCTGGAAGATGCGGGCGACCTGATCGCCGATCTGAACCGCGCGCTTGCGGCGATCTGACCGCCCGGCTGTGACGTTGAGGGGGGGGCGCTCGCGCCCCCCACGGCCTTCGGCCTCCCCCCTGAGGGTATTTGGTCCAAGAGGAAGACACAGGCGCGCGATCTGCCCCTTCCTCTTGGACCAAATNNCAAATACCCTCGGGGGTGAATTGGCCGCCAGGCCAAGAGGGGGCGGAAGCCCCCTTTCTGTTTTGACGATCTGGCTTTTCCGTTGCGCGTGGGTGATCCGGTGTCGCCTTTGGCCCGTAATACTGCGCGAAGGGTTGGATATGGTGACGGGAAAGGCCATATCTTGCACCGCAGCCTGCACAGGGGACGCGCAATGAATATCCATACGCCGGACATCGACCGGAAGCCCAGCCGTGAAGAGGCCGAAGCCGCATTGCGGCTGTTGCGGAAATGGGCGGGCAAAGCCACCGATTCCGAAATCGCGGCTGTTGATCCGGCGGCAAAGGCATTGCTGGACGGGGCGCAGGCCACCAGCTATCCCGAACTGAGCCGCGACTATCCGGCGGATTTTGTCGCCGACAGCAGCTATCGCGCCACATTGCCCGATCTGCAGAACGGGCCCTCCAGCCTGATCCGCGGCGCGCAAAGGCAGATCCAGCATGTGGGCATTTCCAACTTCCGGCTGCCGGTGCGCTATCGCACCCGCGACGCGGGCGAGGTGATGCTGGAAACCTCGGTGACCGGCACAGTCAGCCTCGAGGCGGAAAAGAAGGGCATCAACATGAGCCGCATCATGCGGTCCTTCTATGCCCATGCCGAACGCGCGTTCAGCTTCGAGGTGATCGAACAGGCGCTGGAAGATTACAAACGCGATCTGGAAAGTTTCGATGCCCGCATCCAGATGCGCCTGTCCTTCCCTGTCAAAGTGCCGTCGCTGCGGTCCGGCCTGTCGGGCTGGCAGTATTANNGAACATGCCCGCCGCAGCCGCGGCCAGCTCGCAACACCACATTCGCAGCGCTCTGTCGCGCGGGTGTCGGTCGTGGTGAAGCCGGGCGGTTGCCTGTGGTTCGAAGACCTGATCGAGCTGTGCCGCGCCGCCGTGCCCACCGAAACCCAGGTGATGGTGAAGCGCGAGGATGAACAGGCTTTTGCCGAACTCAACGCCGCCAATCCGATCTTTGTGGAAGATGCCGCGCGGCTGTTCTGTGAACAGCTGGCCGCAGATCCGCGCATCGGGGATTTTCGTGTCGTGGCCAGCCATCAGGAAAGCCTGCACAGCCATGATGCCGTCAGCCTGCTGACCTCGGGCCCTACATTCGCGCAGGCCAGCCTCGATCCGCGGCTTTTCGGCACGCTCGTTCACGCCGGATAAGGCCTTGGCCCGGCATCGGCTTGACAAACCCTTGCCGGGCGGGGCCTTTTGCCGGTCATGATCGACCTTGCCCCCGTTGCGAATATCCTTGGCCGTCTGTTGCTGCTTCTGGGCTGCCTGATGCTGATTCCGGCAGCGCTGGATTGGGCTGTGGCCAGCGGCAATGCCGGGGCGATGGTTCAGGCTGCCCTCATCACCTCAGGCGTCGGCGGTTTTGTTACTCTGAGTACCCAGCGAGCTACATATCGCGCCTTCGATATACGTTCTGCTTTTTTGCTGACACTGGGGATCTGGTTGCTGACGCCGCTGGCCGGGGCGCTGCCGCTGATGCTTGGCGCGCCCGGCCTTGGCCTCACTGACGCATATTTCGAGGCGGTTTCAGGCGTAACCACCACCGGTTCGACTGTGATCGTCGGTCTTGTCGATATGCCCCCCGGGATGAACCTGTGGCGCGGGATGCTCAACTGGTTGGGCGGGCTGGGGATTGCATTCATCGCCATGATCTTCCTGCCGGTGATGCGAGTCGGCGGGATGCAGTTCTTTCGCACCGAAGGCTTTGATACACTTGGCAAGATCCTGCCACGCGCCTCGGATATCGCGGCTTCGTTGCTCGGGATCTATGCCGGGCTGACGCTGGTGTGCCTTCTGGCCTACAAGGCTATTGGCATGACTGCACTGGATGCTGTTGTGAATGCCTTTGCAACAGTGGCGACAGGAGGGTTTTCTCCGCAGGATTCGTCGTTTTCTGCGTATGCTGGGGCCGGAGAATATGTTGGCGCTTTTTTCATGGCGATCTCGGCCATGCCTTATATCCGCTATGTTCAGATGGTTACAGGGCGCAGTGATGCATTGTGGCGCGATGCACAGGTGCGGTCTTATGTTGTGNNCGCTTTGGCGGGTGCTGACCGGCGGTGGCGCGTTCGAGCCGGTATTCCGGGAAACCCTGTTCAATATCATTTCGATCATGACAGGCACCGGGTTCTTTTCCGGTTCGTTCAGTAGTTGGGGTGGCTTCGTTCTGGTTTCCGCCTTTGTCGTGGGCGTGATTGGCGGCTGCTCGGGTTCGTCGTCTGGTGCATTGACCGTTTTCCGTGTGCAGGTGGCAATGAGTGCGGTGCGCGCGCAACTGCTGCAGATTGCAGCTCCGAACCGGGTGGAACCGGTGCGCTATGCCGGACGCCGCGTTGATGCCGAAACCCTGGGTGGTGTGACAATGTTCGTCACCAGCTATATCTTGATCATCGGGGTGTTGAGTGTGGCGCTGACGCTGACTGGTGTGGATCTGCAGACAGCGCTGTTCAGCATTTGGTCCTCCATCGGGAATATCGGCTATGGCATTGGGCCGATGGTGGCACCGACAGGCACCTATATTGATTTCCCGACCAGCGCCAAATGGATCATGATCCTTGCCATGCTGCTGGGGCGGCTGTCGCTGCTGGCGCTGTTCGTGGTGCTGCTGCCGCGGTTCTGGCGTTATTGACCCCCGGAAAATGAAAAGGCCGCCCGGTTGGGGGCGGCCTTTTCGGGTGGTTGGCAGGCAGCTTACCAGCAGGAAACCAGCACGGTCATGCCTTCGGCGCGGCGGTTCAGATCCTCGGGTGCGAGGGCGCCGCCGCTGGATGCCGCGCGGGGCACGATGCCTGCGGTGGACAGCCGGGCCGCCACCGTGGCCGTCTGGAGTGCGTAGGACACATCGTCTGGCAAACGTCGGGTTCCCGTCGTGTCACGCGGCAGCAACATGCCCAGAACCGCGCCCGAAGCATCCAGCACCGGGCCGCCCGCATCACCGGCCAGAACGCGGATCGACAGCCGGGCAATCCCGGTTTCGCCATCCAGACCCTTGATGTCTTCCAGCTGGCCGAAGCTGAGCGTGGGGGCGGGCAGGGTGTCTTCGTAGCTGTAGCCCGAAACCGCGATCTCTTGCCCGCTGCGCGGCTGACCGCTGAGGAATTCGGCCACGGCAGGCGGGGCCAGCCGGGTCTTGGGGCGCAGCAGGGCCAGCCCGGTGGGGGCATCGGAAAACACCACATCGGCCTCGTGCCGCAGATCGAGGGTGATACGGTTGCAACCCTCGACCACGTCGCGCGTGGTCAGCGTGGCGCCTTCGGCATCGACGAAGAACCCGGTGCGCGACAGTTCGGGGCGGCGGATTTCCAGACCCGACAACAGGCCGCGGCGGCTTTCATCGCTCATTGGCACCAGCCCCGGATCCAGCGCCTTGTCGCCCACCGAACGGAAGCTGGCCTGCATCGCATCACGGGCGCGGGCGATCTTCAATTCATCCTGCGGGCGCCACACGAGCATGTAGCCCTTGATGAGCCCTTTCGACAGTTCGGCATAGGTGTGGCTGGCCACGGCGCCATTGTTGGCGTCGATGGTGAAGCTGCGCTCAGACCGGCTGCGTTCGCCCTGCAGGGGCACATCGGCCAGCGTCTGCAGCACATCGTAAAGGCCATAGAGCGCCGCCTGATCGCCGGGTTGCGAGATCAGCACCACTTTCACCCCGGAACCGGCCTTGGCGCGGTAATGCACGAAAGGCGGCTCGAAGTGATCGAATTCCACCAGCGCGGTGGGCAGGGTGATTTCGATGCCGGCCTCGGCCTGGGTGATGGTCTGCAGGCCAAGGGCGGCCTCTTCGGCGCGCCAGGCGGTCAGCAGCTGGTCACGCTGGCGGGTGGTCAGGATGCCGGTTGGTTCAAGGCCATTGGCGGTTTGCCAATCCGCCATGCTGCGCCGGGTGCCGGGGCCAAAGGCGCCGTCGATCCGGGCATTGTAGAAGCCGAACCATTGCAGGGCGGTCTGGAGGGTCTGCCGGTCTTCGGCGGACAGGGCGGCTTCGCTGGCGCGCGCCTCATCGGCGGTTTCTTCGACCGGAGCTGCCGGGAGGGGGGCGGCTTCAGCGGGGGCCACTTCTGCGGTTTCTGCTGGGACAGCTTCGGTGGGGGCCACGGGCAGGGGTTCTGCCTCTGCCACGGTGGCCGGTGGGGTGGCAGGTTCGGCTGCGGCCAGAGGTTCGGCAGGCGGTTCGGCAGGCGGTTCTGCGGGGGCTTCCGGCCCGGGTGCTGCGATTTCGGAGGCTGTGATTTCCGGCAGGGGGGCGGCGGTGCCTGCGGGCCAGAACGGGGCATCAAAGGCGGTGCCATCGGCCACGAAACTGTCCCGCGGGATCAGGCCTTTGCGCCGCAGCCGGGCCAGCTGGCTGGCCGCCAGTTCGCGGTCCAGATAGGGGCCAAGTGCGATGGCATACCAGCCGGTGCCGGTGGCAAAGCCCGCCACATCGGGGAACAGCGCGGCATAGGCGCGCGCCCTGTCTTCGGCATCGGCCAGCCCCGGCTGTGCCTCGATCTGCAGCCAGTAGCGTTCCTGCGCGCGCAGTGGCGCCCCCAGAACCAGCGTGGCCACCACCGTCAGCAGGAAAATCACCTGTCTCATCTTGCGAACATATCCCGTCACACTGAATTGAACGCAGCGTTACACGGCCCCGCAGCGCAGTGCAAATGCGGCAAGCATCGCAATTCTGACAGTTGCGCGAGCGGGCCTGCATTGACGCCCCGCCGCCTTGTGGCTAGGGAAGCAGGGCTTTCCGAAGAGGTCCGACATGCCCGCAGCATCTGCCCCCCGCAGCTTTCAGGAAATCATCCTGCGCCTGATGAACTACTGGGCATCGAAAGGCTGCGCCGTGCTGCAGCCCTATGACATGGAAGTGGGCGCGGGCACCTTCCACCCGGCGACCACCTTGCGTTCTCTGGGCAACAAGCCCTGGGCGGCGGCCTATGTGCAGCCCTCGCGCCGGCCGACGGATGGGCGCTATGGCGAGAACCCGAACCGATTGCAGCATTATTACCAGTATCAGGTGCTGATCAAACCCAGCCCGCCCGATCTGCAGGATCTGTATCTGGGCAGCCTGGATGCCATCGGCATCGACACGGCGCTGCATGACATCCGCTTTGTCGAAGACGACTGGGAAAGCCCGACGCTGGGCGCCTGGGGTCTGGGCTGGGAGGTCTGGTGCGACGGGATGGAGGTCAGCCAGTTCACCTATTTCCAGCAGGTTGGCGGGCATGACTGCAAGCCGGTGTCGGGCGAGCTAACCTATGGGTTGGAACGGCTGGCGATGTATGTGCTGGGCATCGATCATGTGATGGACATGCCCTTCAACGATCCCGACAGCGCGATCCCGCTGAAATATGGCGATATCTTCCGCCAGACCGAAGAAGAATATTCGCGCCACAATTTCGATGGTGCCACGACCGAGATGCTGCTGCGCCATTTCGAGGATGCCGAGGCCGAATGTGCGCGCCTGCTGGCCTTTGATCCGCAGGATGCCAACAGCGGCAAGCGCATCATCATGGCGCATCCCGCCTATGACCAGACGATCAAGGCCAGCCACCTGTTCAACCTGCTGGATGCGCGCGGCGCCATTTCCGTGACNNTGTGCAGACGGAAGCGGGCGCTTCCCTGGGTGTGCAGACGGAAGCGGGCGCTTCGGTGGAGGCCGTTTCGTGAATGGCAAGATCATCGGAGGGGGGCTCGTGGTTCTGTCGCTGATCGCCGCTGCGGCCATGTACTGGCTGCAGATCTATGCCTTCTACGAACCTGCCCGCTTTGAACCGGGCGCCGAAATCACCCTGATCCCGCTGCAGGGCGCCGGGCCAGAGGTCATCGTGGCCGAGAATGTGACGGGGATTGATGCCACCTCCTCGCCGCTGCGCTTTCGCGCCTGTTTCAACACCCCGCTGAGCCAGGCCATGCTGACCGAAACCTATCAGGTCTATGAAGGGGCGCAGCCGCTGATCGCGCCGCCGTGGTTTGACTGTTTCAACGCCGAACGCATCGGCCGGGCGCTGGAAACCGGCGAGGCGATCGCCTTCCTTTCGGTGCCCGATATCACCCCCGGCGTCGATCGTGTGGTGGCCGTGTTTCCCGATGGCGCGGCCTTTGCCTGGCACCAGCTCAACGACAAGCTGAAAGAAGATCCCAATGCCCGACTTGCTGATTGAACTGTTTTCCGAGGAAATCCCGGCGCGGATGCAGGGCAGGGCGCGGGACGATCTGAAAAAGCTCGTGACCGACGGGCTGGTTGAGGCCGGCCTGACCTATGAAAGCGCGGGCGCCTTTTCCACCCCGCGCCGCCTTGTGCTGACGCTGACCGGCCTGACCGCCGAAAGCCGGGCCGTGCGCGAAGAACGCAAGGGCCCGCGCACCGATGCGCCGGCACAGGCGCTGGACGGCTTTCTGCGCGCCACCGGGCTGAGGCTGGACCAGCTCGAAAAACGCGCCGACAAGAAGGCCGAAGTCTATTTCGCGGTGCTGGAAAAGCCGGGCCGCCCGGCGGCCGAGATCGTGGCCGAGGTGCTGGAACGCACCATCCGCAATTTCCCCTGGCCGAAATCCATGCGCTGGGGCACCGGCAACCTGCGCTGGGTGCGGCCGCTGCATTCCATCCTCTGCCTGCTGAGCGATGAGGGCGGCGCCGCTGTCGTGCCGCTGGTGGTGGATGGCATCACCGCGGGCAATACCACTGGCGGGCACCGCTTCATGGCGCCCGCGCGGTTCGCGGTGCGTGGGTTTGACGATTACGCCGCCAAACTGCGCCGCGCCTATGTGATGCTGGATAGCGCGGAACGCGAGGCGCATATCTGGAATGATGCGCAAAATCAGGCCTTTGCGCGGGGCCTTGAGCTGGTGCCCGATGCGGCCCTGCTGACCGAAGTGGCGGGGCTGGTGGAATGGCCGGTGGTGCTGATGGGCGCCATCGGGGCCGATTTCCTGCATCTGCCGCCCGAGGTGCTGCAAACCTCGATGCGCGAGCATCAGAAATTCTTCTCGGTGAAAAACCCGAAAACCGGCCGGATCGAGGGCTTCGTCACCGTGGCGAACCGCGAAACCGCCGATAATGGCGCCACGATCCTGCAGGGCAACCAGAAGGTGCTGTCGGCCCGCCTGTCCGACGCGCGCTTCTTCTGGGAAAATGACCTGCGCGTGGCCAAGGCGGGGATGGCGGATTGGGCCGAGGGTCTGCAAGCCGTCACCTTCCACAACAAGCTAGGCTCGCAGGCCGACCGGATCGCCCGCATCGCCGCGCTGGCGCGCGAGATTGCGCCGCTGGTGGGGGCTGACCCCGATCAGGCCGAACGCGCCGCGCAACTGGCCAAGCTGGACCTGCGCTCTGCCATGGTGGGTGAATTCCCCGAACTGCAGGGCACCATGGGCCGCTATTACGCGCTGGAGGCTCTCAAGGGGCAGGACGGCTGCGAAGCCATCGCCAATGCCGCGCGCGACCATTACTCGCCTTTGGGGCCGTCTGACGCCGTGCCAAGCGAGCCGGTGAGCGTTGCCGTGGCGCTGGCCGACAAGATCGACACGCTGACCGGCTTCTGGGCTACGTTTGGATTTCCAACTGGAAGTGCTGATCCGTTTGCGCTTCGCCGTGCTGCCTTAGGGGTACTGCGACTTATTGTTGAGAATGATCTAAATGTTAGTCTCTACGAGATTTTCTATGGTGGTGCTGCAAAGAATGCAGTCAAGGCCGCCGATTCCACGGATCCAAAAACTCAAGCTGAGTTTCGCGGGATGATTATCGCAAAGTATCGCGATCTTCTTGCAGAGTTTGCGACGAATCCGAAATATCACCACGATAAGCAAGGTTTTGGAGCTATCAGACGAAAAGCAGATAACTTTGAGTTTGATTACAGTGATTGGGGAGCAGTCTCAGCGTACAACATTCTGCAATTGCACGAAATTGAAGTTACCGAAGACCTCCTCACCTTCTTCCACGACCGCCTCAAGGTCTTCCTGAAAGACCAGGGCATCCGTCACGATGTGATCGACGCCTGCCTCGCCATGCCGGGCAATGACGATCTCACCCTGCTGGTGAAGCGCGCCGAGGCCTTGCAGGCCTTCCTGAAAACCGAGGACGGCACCAACCTGCTGCAGGGCTTCAAGCGGGCGAACAATATCCTCACCCAGGCCGAAACCAAGGATGGGGTGGAATACAGCTTTGGCGCCGATGTGAAATTCGCCGAAACCGAAGAAGAACGCGCGCTGTTTGCCGCGCTCGACGCGGGCGAGGCGGCGATCACACCGGCGATGGCGGCCGAAGATTTCGGCGCGGCCATGGCGGCCATGGCGCAGCTGCGCGCCCCGATTGATGCCTTCTTCACCGCCGTGCAGGTGAACAGCGACAATGCCATCGTGCGCCGCAACCGGCTGAACCTGCTGCACCGTATCCGCGCGCTGGTGGCGCAGGTGGCCGATCTGACCAAGGTTGAAGGCTGAGAACCGTCCCCCCCTCTTCCCGTTGTTGAAATATCCTCGGGGGGAGGGGCCGCCAGGCCCCGTGGGGGGCAGAAAGCCCCCCGGCCGCCGCTATCGCTTGCGTGCCCGCCGGAACCTCGTATTCTGCCTGCGAAGCAGAAGGTTGCCGCAGTGCAGAAATACGAACCCCTCTCCGATTTCGTGGTGATCTCGCCCACCGCCAGCATCAGCCGTGAATGTCATGGCTGGCGGGNNCTGCAACGGCTGATCCGACTGGATCTGCCGGTGCCTGCCACCGTCGCCTTGCCCGCAACCACCGTGCGGGCGATTGCCACCGGGCAGATGTTCGATTGCAAGGCGATCCTGGCGCATTTCGGGGCGGAACCGCTGATTTCTGTCCGGCCCTCGCCAGAAAATCCCGATTGGGGCGGGCCTGCCACGCTGCTGAACATCGGCTTCAACGCCGCCCGCCATGCAAGGCTGGCCGAAACCCATGGGCAGGCCGCCGCCGATGCGCTGTATCTGCGCTTCGTGCAGGGCTATGCGGTGCATGTGGCCCGGCTGGACCCCGACATGTTCGACGGGCTGGAGCCTTCGGCCCAGGGGCTGCGCGATGCGATGCGCAGCTATCAGCTTGAAATGGATGAACCTTTTCCCGAAGATCCGGCGCGCCAGCTGGCCGATGTGCTGCGCTCCATGGCGCGCGCCTGGGAGGGGACGACGGCCCGCCTGCTGCGTCAGGCCAAGGGTGCCCCGGCCGAAGCCGGGCTGGGGCTGGTGGTGCAGCAGATGGCGCAGGGCATCGGGCAGGGGATTTCGGGCTCTGGCGTGATCCAGTTCGTCGATCCGGTTTCGGGCGATCCGATGCTGAAGGGCCGGTATCTGAGCCAGAGCCAGGGGCGCGATGCGTTGAAACGCACCGAGGCGATCTATCTGACGCGCGATCCGCGCGGCGCCTCGCTGGAAGAGCTGTCGCCCGCCCTGTTCGCCGATCTGCTGCGCCATGGCGCGATGTGCCGCAAGCGGCTGCGCGAAGAGATGCAGATCGAATTCACCATCGAGGATGGCGTCCTGTCGGTGCTGGATGCGATCAAGGTGCAGCGGTCGTCGCGCGCCGGGCTGAAGATTGCGGTGGCGCTGGCCAAGGATGGCATCATCACCCCGGCCGAGGCGGTGCTGCGGGTGGAGCCCCGGGCGCTGACCGAGCTGTTGCACCCGCAGGTGGATCCGCGTGGGCCGCGCGATGTATTTGCGCGGGGAATCGCGGCCAGCCCGGGGGCGGCGACCGGGCGCATCGTCTTTACCTCGCAGGCGGCACAGGCGAGTGCGGCGCGGGGCGAGCCATGTATTCTGGTGCGCCGGGAAACCGCGCCGGAAGACATCCGCGGGATGCATTCGGCCTCTGCCGTGCTGACGGAACGGGGCGGGATGACCAGCCATGCCGCGGTGATCGGGCGGGGGCTTGGGTTGCCCTGCATCGTGGGGGCATCGGATATCCGGCTGGATACAAAGGAAAAAACCCTGCTTGCCCCCGATGGCCGCCTGTTCCGCGAAGGCGATGTGATCACAGTGGATGGCACCAATGGCCAGGCGCTGGCCGGGGCTGCCGACATGCTGCCCACGGCGCAGGATGATGCCTTCCGGCAGCTGCTGTCCTGGGCGGACGGGTTCCGGGATATCGGTATCCGCGCCAATGCCGATACGCCTTCGGATGCGCAGACGGCGCGGGACTTCATGGCGCAGGGCATCGGCCTGTGCCGCACGGAGCATATGTTCTTCGAAGAAGATCGTCTGGTCGCCATGCGCGAGATGATCTTTGCAGATACGCCGCAAGACCGCGCAGCCGCCCTGACGCGCCTGTTGCCGATGCAGCGGGCAGACTTTACGCAACTGTTTGAAATCATGCGCGGATTGCCGGTGTGTATCCGGCTGTTCGACCCGCCGCTGCACGAGTTTCTGCCCCATTCCCGCGAAGGTCTGCGCGAGCTGGCCGAGGCGCTGGATCGCCCGCTGTCCGAGGTGACGCGCCGGGCGGAGGCCTTGGCCGAGTTCAACCCGATGCTGGGGATGCGCGCGGTGCGGCTGGGCGTGGTTCTGCCGGAAATCTATGACATGCAGGCGCGGGCGATTTTCGAGGCGACGGCGGAAACCGCGCGGCTGGGCGCGCCGGTGGTGCCGGAAATCATGATCCCGCTGGTTTCAGCCCGCCGCGAGGTGGAGCTGGTGAAGGGCCGGATCGACGCCGTGGCCGCCATGGTGCGCAACAAGACCGGGATTGATTTCGATTACCGGCTGGGGGTCATGGTCGAAACGCCGCGGGCCGCGCTGCGGGCGGGCGATATTGCGCAACATGCGGCCTTTCTGTCTTTCGGCACCAATGACCTGACGCAGATGACCTATGGGCTGAGCCGTGACGATGCCGGCCGCTTCATGGGCACCTATGTCAAGGAAGGCGTTTTCCCCGAAGATCCGTTCCATATTCTGGATGTGGACGGGGTGGGGGAACTGCTGCTGATCGGGGCTGAACGGGGGCGGAAAACCCGCCCGGATCTGACGCTGTCGATCTGCGGCGAACATGGTGGCAACCCCGAATCAATCGCCTTCTGCCGCAAGGCCGGCTTCGATTATGTGAGCTGTTCACCCTATCGCGTTCCACTTGCGCGGCTTGCAGCAGCACATTTGGCGCTGACCGATCCGATTGATGGGCAGACCAAAGAAAAGTAAGGAAATACGCGCGTTTAATTGAAATTTCACTTGAGATTCAAGAAACCGCTTCGGCAGGATTTCGCGCAGAATCACCCGATTCTATGTTGCATTTCTGTCACAAGACTGGACTCACCCGCAGTTTCAGGTTTATGCCCGGCGGCTGTTGCCTGTGAGGAAGGGAAATATCCCTCTCCGGGCGGCGCTGGAACAAGACCGGGAACAACAGTCAATGCGCTTGCGACACAGCTGGACGGTGATGGCTTCGGCCTCGCTGATCTTCGCCGGAGCGGCCTTCGCCGATGTCACGGTGAGTCAGTCCAACGAGCCTGCCGCCTCGATCAGCGGCCAGATGGCCTCGCTTCTTGGGGCGGAAAAAACGGCGCTCGGGCAGGTTGCCCCGGCGCGGATGGCCCGCCTTGCCGAAGGGGCGCAGCCACCTTCGGATACGAAAAAATCTTCGTTGACAACGCCTTCTTTGCCGAAGCTCATCCGTTACGACAAGGCGTTTCTGGATGCCATGCCGGTGGCCAAGGGCGACGAGNNACGAGAACTGGCAGTGCCTGGCCACTGCGATCTACCACGAAGCGCGCGGCGAAAGCATCCGTGGCCAGTTTGCCGTGGCGGAGGTGGTGCTGAACCGCAAGGAAAGCGCAGGTTTTCCGCAAACCGTGTGCGGTGTGGTGAACCAGAAGGGCGGCGGCAGCTGCCAGTTTTCCTTCACCTGCGATGGTCGCCCGGATACCGCCTCGGAAAAGGCGGCCTGGGTGGATGCGGGCAAGATTGCCCGGGTGATGCTGGATGGCGCGCCGCGCGCGCTGACGCTGGGTGCCACCTATTTTCACACGGTTGGCGTGCGGCCTTCGTGGTCGCGGCGGTTCGACCGGACGGCGGCCATCGGCGCACATATGTTCTACCGGCAGTGATGTCGGCTCTGATGCCTTGTCTGCCGGTTGCGGGCAGGGCATAGGCTGGACCTGCGGCTAGCATCCCGCCAGATCCGCGACCCCAGCTGCTGCCCGGGAGGGCCCGATGACCAGCGATATCCGCCTTGCCTTCGCCCATCCCGAAGAGCGCAGCCTGGCTTCGGCCACGGCTGACCCGCGCGACCGTATCAGCCTGCGCGACCATGTGGTGGAGGCCGATATCGGCGCCTTTCAGCAGGAACGCGGCCACAAGCAGCGTCTGCGCTTCAATGTGGTGATCGAGGTGCGGCCCGCGCCCGCGCCGCTGGAAGATGATGTGGACCGGATCCTGTCCTATGACCGGATCACCGAATCCATCGCCGCCGAACTGGCGGAAGAGCGGTTGAACCTGCTGGAAACGCTGGCGGCAAAGATCGCAGAGCGGATCTTGCAGGAGCCGCAGGCGATGCGCGCTTTCGTGCGGATCGAAAAGCTGGATCGCGGCCCCGGCGCGCTGGGGGTGGAAATCGTGCGGTCGCGCGCAGAGGCGCCGTTGCGCGCCGTGGGCAGCGATGGCGATCTGCAGAACCTGCATCCGCTGGTGGCGTTTCTGGACAATGACGCGATTGCGGCCGCCGATCTTTCGGCCCGGCTGGATGCGCTGCAGGCGCGCGGCCTGCCGCTGATCCTGACGGTGGGTCTGCCGGATGTCCCGCGCCCGGAAACCGGCCACAAGCCGACGCAGCGCCGGATTGATCTGCTGGCCATCGAACAGAACGCCTGGGCTTTGGCGGCGCGTGATCCGCGCTGTGTGGTGGTGTCGACGCGCACCGAGATCGACTGGGCGATGAAGAACGGGCAAACCATCGTCTGGGCCCCCTCGAAACTGGTGCTGGATGCGGTGGATGGCCCCCATTCGCGCGATGCGGTGGCGCTGGCGCTGTGGCTGGCGGAACTGACGGCGGCAGAGGCTTTGGTCGTTCACGGCTCTGTAACAGTGCCGGCAGGAAGCCGCGTGACGGTGGAGCGCGGCTGACCGCGCCCCTTGCCTGCCATGCCGCTTGGGCCTAAGCGAAGGGCATGAGCTATTATCGCCCCATTCCGATGGCCGATCCGGCCCGCCCNNTGGGCCTAAGCGAAGGCATGATCTATTACCGCCCCATCCCGATGAGCGATGCCGCCCGCCCGGCAGAGGCCCTGCCGCTGGCCGGTGGCTGGCTGTGGTTTGACCGGGTCGAGGTGCTGGGGCGCGATGCCGCGCCGCGCCTGATGGCCGCCGCCGATCTGCCGCCCGAGGTGAAGGCGCGGCTGACCGCGCCGCGTGCCGATCTGGCGGGGCTTGCGCTGGATCGTCCGCGGCTGATGGGCATCCTGAATGTCACGCCCGACAGTTTCTCGGATGGGGGGCAGTTTCTGGCGCCGGAGGCTGCGGTGGCGCAGGGGCGGCTGATGGCGGGGGCGGGGGCCGAAATCATCGACGTGGGCGGCGAAAGCACCCGGCCCGGCGCGGCCGAGGTGGCCGTGGCTGACGAAATCGCCCGCACCGCCCCGGTGATTGCCGCGCTGCGGGCCGGGGGCATCGACACGGCGATTTCCATCGACACGCGCAAGGGCGCGGTGGCGCATGCGGCGCTGGCGGCGGGGGCGGATATCGTCAATGACGTATCGGCCTTTACCTATGATCTGGGGCTGAAGGATGTGACAGCGCAGACCGGGGCGCCCTTGTGCCTGATGCACGCGCAGGGCACGCCGCAGGACATGCAGCTGGACCCGCGCTATGACGATGTTCTGCTGGATGTCTACGAANNGGCCGAGGTGGCGGGCATCCCGCGCGACCGGATCATGGTTGATCCGGGGATCGGCTTTGGCAAGACGCTGGAACATAACCTGACGCTGATCCGGGGTCTTTCGCTGTTTCATGGTCTGGGCTGCCCCATTCTGCTGGGCGTCAGCCGCAAGAAATTTATCGGGACTATCGGGGGTGAGGCCGAGGCCAGCCGCCGGGCGCCCGGTTCTGTGGCCGTGGCACTGGCCGGGGTGGCGCAGGGGGCGCAGGTGCTGCGTGTGCATGACATATGGGAAACGCGGCAGGCGCTGAGCCTCTGGCGTTCCGTAACCGTGGGGGACCGGGGATGACCCGCAAGCTTTT
>DOMY01000115.1 GCA_003509785.1 Gemmobacter sp.
TGCCCCTTCCTCTTGGACCAAATACCCTCAGGGGGTGAATTGGCGCGGCACGCGCCAAGAGGGGGCGGCAGCCCCCTGCCCACCGCCCCGGCACAAGACTTTACAAAACTGTCGCAATCCGCCAAGCAGCCGCGCCACCCCAGCCCTATGCCGGGTCGGCAAGACAGGAGCAGGCAGGTGACAATCTGGGTTCTTCTCGCCGTTCTGGGCGCAGCCTTTCTGCACGCATTGTGGAATGCGCTGATCAAGATCGGCACGTCGCGCCTTGGGGCGATGTTGATCCTGTCAGTGGCCGAAATTCCCATCGGGCTGGCCATCGCCCTGCCGCGCCCCGCCATGCTGACCGAGGCCTGGCCCTGGGCGATTGCTGCGGGCTGCACGCATTTCTTCTACAAGACCTTCCTGACCTTCGCCTATGACCGTGGCGATCTGTCCCGCGTCTATCCCATCGCGCGGGGGGCCGCGCCGATGGTGGTGGCGCTGGTCGGTGCTGCCTTCCTGAGCGACGACATCACCGCCCCGCAATATGCGGGCATCGCCCTGCTGGCGGCAGGGATCGCGCTGATGGCGCGGGGCGTGTTCACCGATGGTGAAAGCCGCCGCCTTTTGCCCTTCGCGCTGGGATCGGCCGCCGCCACCGCCGCCTATACGCTGATCGACGGGCTGGGCGCGCGGGTATCGGGCGATGCGATCACCTATGTCGCCTGGGTTTTCGTGCTGGACGGGCTGATCTTCACCACCGGCACGCTGGCCCTGCGCGGCTGGCGTGTGCTGCCCTGGCAGCCGCGCGCCTGGGCGGTGGGCACCTTTGCCTCTGCCGCGTCTTATGGCGCCTATGCGATTTCGATCTGGGCGATGACCGTGGCGCCGATTGCCGTGGTGGCAGCGCTGCGCGAAACCTCGATCCTGTTTGCCGTATTGATCGGCTGGCTGGTCTTCGGGGAAAGGATGACGCGCGACAAGGCCTTGGCCGCGCTGATGATCGTGGCCGGGGTGATCGTGACCCGGCTTTGATCTGTCGGCTTCAGGCGATGCGCTTGGGACGCTCGGGGATGATCTGCTGCGCGATGCCCGCGAAGGTCAGATAGAGCGAGGTGACCACAAGCCCCCAATGCGCCCAGCTTGCCGGGTGAAAATCAACCCAGGCTGCCCAGCCGGCAAAGAACGTCCAGGCCAGCGCAATGGGCAGGCTGACATTGCGCCAGCGTTTGGTACGGGTGGGGTGAATGAATTTCAGATTGGTGAACATCGCCACGGTCAGCGCGATGACACTGAACAGGATCACGCCCTCGCCCGGTTTCAGCGCGAACATCACCAGGATGAACATGTTCCAGCAGGCCGGAAAGCCCGCGAAGGAATAATCCTTGGTCTTCATCCGAGTGTCGACGAAATAGATCACCGACCCATAGGTGATGACGATGATCGCCAGCCAGCCCGTCCAGCCCGGCAGCAGGCCGGAATTGAACAGGGCAAAGGCCGGGATGAACACATAGGTCAGATAATCAATGATCAGATCCAGCAGCACGCCATCATAGGTGGGCCAGTTGGCTTTCACATCGTAGCGGCGGGCCAGGGGCCCGTCNNGATCCCGTCGACGAACAGGGCCACCACCAGCCAGACGAACATGGCATCCCATTTTCCCTGAACGGCTTCCAGCATGGCCAGCATGGCCAGAACGGCGCCGGTTCCGGTGAAGAGATGGACGAAAAGGGCTTTGAAACGTGCTGTCATGCTGCCAGCAATGCCGCAAATGGCCCGCCAAGGCAAGAATCGGATGGCCTACCGCGAAGGTTGGCGCAAAGTTCCGCGATCAATGCCTTGATATCAGGCGCGTTCCTGCGCAGTCAGCCCCGGGCCCGGGGATGGGAATTCTGGTAAACTTCCATCAACCGTGCCGCATCTACTGCCGTGTACGCCTGTGTGGTGGACAGCGAGGCATGGCCCAGCAACTCTTGAATCGCGCGCAGATCGCCCCCCGCCCCCAGCAGATGGGTGGCAAAACTGTGCCGCAGCGCATGGGGCGTGGCGGTTGCGGGCAGGCCCAGCCGGTTGCGCACCCGCTCCATAGCCGCCGCGATCAACCGGGGGTTCAGCGGGCCGCCTCTGGTGCCGCGGAACAGCGCCTGATCCGGCACCAGATCAAAGGGGCACAGGGCCACATACCGCTCTACCGCCGCCCGCGCCGCGGGCAGCACCGGAACCAGCCGGTCCTTGCCGCCCTTGCCGCGGATGCGCAGCACATCGGGCAGCGGATGATCGGCGCCCAGCAGCCCCAAAGCCTCGGATATCCGCAGGCCACAGCCATACAGCAGCGTCACCACCGCACCATCGCGGGCGGCCACCCAGGCCTCGCGCGCATCGTCACCGATACAGTCCAGCACATCGGCAGCACCCGTCACGCTGAGCGGCCGGGGCAGTTTCTTCTGAAAGCGCGGCGCGCGGGCCTGCAGGATGACGGTTGCATCCCAGCCGTTGCGATCAGCCAGCCAGCCGGTAAAGCCCTTCACCGCCGAAAGCGACCGCGCCAGAGACCGGGCTGAAACGCCCCTGCCCCGTTCATGCGCCATCCAGGATCGCAGATCGGTCAGCGGCACTTCGACCAGCGCCTGCAAGCCTTCGGTGCCGCCACGATGACGGCCAAGAAAGGACAGCCAGCCCTGCAGATCGGCGGCATAGGCGATCACCGTCTTGTCGGCCCGGCCGTCCAGCGCGCGCAGATGGGTCAGCCAATCTTCCAGCGCCGCCCGTGCCGCCGGAGAGATGGCCAGGCTCATGACAGCCAGCGCCGCATGGTGCGTTCGAACACGGCGGCAAAGAAGGCCAGCAGATCGGTGCCATGCGCGGGTTTGAAGTGATGGGGATCTTCCGCCCCCATCACCAGCAGCCCCGGCAGGCGGCCCGGCCCCAGATCCAGCCGCATCACCGCCTCGGACCGGATCCAGCCCGCCCGGTCGCCATAGATCTGATCCGATCCCGGCACCGTCTGGCGCAGCAGCACAGGGCGCGGCTGGGTGCGGCGGCCAAAGCCCAGATAGGCATCGGCAAAGCCGGGTTCGGCCACGCAAAGCACATCGCCCAACCGCCGCAGCGCCGGATCTTCGGCCTCTTGCACCGATTCCAGCACCAGCCGGATGCAATCGACGCGCAAAGTGGTGGCCACCGGACCGGACAGGGTTTTCAGGAATTCCTCGAAACTGAGCGGATCAAGCATCTGCAGAACCGCCCGATGCACCAGATTGGTGCCCGCCAGATTTTCATAGGCGGCGGCGATCACCGAACGGTGGGTATCCTCCAGCCGTTCCAGCCGGGTTTCCAGCCGATCCAGTGCCATGCCGCGCAGATCAATGACATTGTCGCCGATCACCCGATCATTCGCGGCGATCAGGGCGCGCATCAGATCGCGATCATCCAATATCTTTTCCGGCTCCGCCATGAGGCGGTCCCGCAGGTCCGGTTCTATCATGCTTACTGCCCGTTGTTCTTTTCCTGTCAGGATAACAGGCTTTCCGGCACCGCGCCGCAAATTTTTGCAGGAAAATGACAAAGACCCGCGCCATGCGCGGGCCTTTGCACATCAGTTGGAAATCAGGATCAGAGGATCTTCTGCCCGGTTTTCGCCCAGTCCTTCATGAACTGGTCCAGCCCCTTGTCGGTCAGCACATGGGTGGCCAGCGATTTGATGACCGACGGCGGTGCTGTCATCACATCGGCGCCCACCAGCGCGCATTGCGTGACATGGTTCGCGGTGCGGACCGAAGCGGCCAGGATCTGGGTATCAAAGCCATAATTGTCATAGATCTGGCGGATATCCGCGATCAGATCCATGCCATCCAGGTTGATGTCATCCAGACGGCCGATGAAGGGCGAAATGAAGGTTGCCCCGGCCTTGGCAGCCAGCAGAGCCTGATTGGCGCTGAAGCACAGGGTGACGTTGACCATGCGGCCCTCTGCCGACAAGACCTTGCAGGTCTTCAGCCCGTCCCAGGTCAGCGGCACCTTGACGGTGATGTTTTCCGCAATCTCGGCCAGCTTGCGGCCTTCGGCAATCATCTCGTCCGCGGTCAGCGCCACGACCTCGGCCGACACCGGGCCAGAGACGATCGAGCAGATTTCCTTGGTGACTTCCAGAATGTCACGACCCGATTTCAGGATCAGCGAAGGGTTGGTGGTCACGCCATCCACCATGCCGAGGTCGTTCAGCTCGGCAATGGCGGCGACATCGGCGGTATCGACGAAGAATTTCATCCGGGTCGTCCTTTGTATTCGATGCAGGGTTGCAGGCGCTCTCGCGGTCGTATTAGCCCAAAGGAGTGGCAGATTAAAGAGAGGCTTGGCGTGGATCGCATCTTCGCAGCGGGTGAACGGGTCGGTGTTCTGCTGACAGAGCCGCTGGGGCGGGCACTGACCGGCATTCTGGATTACCGCGCCCCCGAAGGCGGTTGTGGCACCGGCGATTTTGTCGAGGTGCCGCTGGGGCCACGGCGGATGCTGGGCGTCGTCTGGGGGCCGGGCGAGGGCAGTTTTGACATGGCAAAGCTGCGCCCGGTGTCGCGGGTGCTGGAGGCCCGGCCGATGCGCGATGAACTGCGCAGCTTCCTGTCCCGCGCCGCCGATTACACGCTGACCCCCCTGCCCGCCATGCTGCGGCTGGCCACCCGCGCGCCGGGGCTGGGCGAGGCGCCGGGCCACCGCCGCGTCTATCGCCTGTCCGGCCCGGTGCCCAACCGGCTGACCGATGCCCGGCTGCGGGTGATCGAGGCCCTGCGAGATTTCGGCGGAGCCGCGGTGACGCTGGGCGAACTGGCCGAGGCGGCGGCCTGTTCATCATCGGTCATCAAGGGGCTGGTGAAGGCAGGTGTGGTGGCCGAAGAGGACGCGCCACGCGATCTGCCCTATCCCGATCTGATCCCGAAAGATGGCAAGACCCTGATGGGCGATCAGGTGGCCGCCGCCGATGCGCTGGTGGCCACCGTGGCGCAGGGCGGCTATGGCACCACGCTGCTGAAGGGCGTAACAGGATCGGGCAAGACCGAAGTGTATCTGGAGGCGGTGGCCGAATGTCTGCGCAAGGGGCGGCAGGCGCTGGTGCTGCTGCCGGAAATCGCGCTGACATCAGAATTCCTGACGCGGGTGGAGGCACGCTTTGGCGCCCGGCCTGCCGAATGGCATTCTGGCGTGACGCAGACGGAACGGCGCCGGCTGTGGAAGATGGTCAGCGAAGGCCGGGCACAGATGGTGGTGGGGGCACGGTCGGCGCTGTTCCTGCCGTTTCAGCATCTGGGCCTGATCGTGGTCGATGAGGAACACGACACCTCGTACAAGCAGGAAGAGGGCGTGCTGTACAACGCCCGCGACATGGCCGTGCTGCGCG
This sequence comes from Gemmobacter sp., assembly GCA_003509785.1. GTDB lineage: Bacteria > Pseudomonadota > Alphaproteobacteria > Rhodobacterales > Rhodobacteraceae > Gemmobacter. Next base: position 5,372 of record DOMY01000115.1, read on the forward strand.
CCGCGATCTGCGGCGCACAGGTGGTGCTGGCCTCGGCCACACCCAGCCTGGAAAGCTGGGTCAATGCCGATCTGGGCAAATATGCCCGGCTGGATCTGGGTTCACGGTTCGGCACCGCCGAACTGCCCGACATGCGCGCCATCGACATGCGCGACCAGCGCCTGCCCAGCAACCGNNGATTTCCGATCCGCTGGCAGAGGCGGTCACCGCGCGGCAGGCTCTTGGCGAACAGTCGCTGTTGTTCCTGAACCGGCGGGGCTATGCGCCGGTCACCATCTGCCGGGCCTGCGGGCATCAGGTGGGCTGCGATCACTGTGACGCGCGGATGGTGGAACATCGTTTCCTGAAACAGCTGGTCTGCCACCAGTGCGGCGCCACCAAACCCGTGCCGGTGGCCTGCCCCTCTTGCGGGGTCGAGGGGCGCATGGCCCCGGTGGGGCCGGGCGTCGAACGGCTGGCCGAAGAGGTGGCAGAGCGCTTCCCGGAGGCGAAGGTTGCCATCCTGTCATCGGATCTGTTCGGATCGGCGCGAGCCCTGAAGGCGCAGATCGAAAGCATCGCAGCGGGCGGGGCGGAAATCATCATCGGCACCCAGATCGTGGCCAAGGGCCACAACTTTCCGCTGCTGACGCTGGTGGGGGTGATCGACGCCGATCTGGGCCTGCAGGGGTCTGACCTGCGCGCAGCCGAACGCACGTTTCAACTGATGCGGCAGGTGGCGGGCCGGGCCGGGCGCACCGGCGAACGGCGCGGGCTTGCCCTGCTGCAGACCTATCAGCCGGAACATCCGGTGATCCGGTCGATCCTGGGTGGGGATGAAGAGGCGTTCTGGCGGGCCGAGGCGGCCGAGCGGCGGGCCTCGGGCGTGCCGCCCTATGGCCGCATGGCGGGCATCATCCTGTCTGGGCCAGAGGTGCAGCCGGTGTTCGATTTCGGCGCCGAGCTGGCGCGGCGCGACGGGCCGCTGCAACGCATCGGCGCGCAGGTCTGGGGCCCCGCCCCTGCCCCCATTGCGCGGGTGCGCGGGCGGCACCGGGTGCGGCTGCTGGTGAAGGCCGACAAGCAGGCGCCGATCCAGGCAGCGCTGGCCGAATGGGTGGCCCAGCTGAAACCGCCCGCCAATCTGCGGATCGCCATCGACATCGACCCGCAGAGCTTTCTGTAACGCTCAGCCGATCATGCCGCCGTCGCTGTCATCGCCCGCTTCCTCCAGCAGGCGGTCGAAATCGGGGATGGTGACATGGCGCTTGCCTTCCAGCACGATCACCCCATCGCGTTTCAGCGCCGAAATCTGGCGGCTGACGGTTTCCAGCGTCAGGCCCAGATAATCCGCCATTTCCTCGCGGGTCAGCGGCAGGTCGAAGACCAACGCACCTTTCGGGGTTTTCAGGCGCAGTGTGGCATCGCGCCGCGCAATGATGGCCACCAGCGAGGCGATCTTTTCCCGCGCCGTCTTGCGGCCCAGCAGCAGCATCCATTCCCGCGCGGCATCCAGTTCGTCCAGCGTCATCTCCAGCAGGCGCTGGCCGATATGCGGGGTGGTCAGCATCATGTCTTCGAACGGTTTCTTGCGGAAACAGCACATCACCAGATCGGTGGTCGCCGTCACGTCATAGGCCGCATTCGCCCGCCCCGGCCGCCCCACGAAATCCGATGGCAGCAAAAGGCCCACCATCTGGCGGCGGCCATCTTCCATCGTCTGCGTCAGCGTGGCGATGCCCGTCACCACCGAGGCCACGAAATCCATCCGGTCACCCGACCAGACCACGGTTTGCCCGGCCTGATAGCTGCGGTAATATTTGATCTGTTCCAGCCGGGTCAGCTCGTCTGCCTCACACCGGGCACAGACCGCCCGGTGACGGATCGGGCAATCGCCACATTCATGATGGGCGAGTTGCATATCCTGCATGGCCATTCGCGTTTCCCATTTGATTTACGTCAAGGCTTCCTGCGCGCACATCTCTAGGTTACGCGCATGGACAAGGAATCGCAACTCGCACGGCTTGGGCTTTTTGACGCGCGTGTGCCACGGTATACAAGCTATCCGACGGCACCGCACTTCGGAAACACGGCAAGCCCTTCGCTTTTCGCCGACTGGATCGAAGCGATCCCGGCGGGAACGGCCATTTCGCTGTATCTGCATGTGCCGTTCTGTCGGCGCCTGTGCTGGTTCTGTGCCTGCCGCAC
>DOMY01000119.1 GCA_003509785.1 Gemmobacter sp.
TCTTCACGCGATCAGCGATGTCGCTCATGTCACTTCCTCATTTCGTTGCGGGGTCGCCCCCGGTCTGGTGTCCCTGCCCCGGCTGACCCGAAGCGTTTTCCCCGCGTTGGCAGGCACCAAAGCCCTTTCAGGCCCCGGTGGTTCCGTCCGGGGCTATAGCAAGCGGGCAAGGCCTTGGCAAACGCTTTCACCGGCCCTGCGCCGCGTCACAGCATCGCCATGCCACCATTCACATGCAGCGTGGCACCGGTGACATAGCCGGCCTCCGGGCTTGCCAGATAAAGCACCGCTGCGGCGATTTCCTGGGCATCTCCCATGCGGCCTGCGGGCACCTGGGTCAGGATGCGGGCCTTCTGCTCGTCATTCAGCTTTTCGGTCATCGCCGTGGTGATGAATCCGGGCGCCACACAGTTCACCGTGATTCCCCGGCTGGCCACTTCGGCCGCCAGCGATTTCGACATGCCCACCATGCCCGCCTTCGACGCGGCATAATTGCCCTGCCCCGGATTGCCGGTGGCGCCCACCACCGAACTGATATTCACGATCCGCCCCCAGCGCGCCTTCATCATGCCGCGCAACACGCCCCGGCACAGCCGGAAGGTCGAGGTCAGGTTCACGTCGATCACCGATTGCCATTCGTCATCCGACATCCGCATGAACAGATTGTCGCGCGTGATGCCTGCATTGTTCACTAGAATATCCACCGATCCCATGGCGGCAGCGGCGGTCTTGGGCAAAGCCTCGACACTGGCCACATCCGACAGATCGCAGGTCGCCACATGCACCCGGTCGCCCAGCTCGGCCGCCAGCGCCTCCAGCGGCTCCAGCCGCGTGCCCGAAAGCGTCACCGTGGCCCCCGCCGCGTGCAGCGCCCGGGCAATCTCGCCCCCGATCCCGCCCGAAGCCCCGGTCACCAGTGCGTTCTTGCCACTCAGATCAAACATCCAGTGTTCCTCTTGTCTCGGAAGGCCAGTCCCTTCCCGTTGTCCAAATATCCTCGGGGGGAGGCCGAAGGCCGTGGGGGGCAGACAGCCCCCCGGCAACGGCCGCCACCCGCTGCGCCCCCCGATGCAGGGCACGATTTTCGGCAAGTTTCCCCGGCGCCCGCGCGGAATGCTTTCCCCCTGCCCGGCTTGCCGCTAGACTGGATCCCGAGCAGAAAACAATCAGCCGCAAGGGCCGTTCATGCGTATTTCCCGCCCGCTTCTTTGCCTTGTCCTCGCCACCGGCCTTGCCGCCTGCGGCGGGGGCGGATCGACCTACAGCCCCACCGGACCGAGCCCCATCGTGATCAAATACGGACGCGACCAGAATCCCGATCCGGCCAAGGTGGCCGGGCTGAACCAGTGGATCGCGGGGTTCCGCGCGCGGGCCCAGGCCTCTGGCATTTCGGATGGCACCTTTGACCGGGCTTTTGCTACCGTCGTCTATAACCCCGAGGTCATCCGCCGGTCGGAAAATCAGGCCGAGTTCAAGAAATCCCTGTGGGAATATCTGGAAACCGCCACGTCGGACAAGCGTGTGGCCACGGGCCGCGCGATGCTGGCGCAATATGCCGGCGTCTTGTCGCAGATCGAGGCGAAATATGGGGTGGATAAAGAGGTTGTCGTTTCCGTCTGGGGGATGGAAAGCTCTTACGGCGAGCGGCGTGGCGATCTGCCGCTGATCGAGGCGCTGGCGACCATGTCTTATGACGGGCGCCGGGCCGGGTTCTTTGAACAGCAGCTGATCGGCGCGCTGAAGATCCTGCAGGCGGGGGATATCGACCCCGGCCATATGACCGGCAGCTGGGCCGGGGCCATGGGGCATACCCAGTTCATCCCGACCTCTTACCTGGCCTATGCCGTTGATTTCACGGGCGACGGGCGGCGCGATATCTGGGCCGACGATCCGACGGATGCGCTGGCCTCGACCGCCGCCTATCTGGCGCGGTCTGGCTGGCAGCAGGGTCTGCCCTGGGGGGTGGAGGTGACGCTGCCCGCCGGATGGTCTGGCCCGGTCTCGGGCAAGAGTGCCAAGCGGGACGCAAGCGAATGGGCGGCGATGGGCATTCGCCCGGCGGCAGGGGGCAGCCTGCCGCCCGGCGCATCGGCGCTGTTCCTGCCTGCGGGCGTGCGCGGCGCGGCCTTCCTGATTACCCGCAACTTCCATGCCATCGAGCGGTACAATGCCGCCGATGCCTATGTGGTGGCGGTGGGGCATCTGGGCGACAGGCTGAAGGGGAAGGGCCCACTGGTCACGCCCTGGCCCGCGGGCGACACCACGCTGCGCATGGCCGAGCGGATGGAGCTGCAGGAGCGGCTGACCCGCATGGGGTTTGACACCGGCGGGGTGGATGGCAATGTGGGGGCCAAGACCTATGCGGCGGTGAAGGCCTATCAGATGTCGCGCGGGCTGCCGCCCGATGGGTTCCCGGATCGCGAGTTGCTGGAGATGCTGCGACGGGGCTGACCGGATCGGCGCGGGCTTTATCCCCGCGCCGCTTTCGCATATGCACGGGCCAAACGGGAGGCGTGCATGAGCTTCAATACCTACGGTCATCTGTTCCGTGTCACCACCTGGGGCGAAAGCCACGGGCCGGCACTTGGCGCCACGGTCGATGGCTGCCCGCCGGGCGTGACCATTGATGCTGCGGCGATCCAGCAGGGGCTGGACCGGCGCAAGCCGGGGCAGAACAAGTTCACCACCCAGCGCAAGGAGCCGGATGAGGTGAAGATCCTGTCGGGCATCTTCGAGGGGGTCAGCACCGGCACGCCGATCCAGCTGATGATCGAGAATACCGACCAGCGGTCGAAGGATTATGGCGAGATTGCCAAGGCCTTTCGCCCCGGCCATGCCGATATCACCTATCACCAGAAATACGGGCTGCGCGATTATCGCGGCGGCGGCCGGTCTTCGGCGCGGGAAACCGCGGCACGGGTGGCGGCGGGCGGTGTGGCGCGGGCGGTGCTGGCGCAGCTGGTGCCGGGGCTGACGATCACCGGCTATATGGTGCAGATGGGTGGCCATGCCATCGACCGCAGCCGGTTTGACGCCGCCGAGATCGAGCGCAACCCGTTCTGGTGCCCCGATGCCGAAATGGCGCGGTTCTGGGCCGAATATCTGGATGATCTGCGGATGAACCATGATTCGGTCGGCGCGGTGATCGAGGTCGTGGCCTCGGGCGTGCCGGCCGGGCTGGGGGCGCCGCTTTATGCCAAGCTCGACAGCGATCTGGCCGCCGCGATGATGAGCATC
>DOMY01000308.1 GCA_003509785.1 Gemmobacter sp.
GGCGCATCGGGGCGGGCGTCGGGCGGTGTGTTCTGTGCCATGGTGGGGGCCTGATCGGCCCGGGTGTCGGCCCTTGTGCCGCCTGTGGTGGGGCTGGGTTCCGTCATGTCACGCCTCCGGGGCCTGTACTTTTCACGATTTCTGTATGGTTCTTCACCATGTCGCGCAGAACCTGATCGCGGGGGCCGAAGGCGCGGCGGGGGCCTTCTTNNGCGGCGGGGCGGTGGGCCATGATGAGGATGGCGCAGCCCGCCGCCTTCATCGACCGGATGGCGAGGTTCAGCGCGATGGAGCCTTCGTTGTCGAGGTTCGAGTTCGGCTCGTCCAGCACCATGATGACGGGATCGCCATACATGGCACGGGCCAGGCCGATGCGCTGGATCTGGCCGCCGGACAGGCGGCCCCCCAGCGCCGACACGCGGGTGTCATAGCCATCGGGCAGCTTTACGATCATGTCATGGGCGGCGGCTTTCTTGGCGGCCTCGACCACCTTCAGCCCGTCGGGCTGGCCCTGCAGGCGGGCGATGTTTTCGGCAATGGTGCCTTCGAACAGCGTCACGCGCTGCGGCAGGTAGCCGATGTAGCTGCCCAGAACATCGGGTTCGTATTGATCGAGCGAGGCGCTATCCAGCCGGACCTTGCCGCCTGCCGGGCGCCAGGCGCCGATCAGCGCGCGGGCGAGGGTGGATTTGCCCGAACCGGACGGCCCGATGACGCCAAGCGCCTGACCGGGTTCCAGCCGGAAATTCACCATGCGCAGGGTGGCATAGCTTTCGCCGGGGGGGACCACCGTGAGGTTCTGCGCCTCCAGATCCGCCTTGGGGCGGGGCAGCTGGGTGCGCGGCTGTTCCTGCGGCATCCGGGTGAACAGCTCTGCCAGACGGCCCCAGCCTTCTTGTGCGCGCTGCACCACGGCCCATTGGCCCACGGCCATTTCGATGGGCGCCAGCGCCCGGCCCATCAGGATGGAACCGGCGATCATCGCGCCCGCCGACAATTCGCCGCGCAGCACCAGCCAGGCGCCCAGGCCCAGCATGGCCGATTGCAGGAACAGGCGGAAGGTTTTCGTCAGGATGGAGAAGGTGCCGCCCATATCGGCGGCGGCAAGGCTTTGGGTCAGGGCGGCGCCGCGCGCCTTCTGCCAGCGGTCAAAGCCCGCAGATTGCATCCCCAGCGCCTGCACCACCTCGGCCTCGGCTTTCAGATTGTCGGAAATCCGTTCGGCGGCGATGGTGGCATTGTTGGCGCGGTTCAGCGGCACTTTGGTCAGCCGCTGGTTCATGATGGTGGTGATGACCAGAATGACCCCGCCACCGATGGCCAGCCAGCCCATCCAGGGATGGAAGATGAAGATCGCGGCGATGAACAGCGGTGTCCAGGGAATATCGAACAGCGCCAGCAGCACGGGCGAGGCCCAGAGCCGTTGCACGGCCTCCAGATCGCGCTGGGCAGCGGTGGCCGCGGCATCGGAGGGCGCCTGCTGGCTGCGCCGCAGCGCGGCTTCGAACACCCGGCGGTCCAGCTTGGCCTGAAAGCTGGCGCCGATGCGGGCCATGACCCGGCCGCGCGCATGATCCAGCACACCCATGGCGATGAACAGGAAGACCACCAGAACCGACAGCGCCACCAGCGTGGCTTCGGAGCGGCTGCCCAGAACCCGGTCATAGACCTGCAGCATGTAAAGCGGGCCGGTGAGCATCAGGATGTTCACCACCACGCTGAACACGAAGGCAGAGACGATAAGCCCGCGTGAGTCGCGCCGGGCGGCCCGCAGTTCCATGAGCCCCGGTGTCACATTCACCGCTGCCTCTATTCGGCTCATTGCTGCCTACTCCTTTTGCCATGGCCGGAAACCGGCTGATTTATGCCGATCCGCGTCACCGCGAAGCCACGTTTGCGCGTTGTCATCATCTGCGGGGGGCCTTATGCCTTGCCTTCCGGTTTCAAAACCTATGGTTAGCCGAGTAATTTGTGCGGGACACTAGGCAGATGGCGATGAAGTTTCCATCCATAATTGACGGGGCGCGGCCGAATCGTGGCCTGCTTGCGGTTGCAGGGGCGATGGCTCTGGCGCTTTCGGCCTGTGCGGCACCGCCGCCGCCCGCCCAGATCCATGACCCGCTGGAGGGGCTGAACCGGGGCACCCATGCGCTGAACCGGGGGCTGGACCGCTATCTGCTGCGCCCGGCGTCGCGGGGATATGGCACGATCCTGCCACAGCCGGTGCGGACCGGGGTTTCCAATGTGGCGGGCAACCTGGATCTGCCGGGCGATATGGTGAACGGCGTGCTGCAGGCCGATCCGGCCGGTACGGTGCAGAATTTCTTCCGTTTTGTGGTGAATACCACGGTGGGCATCGGCGGGCTGTTCGATCCGGCCACCGCCATTGGCATTCCGCATGACCAGACCGATTTCGGCGAAACCCTGCATGTCTGGGGCTTTGGCGAAGGCCCCTATCTGGAAATGCCGGGCTTCGGCCCGTCGACCGTGCGGGATGGTGTGGGGATCGTGACCGATCTGGTTATGAACCCGATGAGCATCACTCTGCCCTCGCCGGAAAGCGATTGGGCGACGGCGTTCAAGCTGGGGTCAAAACTTGGTGATCGGGACCGCTATTCCGACACGATCGATTCCATCCTATATGACAGTGCAGACAGCTATGCGCAGGCCCGGCTGCTCTATCTGCAGAACCGCCGTTTCGAACTGGGCCAGACCGGCGCCGGATCTGCGGCAGATGACGACGGATTCATTGACCCCTACGAGGAGTGACATGTCCCGCATGGAATTCACCCGCCGCGGTTTCGGCACGGCCCTGATGGCCGGCGTCGCCGTGACCGCGCTGCCCCGTGGCGCCATGGCGCTGGATCTGGCTTCGGCCCGGTCTCTGATCGATTCGGCGATTGCCGATGTGAATGCCGTCATCAACTCGGGCAAGGCCGAGGCGGCGATGTTCACCGAATTCGAGCGCATCTTCGCCAAATATGCCGATGTGGCGGCCATCGCCCGCTCGGCCCTCGGCCCGGCGGCGCGCCAGGCCTCTGCGGCGCAGATGAAGGCCTTCACCGCGGCCTATCAGGGCTATATCAGCCGCAAATACGGCCGCCGCTTCCGCGAGTTCATCGGCGGGCGCATCGAGGTTGTGGATGCCAAGCCGCTGAAGAGCTATTTCGAGGTGATGTCTGTGGCGCATCTGCGCGGCGAGGCGCCGTTCGATCTGCGCTGGCATGTTTCGAACAAATCGGGACGTGATCTGTTCTTCAACATCATCATCGAAGGCGTGAACATGCTCGCNNCCCCCTGAGGGTATTTTTCCCAAGAGGAAGATGGCAGGTCAGAGACTGTCTTCCACCCGGAAGCCCGGCGGGATGCTGTCGCGATCTTCCAGGACAAGGTCGGCCATCGTGGCCGCGACCTTGGGTGCCATGCCGAAGCCGATCTTGAAGCCGCCATTGGCGATGAAATGGCCGGGGCGGCCCGGCCATGGCCCCAGCATGGGTGCGCGGGATTTCGCCCGGGGGCGCAGGCCTGCCCAGCGATCAATCACCGGCGCATCGGCAAGGCAGGGCAGGGCGGCGATGGCGCGGGTGTGCAGATCCTCCAACTGGCTGTCGGTGGCGGTTGCGTCGGACCACTGGTATTCCGAGGTGGAGCCGATGGCCACCGTGCCGTCTTCATGCGGGATGATGTGCAGGCTGCCCGCATAGATCTGCGGCAGGGCGCGCGCATCGACGCGCAGCGACAGGGCCTGCCCTTTGACGCCCGCCCCCACGGGTTTTCCCAGTGCCTGCGACAGATCTGCCAGACCGGCAGTGCCGGTGGCATGGATCACCGCGCCGATTTCGGGCGCATCGCCCAGCAGGATCTCGCCCCCCTGTGCGGTGATCGCGGCGGCCAGCGCGGCGGCGGCCTGACGCGGGTGCAGCCGGGCCGAGAGCGTGTCATGGATCAGCAGGCCGGTAGGGCTGACGGGTTCCCAGGGCGCGCCGGTGGCGGGCACGACCTGCCAGACGGCCTGCCCCTGCCACAGCGCTGCGGCAGAGGTGGCGCGGGCGCGGGCGCTTTCCACCGCGCGGGCATCGGCCAGAGGTTGCAGGCGCCCCGTGCGGGCATAGCCGGGCGACAGGCCGGAGGCTGCCGCAACGCCCGCCCAGAAGGCTTCGGCAATAAGCAGGCTGTCCAGCTGGAACTGTTTCTTGGGGTTCCAGTTTTCCGGCATATGCGGGCTGAGCGCGCCCACCAGCCCGCCCGAGGCACCGGCGCCGATATGCGCGGTTTCGATCAGACGGACCCGGGCGCCCCGGCGAGCAAGCTCCCATGCGCAGGACAGGCCGAAGATGCCACCGCCCCGCACTGTCACATCCTGCCTTGCCATTGGCGTGCCCTTTCCGCAGTCTCGCGCGCGGATCTGTAGGGTAAAGCGGCATGGTGGACCAGAGGGCGGAACTTGACTGGCGGGATGGGGTGATTCCGGTCTCGACGCGGTTTGACGACCCGTATTTCAGCCTGAATGACGGGCTGGCGGAAACGCGGCATGTGTTTCTGGCGGGCAACCGGCTGGAGGCGCGGCTGTGCGACGGGTTTCAGATTGCCGAACTGGGCTTCGGCACCGGGCTGAACCTGCTGGCGGTGCAGATCCTCTGGGCGCGGATGGGTGCGCCGGGGCGGCTGCGGTTCACCAGTTTCGAGGCGTTTCCGATGGCGGCAGAGGATATCGCGCGGGCGCTGGATCATTTTCCCGAGGCGCGGGCGGTGGCGGGGCCGTTTATGGCGCAATGGGCGACGGGGCGGCGGCGGCTGGACCTGCCGGGGATCGAGGCCGAAATCATCATCGGGGATGCGCGCGATACGCTGTCTGCCTGGCCGGGCCGGGCGGATGCCTGGTTTCTGGATGGCTTTTCCCCGGCCAAGAACCCGGAATTGTGGAGCGATTCGCTGATGGCCGAGGTGGGAGCCCATACAAATCTGCATGGCAGCTTTGCCACCTATACGGCCGCCGGGGCGGTACGCCGGGCCTTGCAGGCTGCGGGCTTTCAGGTAGACCGTTTGCCAGGCCATGGGCGCAAGCGCCACATGACCGTCGGAACGCGCCAGACCTGAAACCCCCTGCCGGTTGCTGCCTGCCCCCCCGGGGCCGGGCCTGCCATGAGGATCGAGCATGATCGCCCAGGCGAAACAGAACACCGGACTTGGCATTCTGCTGATGTCGGCCACCGCGCTGGTCTTTGCGCTGCAGGACGGGATCTCGCGGCATCTGTCGGCGGAATACAATGTCTACATGGTGGTGGCCGTGCGGTTCTGGTTCTTTGCGCTGTTCGCGCTGGCGCTGGCCTCGCGGTTGCCGGGCGGGATCGCGGCGCATCTGCGGCCGCGTTATCCGCTGCTGCAGGTGACGCGGGCGGTGGTGCTGGTGGTGGAGGTGGTGATCATGATCCTCGCCTTCGTGCAGCTGGGGCTGATCAACACCCATGCGGTTTTCGTCTGCTATCCGCTGTTCGTGGCGGCGCTTTCGGGGCCGGTGCTGGGCGAGAAGGTGGGCTGGCGGCGCTGGCTGGCCATCGGCGTGGGCTTTGTGGGGGTGCTTGTCATCCTGCAGCCGGGCGTTTCGGTGTTTTCGCCTTGGGCCATCGTGCCGCTGATATCGGCGCTGATGTTCGCGCTTTATGCGCTGCTGACGCGCTATGTGGCGCAGGGGGATAGTGCAGGCACGTCCTTCCTGTGGACGGGCTGCATCTGCGCAATTGCCATCACGCCGCTGGGCCTGTGGTTCTGGGAGCCGATGACGCTGCCGGACTGGGGCTGGATGGTGACGCTGTGCCTGACCGCGGCCGGGGCGCATTACATGATGATCAAGGCCTATGAGGTGGCAGAGGCCAGCGATGTGCAGCCCTTTGCGCTGCTGCAGCTGGTGTTCATCGCCATTCTGGGCCTGACCGTCTTCGATGAAGAGCTGAAGTCGAATGTGGTGATCGGCGCGGCGCTGGTGATGGGGGCGGCGCTGTTCACCCTGCTGCGGGCGCGGATCGCGGCGCGCCGGGCCAATGCGTGATGCGCGGGGCTTGCCCCGGGCTGCGCCGGCCGTAAGCTGACCCCTCCGATACGGGGGCGGCGGCATGATTCTGACCGAAGGGTTCTTTCCCGGTGCGCTTGGCGGAATGGCCGCGTTGCATGGCGCGCATTATGCGCGGGACTGGGGCTTTGGCACCTTCTTCGAGGCGAAGGTGGCGGCAGAGCTGGCGGCCTTTGCGCTGCGGCAGGGCGGCGCCGATCTGGTGCTGCTGGCGCAGGATGGCGAAGGCTTGGCGGCATCGCTGATCCTTGATCTGCACGATCCGGCCTCGGGGCCGCCCGGGGCGCATCTGCGGTGGTTCATCGTGGCAGACCGCTGCCGGGGCAGCGGGATCGGGCGTCGGATGCTGGCAATGGCGATGGATCATGTTGATACCCATGCCGGGGGGCGCGCCTGGCTGACCACCTTTGCCGGGCTTGGTGCGGCGCGGCACCTGTATGAAACCGCAGGCTTCCGGCTGGTGGCCGAGGCCGAGGGCGCGGCCTGGGGCACCCGCGTTCTGGAGCAGGAATTCCGGCGGGGCTGACCGCCCCGGGCCGGTTCAGCCCCGGTCGTGAAAGAAATCGTGGATCTGCTGTGCCATGGCTTCGGATATGCCGGTGACGGCCATCAGATCTTCGACTGCGGCGCGGGATACCGCCTTGGCGCTGCCGAAATGCGCCAGCAACGCGCGTTTGCGGGCGGCGCCGACGCCCGGCACCTCGTCCAGCGGTGTGGCGGTTGTGGCCTTGGCGCGTTTGGCGCGATGGGCGCCGATGGCCCAGCGGTGCGCCTCGTCGCGCAGGCGCTGCACGAAATACAGCACCGGATCATTCATCCGCAGGGCAAAGGGCGGCGCGCCGGGGCGGTAGAATTCTTCCTTGCCGTGATCGCGGTCCACACCTTTGGCGACGCCGACAAAGGGGATATCATCCACCCCCAGTTCGGTCATGATTTCACCCACCGCCGAAATCTGCCCGGCGCCGCCGTCGATCAGCAGCAGATCGGGCCAGAGGTCGGTCTTGCGTTCGGGGTCTTCCTTCAGCAGGCGTTCGAAGCGGCGGGTCAGCACCTCTTTCATCATGCCGAAATCGTCGCCCTGCGCGCCTGCCTCGCCCTTGATGTTGAACTTGCGATACTGGGATTTCAGGAAACCCTCGGCCCCCGCCACGATCATGCCGCCCACCGCATGGGCGCCCTGAATATGGCTGTTGTCATAGACCTCGATCCGTTTGGGCGGGGCGTCCAGATCGAAGGCTTCGGCCAGCCCTTGCAACAGCTTGTTCTGGGTGGAGCTTTCGGCCATCCGCCGCGCCAGGCTTTCGCGCGCGTTCCGGTGGGCGTTTTCCAGCAGTTCGGCCTTTTCGCCGCGCAGGGGCACCGCCAGTTCCACCTTGCGGCCGGCCCGGTCTGACAGAAGCTGCGTCACCAGATCTTCGTTATCCACCGCATGGGACAGCAGGATCAGGCGGGGCGGTTCCTTGTCATCGTAGAACTGGCTGAGGAAGGCCTCCAGAATCTCGGGCTCTTCGGCACCAGCGCCGGTCTTGGGGTAGAAATCCTTGTTGCCCCAGCTTTGATTGGCGCGGATGAAGAACACCTGCACGCAGGCCTGCCCGCCTTCCAGATGCAGCGCCACCACATCCGCCTCGGCCACGCCGCGCGGGTTGATGCCCTGGGTGCTTTGCACGGCGGTCAGCGCCTTGATCCGGTCACGCAGCGCGGCGGCGCGTTCGAACTCCATGTCTTCAGAGGCCAGCGCCATGGCCTTGGCCAGATCGGCCTGAACGGAGGTGGATTTGCCTTCCAGAAACCGCGTCGCATCCTCCACCAGCCCGGCATAATCGGATTCCGATATCCGGCCGACGCAGGGCCCGGCGCAGCGCTTGATCTGGAACAGCAGGCAGGGGCGGCTGCGGCCGGAAAACATGCTGTCGGAACAGGTGCGCAGCTGGAACACGCGCTGCAGCTGGTTCAGCGTGCGGTTCACCGCGCCCGCCGATGCAAAGGGGCCGAAGTAGCGGCCCTTTTCACCCCGCTTGCCGCGATGCTTGGTAATCATCGGGAAGGGATGGCCGGTGGGGATCAGGATATTGGGAAAGGATTTGTCATCGCGCAGCAGCACGTTGTAGCGCGGTTTCAGCTGCTTGATCAGGTTCTGTTCCAGCAGCAGCGCCTCGGTTTCGGTGCGCGTCGTCAGGAACATCATCGAAGCGGTTTCATGGATCATCCGCGCGATCCGCCCCGAATGGCCCGAGGGCCGGGCATAATTCGAGACCCGCGCCTTCAGATTGCGCGCCTTGCCGACATAGAGCACTTCGTTCGCGGCGTTCAGCATCCGATAGACCCCGGGCGAGCCGTCAAGTGTGCGCAGGTAATCCTGAATCACCTCATGTCCGGTGCGTGGGACGGTGGGTTCGGCTGTATTGTCCGGCACGGAAATTCCTCTTTTCGGGAGTCATCGATTCCCCGTTTCGCTGCAATGATAGCGGGGGGAGTTCAAGAGGGAAGCTATCCACCGTTTCTGTGGATAACTCTGCGGAGAAAACTTGGGAGGTGGCAAAAACTCCTTGTTTTCTTGAGGGTTCGTTAAGGTGCTGAAAAAATAGGCCGCTTCGCAACGCATTGAAAAGTATATATAAATTTTTTCAAGTCACGCAAGGGGCTGATAAGACAGGGCTTTTCTGACAGTTCCGTGACGGTTCCGCGGAAAGTGGACAACTTCTGCAGCTGCCTTACCGTAACGTCATTCGGTGCCCATCACATCCGGGGTTTGCCAGGCCAGATGCTGGCCGCCGTCGATGCACAGAAGTTGCCCGGTGACGGCCTGTGCATCCAGCAGATAGCCCAGGGCGGCGCAGATATCCGAAGGATGGGCGCCCCGGCCCAGAACGGTGGCGGCGCGCTGGGTGGCATAGGCTTCGGCGGATTGGCGATCGCCTTGCAGGGTCGGGCCGGGACCGATGGCATTGACCCGGATCTGCGGCGCAAGCGCCTGTGCGGCGGTCTGGGTCAGCGCCCAGAGGCCCATCTTTGCCAGAGTATAGGTCATGAAATCGGGCGTAAGCTTGCGCACGCGCTGGTCGATCATGTTGACCACCAGCGCGCTGGCCAGCGGCTCGCCCGCCAGATCGCGCAGGGTGGTGGGGGCCTGCGCGGCAAAGGCCTGGGTCAGCACGAAGGGGGCGCGCAGGTTGCTTTCCATATGCCGGTCCCAGTTGCGCCGGGTGGCCGTCAGGATCGTATCCCGCTCAAAGATGGAGGCATTGTTGACCAGCAGGGTCAGCGGCCCGCCAAGGGCGGCGGCGGCACGGGGAACGAGGGCCTGGGTTTCGGCTTCTGACAGCAGATCGGCCTGCAGAAGCGCGCCCTGCCTGCCCTGCGCGGTGATGCCTTGCAGGGTTTCGGTGGCGCCTTCGGCGCTGCCTGCATAATGCACGGCCACATCATAGCCGCGCCCCGCCAGATACAGGGCCATCGCCTGCCCAAGCCTGCGCCCGGCGCCTGTCACCAGCGCGCGCATCACGCCACCAGCGCAACAGCATAGGCGACGTAGCCGCCGACCAGACCGATGCCCGCCAGCTTGCCGATATCCAGTTTGAAGAAGACGAAGGGCACCAGCATCAGTGATACACCCAGCATGACCCAGAGATCGAAGCTGAGCAATTGGGCGGGCACCTCCATCGGTGCGATCACCGAGGTGATGCCAAGGATGGCCAGAATGTTGAAGGTGTTGGAGCCGATCACATTGCCCATGGCGACATCGGCCTGTTTGCGGAAGGCCGCCATGACCGAGGTGACAAGTTCGGGCAGCGAGGTGCCCACGGCCACCAGCGTCAGCCCGATCACCGTTTCGCTGATGCCGAAGTTGCGCGCGATGTTCACGGCGCCATCCACCAGAAGATCGGCGCCGAAGCCCAGACCGACAAGCCCGGCCAGGATCAGGGCGGTAATCTTCCAGACGGCCATGCCGGGATCGGCACCTTCGGGCAGATCCTGTGCGGCCAGATCGGCGCGATGGGCGCGGGCGATGCGGATGTTATCCCACAATGTCAGCGCCAGACCGGCCAGCAGGATCAGGCCATGCCACCAGGTGAACGGGCCAAGGAAGCTGAGCACGATCAGCAGAACGGCGGTGGCCAGCATCACGATATAGCCGCGCCGGATATCCAGCAGGCTGGTGTGAATGGTGGCGATCAGCACGGGCAGGCCCAGGATCAGCAGGATATTGGCGATGTTCGATCCCACCACATTGCCAAGCGCGATACCGGCCTGACCATTGAGCGCAGCATTGACCGATACGATCAATTCCGGCGCCGAAGTGCCGAAAGCCACCACCGTCAGGCCCACGATCAGGGCGGGGATGCCCAGGCGCAGGGCAAGGGCCACCGCGCCTTTCACCAGCGCATCCCCGGCAAAGACCAGAAGCACAAGCCCGGCCGCAACGTAGAACAGATCCATAGCCAAACTGATTACCCTTTTTTCCGGGGCTGCCCGCAGGGGCAGGGGCCGCTTCCGATTCGGTGTCGTCCGCATTTAGGGCAGCTGGGTGACTTGGCAAGCCGCCCCGCACCGCCCCGGCTGCGGAATTTGTAATAGACCCCGCCTGCGGCCATCAGAACCAGAAACAGGGTGATGATCTTGATCAGCATGTTACAGCCCGAACCGGGCAAAGGCGGCGCGGCTTTCGACCTCGGCCAGGGCTCCTTCGATGGCGGTGCCGGTCAGGCGCTGCATCAGGCCGCGCCGCTGGCCCAGAACCACGGTCTTGACCTTGTCCCCGTAAAGCTGCGTCAGCTTGGGCTTCAGATGCGCCACGCCATCCGCCAGCCCCAGTTCAACCGCCTGCGCCCCCACCCAGATATCTGCGTTGAACAGATCGGCCGTAGCGTTCAGCCGCGTGCCGCGCCGGGCCTGCACATGGGCGATGAAGGCGCGGTGGATCGGCTCTTGCAGGGCTTTCAGCCGGGCCACATCTTCGGGCTTTTCGGGCTGGAACGGATCGGCCAGCGATTTTGACCGGCCTGCCGTATGCACCCGGCGCTCGATGCCATGGCGGGCCAGCAGCTCGGGGAAGCCGAAGCCCGCAAAGATCACCCCGATGGAGCCGACGAGCGAGGAGTCATCCACCCAGATGTCATCGGCGGCACAGGCCAGCCAATAGCCGCCCGAGGCCGCCACATCCTCGACAAAGGCATGGACCTTGATGCCCTTTTCATCCGCCAGCCGCCGGATGCGCGCCGCGATCAGCGAACTTTGCGCCGCCGATCCGCCCGGCGAATTGATCGCCAGCGCCACGGCGGCGGGTTTCATGCGGAAGGCCTTTTCCACCAGCGGCGCAAGGGCGGCATCATTCAGCCCGGCGCCGAAGCGCCCGCCGGTGCCGATGGCGCCCTGCAGGCGGATGACGGGAACGAGGGGCGGCTTTTTCAGGAAGGGGATGCGGAATGTCATGCCCAAGGATGTAGAGAGGGGCAGGCGATGCGACAAGGCTTGCAGGCGCGCGCGGCAAAATCCTTCGAAGGATTTTGCAAATCTTTTCGAAAAGATTTGCCGCGGCCCGGCCCCGGCGTTGCAACAAGGCCCGGGATGGGCGACAAGTTGCCATGATCGACAAGCTGGAGATGTTCATAGCCCTGGCCAACGAGGGCCATTTCGGCCGTGCCGCCGAAGCCTGCGGGGTGACGCAGCCCACGCTGTCTTCGGCCATCAAGCAGCTGGAGGATCAGCTGGGGGTGCAGCTGGTGTTTCGCGGATCACGCTTTCAGGGGCTGACGCCCGAGGGGCGGCGGGTGCTGGATCGGGCGCGGCGGATCGTGGGTGACACGCGCGCCCTGCGCGACGAGATGCGGGCGCTGCGCAGCGGGCTGACCGGCACCCTGCGGATCGGTGTCATCCCCACCGCGCTGCCCATGGTGGTGGATCTGACAACGCCCTTCACCAAGCGGCATCCGGATGTGCGGGTCACGATCCTGTCGCGCACCTCGGCCGAAATCCTGACGGGGATCGAGCGGCTGGATCTGGATGCAGGCATCACCTATCTGGACAACGAACCGCTGGGCCGGGTGACACAGGTGCCGCTCTACCCCGAGTTCTACCGGCTGGTCTGCGCGCCCACGCTGCCTCTGGCGCAGGCGGGCCGGGTGACATGGGCCGATCTGGCCGGGCTGCCCCTGTGCCTGCTGACCGGCGACATGCAGAACCGCCGCATCGTGAACCAGCATCTGGCAGAGGCAGGCGCCGCGGCGGCGCCGGTGATCGAAAGCAATTCCACCATCGCACTGCTGGCGCATGTGATGACCGGCGACTGGTGTTCGGTGCTGCCGAAAAAGCTGGCCGACATGTTCGTGCAATCGGGGCGGCTGGCCGCGGTGCCGATTGTCGGCCCAGAGGTGGAACATCTGGTGGGCCTGATCGCGGCGCATCGCGAACCGCATACGCCGGTGATTGCGGCGCTGCTGGATGCGGCGCGCCGGGCGGGCGAGGTTCGATAGAGCGCTTCTATCAAACAACGGGTTCTCACTATTGATCGGCCTATCAGGCGCGGTAAAACGGGCATAGCTAACGGGAGGTAAGCCATGCTGGACGAAACCGCGGTTTCCGCGCGCGTCGAGGATATCATCGCGGCGCATCTGGGGATGGAAGGGCCGCTGCTGCCCATCCTTCACGCGGTCCAGCTTGAATATGGTCATGTTCCGCAGGCGGCGCTGCCGCAGATTGCCGCCGCCCTGATGCTGACCCGCGCCGAAGTGCATGGCGTGATGAGCTTTTACCATGATTTCCGCACGGAACCGGCCGGGCGCCATGTGATGAAGCTGTGCCGCGCCGAAAGCTGCCAGTCTGTCGGGGCGGATCGGGTGGCCGATCATGCGCGGGCGCAGCTGGGGGTGGACTGGCACGAAACCACCGCCGATGGCCGCGTGACGCTGGAGCCGGTGTTCTGTCTGGGGCTTTGTGCCTGCGGGCCTGCCGCCATGGTGGATGGCCGCGTGGTGGGCCGGGTGGATGAAGCCCGGCTGGATCAGTTGATTGCAGAGGTGCGCAGATGAAGATCTATGTTCCCCGCGACGCAGCCGCCAAGGCGCTGGGCGCCGATGCCGTTGCCGCCGCGATCGAGACCGAGGCCCGGCGCCGCGCGCTGGATGTGACGGTGATCCGCAACGGATCGCGCGGTATGATCTGGCTGGAGCCGCTGGTCGAGGTGGAAACCCCGGCAGGCCGCATGGCATTTGGCCCCCTGTGCGTGAAGGATGTGGCAGAGCTGTTTGCGGCGGGCTGGCTGGAAGATCATCCCAAGGCGCTGGGCCTGACCGCCGATCTGCCCTGGCTGCGCGGCCAGACCCGGCTGACCTTTGCTCGCGTCGGCGTGATCGACCCGCTGAACCTTGCGGATTTCCGCGCCCATGGC
>DOMY01000213.1 GCA_003509785.1 Gemmobacter sp.
TCCCCGCGCGCAGGGTGGCATCATCGCCCGCCTGCATCGCCGCCAGGAGGCGCGGCACCATCTGCGCCGTGCCCGGATCGAACAGCGAGGGATCAAGCCGCGGGCGGCTAACAGCACCGGCGAAGACCACCTGCTCTACCCCGGCATCGCCGAGGCTGCGCAGGAAGGGCACCAGACGCTCCACCCGGAACACCTGATCCACGGCAAGCCCTTCGGGCAGAAAGCCGTCCAGCGCGCAGACCAGCGGGCTGTTCAGCATGGCGGCAAGGGTGGCAGGCAGGCGGCCCGCGCCTGCGATGATGGCGGTGCGGGTCATTTCGGGGTCAGGAAGCTGCGATCCGAGGCGGAAAGGATGAAATCGGTCATTTCGCGCACATGGAGGCTTTCGGTTTCATCGGCCAGACGGCGGGCGCGATCGAGGAAAGAGCCCTCGCCCTGCGCCAGCATCTGATAGGCGGCGCGCAGGGCAGTGATTTCCGACCGTTCGACACCGCGACGTTTCAGGCCCACCAGATTGAGCCCGTCGAGCACGCCACGCGGCCCCTGCACGAGGCCATAAGGCACCACATCATTGGTGACCATGGTGACGGCGCCGATGATGGCGCCACGGCCCACGCGCACCCATTGATGCACGCCCGACAGCCCGCCCACGATCACATCATCGCCGATCTGGCAATGCCCGGCGATGGCGGCCTGATTGGCCAGCACCACGCGGTCGCCCAGAATGGCATCATGGCCGACATGGCTGCCGGTCATCATCAGCACATCATCCCCGATCCGGGTGATGCCGCCACCGCCTTCGGTGCCAGTGTTCAGCGTGGCGCCTTCGCGGATCTTGCAGCGTTTGCCAACCTGCAGCCGCGTGCGTTCGCCGCGGAATTTCAGATCCTGCGGCACCTCGCCCACCACGGCCCCCGGAAAGATCACCGTGCCCTCACCCACCTCGGTCCAGCCGGTGACAATGCCATGCGGCTTGACCACCACACCGGCGCCCAGCGTTACCTCGGGGCCGATGACGGCAAAGGGGCCGATTTCGCAGCCGGGGCCGATCTGGGCGCCCGGTTCGACAACAGCCATGGGGTGGATGCGGGTTTCGGTCATGGGTCAGGCCTTCGGCAGATCGAACATGGCGGTAAAGGCGGCCTCGCAGGCCAGTTCATCCCCCACCATGGCGCGGCCTTCGAACTTCCACACCCGGCCACCGCTGCGCAGCGCCTTCACATGCAGTTCCAGCACATCACCCGGCACCACCTTGCGGCGGAATTTCACGCCATCGACGCCCATGAAATAGACCTTGGCGTTCTTGTCGACCAGATCCATCGACAGGCCAACGAGGATGCCAGAGGTCTGCGCCATGGCCNNGATGCCGACACAGCTTTCGGGAACCACGATATCGCGCACCTTGTCGACCAGCAGAAAGGGATAGCGGTGCGGGATGATCCGCTGGATCAGGGCAATATCAGCCGAAAGCGGCGCAGAGGTGGGCTCTGTCATCAATCTCTCCTCAGGGGCCGGCAGATGCGCGGCGCTTGGTCTTTCAGGGTGCGGGGACGGGAGTTGCCGCATCGGGGGCAGAACGCGTGACAGCGGCGCCGGTTTCCAGGCTGCTGCCATCGCCCAGCACGGCGTCGATGCGGGTCACTGCACGTTCGGTGATATCAATGGCATCAAGCGAAAGCACAATGCCCGATTTATCCAGCAGGGCCACGGCGCCGATTTCGCCCATCAGATCAGCCAGCACCGGCAGGGCGGTTTCGAAAAACTTCTGGCGGTCTTCCTCGGCCTGGCGTTTCAGGGCGCGGCCCTTGGCATCCTGCGCGGCGCGGATGCCTTCGACCTTGGTATCGAAGGCTTCGGCAAGGGTGCGGAACTCTTCGGGAGGCAAGGTCTTGCGCCGATCTGTCAGCGCCCGCTCTTCCGCCTCCAGCGCGGCTTCGATCCGGCGGTTTTCATCCTGCAGCGCCGCGCTGGCCGCCGAAGTGCGCGACTGCATCGCCATGCCAAAGGCCGTGCGGGCAAAGAGCTGATCCGGCTGGATGGTGGCGATCTGGCTCCGCAACTCACGCGGGGGGGCGGGCGATTCCGTTGTGCCGGTTTGCGCCAGCAAAGGCACGGCCGGGACCAGACTGCCCAGAAGGGCAGCCATGGCCACGGCCAGACCCTGTTCGCGGCGCGCCATCGTCAGAACGTCGTCGAAACCGTCAGGTCGAACACCTGCTCGCGGTCGTAATCTTCCTTGGCCAGAGCCTTGGCGAAGTTGAAGCGCAAGGGACCGATCGGTGTATCCCAGAACAGCGAGATGCCGATGGAAGACCGCAGATGGAAATCATCATCGACGGGATCATAGCCTGCCGGCCAATCCAGTTTCCAGACCGAGCCGAAATCTGCAAAGATACCGCCGTTGATGCCATATTCCTCGGGCAGACCGATGGGGAAATCGGCCTCGAACCGGGCGACGGCAAACATGGTGCCCCCCAGCGCATCGCCATTGCGGGCAATCGGATCCCGCG
>DOMY01000164.1 GCA_003509785.1 Gemmobacter sp.
GTGCGATTTCTTGCGCGGCCTGCCTGCCGATGTCGCGGTGTTTCCAATGGGTGTGGGATCCAACCTGATCGTGCGCGATGGGGGCCTGCGGGCGGTGGTGATCCGGCTGGGGCGCGGCTTCAACGGGATCGAGGTGCAGGGCGAGCGGGTGGTGGCCGGGGCGGCGGCGCTGGATGCCCATGTGGCGCGCAAGGCTGCCGAGGCGGGGCGCGACCTGACGTTCCTGCGCACCATTCCGGGGTCGATCGGCGGGGCGGTGCGGATGAATGCGGGCTGTTATGGCAGCTATGTGGCCGATGTGCTGGAAGAGGTGCGGATCGTCACGCGGGAGGGCCGGGTGGAAACCCTGCCGGTGGCGGCGCTGAACCTGCGCTATCGCCAATCCGATCTGCCGGAAGGTGCGGTGGTGGTTTCGGCCACGTTCCGCGCGCCTGCGGGCGATCCGGCGGTGCTGGCGGCGCGGATGGCCGATCAGCTGGCAAAGCGCGATGCCAGCCAGCCGACCAAGGATCGTTCGGCCGGATCGACCTTCCGCAATCCGGTGGGCCATTCTTCCACCGGGCGGGCCGATGACACGCATGAATTGAAGGCCTGGAAGGTGATAGATGATGCCGGGATGCGTGGCGCGCGTCTGGGTGGCGCACAGATGAGCGAGATGCATTCCAACTTTCTGATCAATGCCGGTGGCGCAACTGCCGCAGAGCTTGAGGAATTGGGAGAAAGTGTCAGAAAAAAGGTTTTCCAAAACAGCGGCATCACGCTAGAGTGGGAAATCATGCGGATCGGCGTGCCGGGCCCGCAATATAAAGAATAACGGGGCAAAGACCCCGATGAGGCAGTATAATGGCGGGCAAGTCGGGCAAGACGGGCTCCCGTATAGCAGTTTTGATGGGTGGGCTTTCCGCAGAGCGGGAGGTATCGCTGTCTTCGGGGCATGAATGTGCCCAGGCTTTGCGGGACGCAGGATATGAGGTGATCGAGGTCGACGCCGGCCTTGACCTGCCTGCACGGCTGGCGGAAATCAAACCCGACGCGGTGTTCAACGCCCTGCATGGCCGCTGGGGCGAGGATGGCTGTGTGCAGGGCATCCTGGAATGGCTGCGCATCCCCTATTCTCATTCCGGTGTGCTGGCCTCGGCTTTGGCGATGGACAAGCAGCGCAGCAAGGATGCCTTTCGCGCGGCGGGCCTGCCGGTGGTCGACAGTATCCTGGCGTCGCGCGATGAGGTGCGGTCGCGTCATGTGATGCCCGCGCCCTATGTGGTGAAGCCCAATAACGAGGGATCTTCGGTCGGCGTCTATATCGTGCATGAGGCGGCCAACAGCCCCCCGCAGCTGTCGGATGACATGCCGGATGTGGTGATGGTGGAAACCTATGCCCCGGGCCGCGAGATGACGACGGCGGTGATGGCCGATGCCGATGGCAACCTGCGGGCGCTGGCGGTGACCGATATCATCACGACCGGCTGGTATGATTACCATGCGAAATATGCCGTTGGCGGATCGCGCCATGAAATTCCCGCCAAGATCCCGGCCGAGATCGAGGCTGCCTGCCTGGATTACGCGATCCGCGCCCATCGGGCGCTGGGCTGCCGCGGGCTGAGCCGGACCGATTTCCGCTGGGATGAAAGCCGCGGGCTGGCCGGGTTGATCCTTTTGGAAACCAATACCCAGCCGGGGATGACGCCCACCTCGCTGGCGCCCGAACAGGCGGCGCATTGCGGGATCAGCTTTCCCGATCTTTGCGCCGCGATCGTGGAGGATGCCTCATGCGACCGCTGAGCGCCGACCGCCGCCATCTGATGCAGCCGCCGGTGACCCGGACGGCCGCGCGGATGCCGCAGGNNGATCCGGCGCCGACGCGGATGGCTTACCGGATGCAGCGGCTGTGGCTGACGCCGCTGTTCCGCGTGCTGATGCGGGTGGGCTTGCCTGCGTTCCTGATCGTCTTTGCGCTGGGCGTCTGGCTGGGCAATGCCGAGCGGCGCGCGGTGCTGGTGGGGCAGGTGGCCGCCATGCGCGACACCGTGGCTCAGCGGCCGGAATTTCTGGTGGGGGCGCTGTCGATCACCGGGGCCTCGCCCACGCTGGACAAGGCGGTGCGCGAATTGCTGGGGCTGAAACTGCCGGTCTCCAGCTTCGATCTGGATCTGCTGGCGGTGCAGGCGCTGATCGGCACGCTGGATGCGGTGGAAAAGGTCGAGGTCAAGGTGGTGACCGGCGGGGTGCTGGAGGTTTCGGTGGTGGAGCGCCAGCCCACACTGATCTGGCGCCACGAAGGCACGCTGGATCTGCTGGACCGCAAGGGCAAGCGCGTGGCGCAGGTGCTGAGCCGGGCCGACCGGCCCGACCTGCCGGTGATCGCAGGCGAAGGCGCCGGGGCCGCATCGGCCGAGGCGCTGGCGCTGGTGGCGGCGGCGGAGCCGATCCTGCCCCGGCTGCGCGGGCTGGAACGCATGGGCGCGCGGCGCTGGGATATCGTGCTGGACCGGAACCAGCGCATCCTGCTGCCCGCCAAGGAACCCGTCCGGGCGCTGGAACGCCTTCTGGCGCTGGACAAGGCGGAAGACCTGTTGAAACGCGATATTCTGACTGTCGATCTGCGCAACCAGTTGAGGCCGAGCCTGAGACTGGCACCCAACGCCCTGCGTGAGTTGCGCCGCGCCCAGGGAATTGAGACCGTGGAGAGTGCCCTATGACCGATCTTTATGAATCCCAGCGTGCCATGCGAAATATGCGCCGCGCCGCCATGCAGAGGGGCGTCGTCGCCATTCTCGATATTGGATCGAGCAAGATAGCCTGCCTTGTCCTGCGGTTCGACGGTCCTGAGCGTCGGCGCGAGACAGATGGGGTCGGCTCGATGGCGGGTCAGTCGCAGTTCCGCATTATCGGGGCTGCCACCACCCGCTCACGCGGGGTCCGCTTCGGCGAGATCCATGTGATGTCCGAAACCGAACGCGCTATCCGCACGGCGGTGCAGGCGGCGCAGAAGATGGCGAATGTGCGGGTCGATCACGTCATCGCCTGTTTTTCCGGGGCGGAGCCGCGCAGCTATGGGCTGGCGGGCGATCTGGAACTGCAGGACAGCGTGGTGACGGAACAGGATGTGGCGCGCGTGCTGGCGGCCTGCGACATGCCCGACATCGGGCAGGGGCGCGAGGTGCTGCATGCACAGCCGGTGAACTTTGCGCTGGATCACCGGTCGGGTCTGGGCGATCCGCGCGGGCAGATCGGCAACCGGCTGGCTTGCGACATGCACCTTCTGTCGGTGGATGCCAGCGTGGTGCAGAATCTGTTCTACTGCATCAACCGCTGCGATCTGGAACTGGCCGGGATTGCCTCTTCGGCCTATGTTTCCGGCATTTCCTCGCTGGTGGAAGACGAGCAGGAACTTGGCGCTGCCTGTATCGACATGGGCGGCGGTTCGACCGGGATTTCGATCTTCATCAAGAAGCACATGATCTATGCGGATTCGGTCCGCATGGGCGGCG
Organism: Gemmobacter sp.; assembly: GCA_003509785.1. Taxonomy (GTDB): domain Bacteria; phylum Pseudomonadota; class Alphaproteobacteria; order Rhodobacterales; family Rhodobacteraceae; genus Gemmobacter. The sequence goes on from DOMY01000164.1 coordinate 3,492, forward strand.
ACCATATCAGCTCTGACATCTCCAAGGGGTTGCAGGTGCCGATGCAGGTGGCCGAGCGCATCAAGACCAAGCATGGCGGCGTGCACGCCACCAGCATGGATGACCGCGAGATGATCGAGATCGGCGGCGACAGCGGCGACTGGGAAAAGGATCGCCGTCAGGTGAGCCGGACCGAGCTGATCGGTATCATGCGCCCGCGGGTTGAAGAGATTCTGGAAGAGGCGCGATCGGTGCTGGATGCGGCCGGGTTTGAACACCTGCCCAGCCAGCAGATCGTGCTGACGGGCGGCGGCAGCCAGATTCCGGGGCTGGACGGGCTGGCCTCGCGGATTCTGGGGCAAAGGGTGCGGCTGGGCCGCCCGCTGCGCATCCAGGGCCTGCCGCAGGCCTGCACCGGACCTGCGTTTTCCTCCTCGGTCGGGCTGTGTCTGTTTGCGACCCATCCGCAGGATGAATGGTGGGATTTCGACATCCCTTCGGAAACCTATCCGGCGCGGTCATTGAAAAGGGCCATCAAATGGTTCAGAGAGAACTGGTAACCCGCTATATGCAGCGCAGATGGCGAAATCCCGCTTAGTAAGTGGGAGTATCCCCCATATTTTGTGAGCATATGCGGTTTTTGTGATGACGCCGACCGCGTCTGTGGATAGAATCAAGGGTAATACAGATGTCACGGGCTGGGGACAGGCGCGTGAAAACATCTGAAACGAACGAAAAACAATGGCGGCCCCAATTAGCAGGCGGATTGGCAATGGCACTTAATCTCTCGATGACTTCCCAGGGCGAAGAGCTGAAGCCCCGCATCACCGTTTTCGGTGTGGGCGGCGCGGGCGGCAATGCGGTCAACAACATGATCGAAAAGCAGCTTGATGGCGTGGAATTCGTCGTGGCCAATACCGATGCGCAGGCGCTGCAGCAAAGCCGCGCGCTGGCCAAGATCCAGATGGGGCCGAAGGTGACCGAGGGGCTGGGCGCCGGGGCGCGCCCGTCTGTCGGTGCCGCAGCCGCCGAAGAGACCATCGAAGCCATTGTCGATCATCTGGCCGGGGCGCATATGTGCTTCATCACCGCTGGTATGGGCGGCGGCACCGGCACTGGCGCCGCGCCGATCATCGCGCAGGCCGCGCGTGAGCTGGGCGTGCTGACGGTGGGTGTCGTGACCAAGCCCTTCCAGTTCGAGGGCAACAAGCGGATGCGTCAGGCCGAAGAGGGCATCGAAGCCCTGCAGAAGGTTGTCGATACGCTGATCATCATCCCCAACCAGAACCTGTTCCGGCTGGCCAACGAGCGCACCACCTTTACCGAAGCCTTCGCCATGGCCGATGACGTGCTGTATCAGGGCGTCAAGGGCGTGACGGATCTGATGGTGCGTCCGGGCCTCATCAACCTCGATTTCGCCGACGTGCGCTCGGTGATGGACGAGATGGGCAAGGCGATGATGGGCACGGGCGAGGCCTCGGGCGAGGATCGCGCGGTTCAGGCGGCAGAGAAGGCGATTGCCAACCCGCTGCTGGACGAGATCAGCCTGAACGGCGCCAAGGGCGTGCTGATCAACATCACCGGCGGTTATGACCTGACGCTGTTCGAACTGGACGAAGCCGCGAACATCATCCGCGAGAAGGTGGACCCGGACGCCAATATCATCGTGGGTTCCACCCTGGACACCGAGATGGATGGTGCGATCCGCGTGTCGGTCGTGGCGACGGGCATCGACGCTTCGGCCGCCAACCGCGCCGAAACGCCCAGCCGCCGCCCGCAGGGCAGCGCCGCGCCGACCTTCATGACCACGCCGGAGCAGAAGGTGGAAAGCCGCGCCGCCGCAGCCGCTGCTGCCGCGCAGGCCACCCAGCCCGCCCCGCAGCCGGAGCTGTTCGACGCGCCGCGCCAGCAGCCGACGTTCAAGCCGATGGCCGAGGCCGAAGAGGCGGTGGATGACGTGCCGCCGCCCGCCTATCGCCCGCAGCCTGCCGCCTCGCAGCCCGCGCCGCAGTCGCGCAGCTTTGCTGCCCATGACAGCGATGCAGGCAGCTTTGTCGCACCGCGCCGCACCGCAGGCCAGCCCTCGCCCGAGGCGATGGCCCGTCTGCAGGCCGCTGTGACCAAGAACCCGGCCACCAGCCAGCGCCCGCAGCCGCAGGCCGCCGCCCCGCGTGCGGCAGCCCCGGCTCCGGCGCCCGCCCGCGCCGCCGAAAAGCCGCGCTTCGGCATTGGTTCGCTGATCAACCGCATGGCGGGCCATGCGGCAGAGCCTGCACCGGCCCCCGAACCCCGCCAAGCGCCCCGCGCCCAGGCGCAGCAGGCCCCCGCCTATGATGACGAGCCGGAGCTTTCGGCCGATCAGGAGCGGATCGAGATCCCGGCTTTCCTGCGTCGTCAGGCAAACTGACGCCGCGGCAGCGGTAACATGATCTGAAGGAACAGCCCGGCAGTGCCGGGCTTTTTCTTATATATGACAATGGCTTGCCCTGGGGTTGGCGAAATGTTGCAGGGCTGCGGCGCCACTGTTACATCCGGTCACAAAGAGTGAGTTGAGGTTCTGCCCCCCCGCAATTACCTAAAATGCACCGGAGCTGGATCTGTGGATAACTTTCCACGCACCGAAGTTTGTGGGGGCACGCCGTGCAGAATACGCTGAAAACCGCTGTGATCTTTGATGGGCTCGGTCTCCACTCCGGGGAACCCGTGCGCATGGTGGTGACGCCGGCCCCGGCAGATACCGGCATCTGGTTCCGCCGCACCGATATTGGCTATGGTGATGCGATGATCGCCGCGCGCTGGGATACGGTTGTACCGTCCAAGCTGTGCACGCTGATTGCCAATCCTTCGGGCGTTTCGGTCTCCACCATCGAACATATCATGGCGGCGCTGGCGGGCTGTGCCATCCATAATGCCGTGATCGAGATTGACGGGCCGGAAGTGCCGATCCTTGACGGATCTTCGGTGCCGTTTGTCGAACGCTTTCTGGCCGCCGGNNCGGTCTGGTGGAGCAAGAGGCCGAAGTGCGCGCCATCCGCGTGCTGAAGCCAGTGGAAGTGCGCGAAGGCGAGGCTGTGGCCCGGCTTGAGCCTTCGGACATGCTGGAAATCGACTTCCGCATCGACTTTGCCGAAAAGGCGATCGGGCGGCAGGAAAAGACGCTGAACATGGCCAATGGCGCCTTTGTGCGCGAGCTGTGCGACAGCCGCACCTTCTGTCTGCAGGCCGATGTCGATTTCATGCGCGCCAATGGTCTGGCGCTTGGTGGCACGCTGGAAAATGCGGTGGTGTTCGAAGATGGCCAGGTGCTGAGCCCCGGCGGGCTGCGCCATGCCGATGAACCCGTGCGCCACAAGATGCTGGATGCCCTGGGTGATCTGTCGCTGGCAGGTGGGCCGCTATACCGGCGTGCGCGCGGGCCATGCGTTGACCAACCGGCTGCTGCGCACGCTGTTCGCGCAGCCCGATGCCTGGCGCTATGTTGATTGCGGCGAACAGACCGGCGGCAAACTGCCGGGCATGGGCGTTCATGCGGGCGATCTGCCGGCCCATTCCTGACGGGGCTGTGAGCGGCTTTGCCGCGAAAGGCGTTTTGCGCCCCGGATTTTTCTGTGCTAGGAGATGCCAAAGCCAGGGCTGGCCGGAACAGATCGGACAGGGCGCCGCGCCTGTGGCGCGCCCGGTCTTGGCGCCCGCCAAGGGCCGGAAATGACGAGGCGAATGTGCAGAAGATGACAGTCGGTAAACCGGGTGCGAAGATCCTGAGCGGTCTTGTTCTGGTGGCATTTCTGGCCGGTTGTGGCGGGGGTGCCAACACCGAACCCGCGCTGGATGCGCTGAGCGCCGAACAGATCTTCCGTCAGGGCGAACTTGCGCTGGAGGAAGACAGGAAGGCCGAGCGCGCAGTTTTCTATTTTGCCGAGGTCGAACGGCTTTATCCCTATTCCGACTGGGCCCGCCGCGCGCTGATCATGCAGGCCTTCACCTATCACCGGAACCGGGAATATGAAGACGCCCGCGCCGCCGCACAGCGGTTTCTGGATTACTATCCCGGCGATGAAGAAGCGGGTTATGCCAAATATCTGATGGCGCTGAGCTTCTATGATCAGATCGACGAGATCGGCCGCGATCAGGGCCTGACCTTCCAGGCCCTGCAGGCGCTGCGCGAAGTGATCGAAGAATATCCCGACAGCGAATATGCGCGGGGCGCCATCCTGAAATTCGATCTGGCCTTTGACCATCTGGCCGGCAAGGAAATGGAAATCGGGCGGTACTACCTGAAGCGCGGGCATTATGCGGCGGCGATCAACCGTTTCCGCGTGGTTGTGCAGGATTTCCAGACCACCACCCACACGGCCGAGGCGCTGCACCGGCTGGTGGAAGCCTATCTGGCGCTTGGCTTCCGGGACGAGGCGCAGACGGCGGCGGCGATTCTGGGCCATAACTATCAGTCGAGCCCGTTCTATCAGGACAGCTATGCCCTGCTGGTGCAGCAGGGGCTGAAACCCGAAGCACGGGGCGACAACTGGCTGGCGGCCATCTATCGCCAGGTCATCAAGGGCGAATGGTTGTAAAGGGGGAGGGGCCCGTGGCCTTTCCTATGGTCTGACCGATGCTGCGCGCTCTCGACATTCGCGACATGTTGATTATCGACCGGTTGTCGCTGGCCTTTCAGCCCGGGCTGAATGTGCTGACCGGGGAAACCGGGGCTGGCAAATCCATTCTGCTGGATAGCCTGGGCTTTGTGCTGGGCTGGCGTGGCCGGGCCGAGCTGGTGCGGGGCGGCGCCGAAAAGGGCGAGGTGGTGGCCGAATTCGACCTGCCGCCGGGCCATCCTGCCCATGCCGTGCTGGAAGAATACGGGATCGAGGCCGAGGGCGATCTGATCCTGCGCAGGGTGAACTATGCCGATGGCCGCAAGACCGCCTGGGTCAATGACCGCCGGGTTTCGGGCGAGGTGCTGCGGGCACTGTCGGAACGGCTGGTGGAACTGCACGGTCAGCATGATGACCGCGGGCTGCTGAACCCGCGCGGGCACCGGCAGATGCTGGATGTCTTCGCCGGGCTGGATCTGGCACCGCTGCGCGCGGCCTGGGCGCGCTGGGGCGCGGCGAAGAAGGCGCTGGCCTTGGCCGAAGGCGCATTGGCCGCCGTGCGGGCCGAAGAGGAATTCCTGCGCCATGCCGTGGCCGAACTGGACAAGCTGAACCCCGAACCCGGCGAGGAAGCGGCGCTGGATATCCGGCGCCGGTCCATGCAGGCGGCCGAGAAGATCCGCGCCGATGTGGCCCGCGCGGCCCAGGCGCTGAGCGATCAGGGCGCCGAGGGCCTGATGCTGGAGGCGCTGCGCCGGCTGGAGGATGCGGCAGGCCATGCCGAAGGCACGCTGGAGGGTGGCATTGCCGCGCTGAACCGCGCGCTGATGGAGCTGGGCGAGGCGCAGAACGGGGTAGAGCGCTGTCTGGACGGGCTGGATTTCGATCCGTCAGTGCTGGAAGCGCTGGAGGAACGGCTGTTCGCCATCCGGGCGCTGGCGCGCAAGCATGGGGTTCTGCCCGATGATCTGGGTGGTTTTGCCGATGGGCTGCGGGCGCGGCTGGCGGCGCTCGATGGCGGGGCGAAGAACATTGCGGCGCTGACGCGCGAGGTGATGCTGACCGAAACCGCCTATCTGGAAACGGCGGCGCAGATCACCGAAACGCGGCGCGCGGCGGCGCGGCGGCTGGCCCTGGCGATGGCTGCCGAACTGGCACCGCTGAAGATGGAGCGCGCGGTTTTCGTCACCGAACTGACGCCCGCCGATCCGGGGCCGGAAGGGGCGGATGCCGTGGCCTTTACCGTGGCCACCAACCCCGGCGCGCCTTCGGGGCCGCTGAACAAGATCGCCTCGGGCGGCGAACTCAGCCGTTTCCTGCTGGCGCTGAAGGTCTGCCTGACCGGCGATACCCCCGGCATCNNTGGCCGATGGCGCGCAGATTCTGGTGGTGACGCACAGCCCGCAGGTGGCGGCGCTGGGGGCCCATCACTGGCGGGTGGAAAAGCGGGTGGAGGGCGGCATGACGCTGTCCACCGTCACGCCGCTGAACCCCAAGGCGCGGGTCGAGGAAATCGGGCGGATGCTGGCCGGGGATACGGTATCGGATGCCGCACGGCAGGCGGCGCGGGCCCTGCTGGACGGCTGATCGTGCTGCGTTGCAGAAACTGCAAGGCGGCACGGCAGCATCGGCGGTTGTTCTGTCAGCCCTGCTGACCGATATTGGCGGCAGGGAGGGNNACCGTGACCAATCTGCTTCGTGCCCTGCGCGTTCCGACCACCGAAGAGGTCGAAACTGCCTATCTGAACGGGGCCGCCAGCCGCTATGACCTGGAACAGCGTCAGCGCGAGGTCGACACCGGCCGTTTCCGTCGCAAGTTTGCGGCCTATTACTAAGGGCTCAGCCTTCCGTGGCGCAAAATTGCAGCGCCACGGCCTGCCAGCCCTGGGGCGAGGTGGTCAATGTGGCCACCAGTAAAGCCCCGATGCGGCCCATATCATTGCCTTCGGCATCCACCAGACCGGACAGCACAAAACGCTGATGCAGCACGGCTGTATCGGCGTTGATCCGCCGGGCCTTGGCGCGCCCTGTCACCAGCCGGGCGCGGCTGAAGATCCCGGAAAATTCTGAATCCAGCGCGGCGAGGATCGCCTTCTGCCCTTCGGCCCAGACGCCGGTCAGCGTCAGCATATCGGCATCGCCGGTCATCATCGCGGCCAGACCCTGCACATCACGGCGCGACCAGAGGATGGCAAACTGGCGGGCGAAATCTTCAGGTTCCATGCGGCGGCACCAGCTTTCCGGGGTTGAGGAGGTTCAGCGGATCCAGCGCCGCTTTCAGCGTGCCCATCACGGCCCAGGCGGCCCCGTGTTCGGCCTGCATATGGCCCAGCTTGCCCATGCCGATGCCGTGCTCGCCGGTGATCGTGCCGCCCAGCCGCAGCGCGCGGTCGGCCATGCGGGCCGCCAGCCGCTTTGCCTCGGCCTGTTCGGCGGGGCTTTCACGATCCACCAGCAGGATGGCGTGAAAGTTGCCGTCGCCCACATGGCCCAGAATCGGGCCGGGAATCGGGCTGGCGGCAATATCGGCGCGGGTTTCTTCCACCGCCTGCGCCAGCGCCGAGATCGGCACGCAGACATCGGTGACAATGGCCGTGGCGCCGGGGCGCGATGCGAGGCAGGCGTGATAGGCGGCATGGCGCATCTTCCACAGCGCCGTGCGCTCTTCGGCCTTTTCGGCCCAGCGGAAGGCCTGGGCGCCATGGCCTGCCGCAATCTCGCCAAAGCGGGCGGCCTGTTCGGCCACACCGGCGGGCGTTCCGTGAAATTCGATCAGCAGATGCGGCAGTTCCGGGATCGACTGGCCCGAATAGGCATTGCAGGCGGCCACGGCAGCAGGATCAAGAAATTCGATCCGCGCCATGGGCAGGCCGGATTGAATGGTTTCGATCACGCAATCCACCGCGGCGACCATATCGGCAAAGCCGCAGACCGCGCTTGAAACCGCCTCGGGCTGGCCCTGCAGGCGCAGCGTCAGTTCGGTTATCAGGCCCAGCGTGCCTTCGGACCCGACCATCAGCGCCGTCAGATCATAGCCCGCACTGGATTTCGGCGCCTGCGTGCCGGTGCGGATCACCTGACCATCGGCCAGCACCACCTCCAGCCCCAGAACGGCGTCGCGCATGGTGCCATAGCGCACGGCCGTGGTGCCCGAGGCCCGCGTGGCCGCCATGCCGCCGATCGAGGCATTGGCGCCGGGATCGACCGGGAAGAACAGGCCGGTGGCCCGCAAGGCGCGGTTCAGATCCTCGCGCGTGATGCCGGGCTGCACCCGCACCAGCATGTCTTCGGGCCGCACCTCCAGCACCGCGTTCATGCGGACGAAATCCACCGTGATGCCACCGTGCAGCGCCAGCGCATGCCCTTCCAGCGAGGTGCCCGCGCCCCAGCCCACCACCGGCAGGCGATGCGCGGCGCAGATCGCCATGATCGCCGCCACCTCGGCCGTGGTTTCGGGAAAGGCCACGCCATCCGGCAGCCCGCCGGTCACATGGGTTTCGCTTTGCGCATGGGCGGCGCGCAGCGCGGCGGCTGTGGTGAAACGGTCGCCCAGCAGGGCAGAGAGTGCGGCAAAGGCTGTCATGGCGTCACCCTAGGCGAGCAGGGGGGAAAGCGAAAGGGGCGGTGTCAGCCCCGCGCCACCTCGGCAATTGCGCGCTCAAGATCGCCATAGCCTGTCAGGCGGCGTTCATAGGCCAGACCCAGCCGGGCGGCGCAATCGGCGGCCCGTGCGTCCAGCGCCGGATCATCGGTCTGCGCCTGATAGACCAGCTTGGTATAATTGCCGAACATCATGCCGATCAGCTCGGGGTGGCGGTCAAACCCCATCGGGCGCCAGACGAAGGCATCGAACTGCCGCACCAGGAAATCGGTCAGGTAGAAGGCAGTGATTTCGTCTTCGGCAATCTGGGCGAAGCGGGCGTTGCCTTCAAAAAACGAATAACAATGCGGGCCTTCCAGCATCTGGACACCCAGATCCTTGCACTTTTGCTGCAAAAGCCCGCCTGTGCCGCAATCGGCATACAGGATGAAGATCTGCCCGTAGCGGCCCCGGTATTCGGCCACGGCATCGGCCACCGCCTGCGNNGTCGGGCCACAGATGCAGATTGGCGGGCAGGCATTGCAGATCCAGATGATCCCATCCCCCCGTCCGCTTGATCGCCAGCACCTCATGCGCCAGCGCGCCACAGGCGATCAGCAGCACACGGCCCTGCGACTGCGGGGCCAGCCCGCGTTCCGTCAGCATGGTGTCATCCGGCAAGGCGGGGAAAGGCGGCTGGGTCATGCGGCACAGGTGGGTTCTGATCGGGCCATGGCCAAGCCTATCACCCCTCACGCAACTGTGAGTGCCGAAAACCGACCGAATATCAGCACTTTGCACCTTTGCCCGCCGGATGCTGTGGTGGGCTGAAACTCTGGCTTTCGCGGTGTCGTAACTCGGGCACAGTCAAACCGGATCGGAGGACCAACATGGCACATCTTGGCAGTTCCTACACCTCGCTCGATGAATTCCTGGCCACAGCAAGCAATTACTGGGCGGTGGATTTTGTCGCGCTCAACAGTTCCGGCGTATCGGGGCAGGCTGTGCTTGCTCTGGGCGAAGCCACGGATGGCACGCCCTATCTGAGCGTGTCGATCACGGCGGATGGCATGACCGCCAATCAGGTGCATGTCCAGCACATCCACGGCACCTTCGATGCAGAAGGCAATCCCACCGATGCGCGTGAACCTGTGCTGGCACAGGATACCGACGGTGATGGTTTCGTGGAGGTGCTGGAAGGCGTCGCCACCTATGGCGATATCGTCATGACGCTGGACACCGAGGGCCATGACCATGGCATGGGCCATGTGTCGCATGGCCCTTCGGCCAATGCGGCGGGCGAATTGAGCTATGTCCGGGCGCTGGATCTGACGGATCTGTCTGCGCTGCTCAGCCCCGTTTCCGGCAATCAGTACACCATGGAAGACCTGATGCCGCTGGTGCTGCGTGAAATCGTGCTTCATGGCGCCTCGGTCGGGGCGGGCTACGGCGCGGGATCGACCGGCGAGATCAACGGCTCGCAAAACGGCTATGTCGCCATTCTGCCGGCTGCCACCGGCGAGATCGAAGCCATCAGCAAGGATGACGCCTGGGCCATCTTTGAAGACCAGTTCGAGTTCTCCAGCGAGATGCTGACCTTCGGCGCCGGTCGTCAGGGCGTGGATGCGGGCCTTGGCAATGACACCATTCTGGGCTACGGTGGCCGGGATTCGCTGATGGGCGGCGCCGATGACGATCTGCTGAACGGCGGCAAGGGCGCCGATCTGCTGGATGGCGGCGAACATGATGACCGGATCACCGGCGGCAATGGCAATGATACCATGACCGGCGGCGACGGGGCCGATACCTTCCAGTATTTCGGTCGCAAGGCCGGGGCCGATCTCATCACCGATTTCGATGTGACGGCCGATCTGATCGACCTCAGCGGCGCGAATACCAGCTTTGCCCGCCTGACCATCACCGAACTGTCCGATGGTGATGCGCTGGTGGCCTTTGGCCAGACCACGATCCGGCTGGATGGTGTGGGCGCAGACGAGATCGGCGCCGACAGCTTCCTGTTCTGAACCGCAGCCTGCACAGGCAACCTGCAAAAGCTAAAGGCGCGCCCCGGACGCGCCTTTTCATGTCTGATGGGCGGTTTGTGCTGCGTGGTTCAGGCGCGCAGCGAGTTGTGCTTGCGGCTGACCAGCGATTTCGCGGTTTCCACCGCCACGGCGGCATCGCGGCAATAGGCATCGGCCCCGATGGCGCGGCCGAATTCCTCGTTCAGCGGCGCACCGCCGACCAGCACGATGTAATCCTCGCGCATGCCTTTTTCTTTCAGCGTGTCGATCACGACCTTCATGTAAGGCATGGTGGTGGTCAGCAGCGCCGACATGCCAAGGATATCGGGCTTTTCGCTTTCCAGCGCTTCCAGATATTTCTCGACCGAATTGTTGATGCCCAGATCCAGCACTTCGAAGCCGGCACCTTCCATCATCATGCCGACCAGGTTCTTGCCGATATCATGGATATCGCCCTTCACCGTGCCGATCACCATCTTGCCCATGCGCGGGGCGCCGGTTTCGGCCAGCAGCGGCTTCAGGATGAACATCCCCGCCTTCATGGCATTGGCGGCCAGCAGCACTTCGGGCACGAACAGGATGCCGTCGCGGAAATCGGCGCCCACGATGGTCATGCCGGCGACCAGCGCCTTGGTCAGTACATCATAGGGCGTCCAGCCGCGTTCCAGCAGGATGTTCACGCCCTCTTCGATCTCTTCCTTCAGACCGTCGTAGAGATCGTCATGCATCTGGAGGACGAGTTCCTCGTCGCTCAGTTCGGACAGGATGATATCGTCTTCGTCAGCCATGGCGGCGCTCCGGAACAGGGGTCTGTTGCTTGAATGCGACTTCTTTGGGCAAGGCACTTTGCGCTTTGCGACATGGGCGCAGTGAAAGGCGACAGAGCGGCGGCAGATGGGGCAAGACTTGCCTTTTGTTCGTGAAATGTTCTAACCTGCGGCATGAGCGACAAGGATCACACCATCCGGCCGGAATTGCGGTTGCGCGGGCGCGGGGCGCTGGCCAATGACAGCGGGCGCTTTGAACCGCTGAGCCGCGTGGTGGCGGATGATGGCTGGGATCTGCCGGAAGACGAACGCCTGCTGCAGACCGAGGTGCGGCAGGAACGGCCACGCTCGGCGCTCAGCTACAACCGCTCGCCCGATCTGCCGTTCGACCGCAGCGTGAACCCCTATCGCGGCTGCGAACATGGCTGCATCTATTGCTATGCCCGGCCCAGCCATGCCTACCTTGGCCTGTCGCCGGGGCTGGATTTCGAAACCCGGCTGATCGCGCGGCCCGGCATCGGCGCGGTGCTGGAAAAGGAACTGGGGGCAAAGAGCTATCAGGTGGCGCCCATCGCGCTTGGCACCAATGCCGACCCCTATCAGCCCATCGAACGCGACTGGCGGGTGATGCGCGAGGTGCTGGAGGTGCTGCGCGACTGGCAGCACCCTTTGGCGATCACCACCAAGGGGGTGATGGTGGAACGCGATCTGGACATTCTGGCGCCGATGGCGGCGGCCGGGCTGGTGCGGGTGGGGATTTCGATCACCACGCTGGATGCCCGCCTGTCGCGCAGCATGGAACCACGGGTGCCCCTGCCCGAACGGCGGCTGGCGGCGATCCGGCGGCTGTCCGACGCCGGGGTGCCGGTGCGGGTGATGGTCTCGCCCGTGATCCCCGGCCTGACCGATCACGAGCTGGAGCCGATCCTGGCGGCGGCCAAGGCCGCGGGGGCGGTGGCGGCCAGCTGGATCCTGCTGCGCCTGCCGCTGGAAGTGGCGCCGCTGATGCAGGACTGGCTGGAAACCCATGTGCCCGGCCGCACCGCCAAGGTGCTGGCCCGGATCCGCGAGGCGCATGGCGGCCGTCTGTATGATCCGCAGTTCGGGCGGCGGATGCGGGGCGAGGGGGTCTTTGCCGAACTGCTGGCGCAAAGGTTCACGAAGGCCGTGGCGCGCGAGGGGCTATCGGTGCCACTGCCCCCGCTGCGCCGTGATCTGTTCCAGCGACCGGGGAAGGTGGGGGATCAGCTGGCGTTGTGGTGAGGGGTGGACGGCGGCATCATACTCGGCGCAACCTGCGCTTGAGCGTGTGAGTAAAAGTGGGGCAGCCATGCAAAAGAAGATGCTGTTCGGTGCAGGGGCGCTGGTCAGCGTGGTGTGGTTGCTGTGGTGCGTTCTTGCCACCGATACCGAGGTTTTCACCTTTCCGACCGATACCGGGCTGAATGTCACATATCGTTGCGAAACACTTGGTTCGGCAGAAGCGACGCTGGCCAATGCCAAGGCGGCAAATCTGTCTTTCCTGTCTGTGCTCGCCGAGCTTGCGCAGATGCAGGCCACCGAAATGCAGGCGATCATGCAGCCCGCGCGGGAATCCGCAGCGATCATCCCGGAGCTTGAGCAGGCAGTTGCCGATGGTAAAGGGCGTTTAGATGCGGCCATGCAGGAACTGCAGGAAAGCTTCGGCTGCAAATATCTGGGCAGTGCGAAGTCCTAGCCCAAAAGGCCTTTGCGTTTCATCCCCCATCACAGGGCAGCGGACGACCGCGGTTGGCCGCTGCCTCCGCCGGTGGTCGCCGCTTTATGGCGCCGCCACCGCTTAGCCCCATCATCGCGCCAGCGGCACCGAAGCGGCCGACCGGGGGGCGGTCGTCCGCTGCCCGGCGGGGCTGCGCCCCTTGTTCCGGGCTGGGCGCATAGCACAGGCGATGAAGGCCCCCGGATACCAAAAGGCCGCGCCGGGCTTGCGCCTGCGCGGCCTGTGTCTTGGCTGCCCGGTGGGCTTACCGGCCGCGGCGGCGTTCGCGGCGGGGGGCGGTGTCGCCGTCGCCGGTGCCATCGCTGGCCGAGGACAGCGCGCCCAGCTTGCCGGTGATGTCTTCCAGCGTCGGGCGCGGGCCTTTCGGGGTCTCCTCCAGCGCGCGGCGCATCGCCACCAGATGTTCCGGCATGGTGCCGCAGCAGCCGCCGATGATCCGCGCGCCCGCATCGCGGGCCAGCACGGCATAATCGGCCATCAGCTCGGGCGTGCCGTCATAATGAATGGCGCCATCCTTGTATTTCGGGATGCCCGCATTGCCCTTGGCGATCACCGGCCGTTCGGTGCCCTGCGCAAAGAAGCCCAGCACGGTGCGCAGCAGATCCGATGACCCCACGCCGCAATTGGCGCCAAAGGCCAGCGGCGGATTGGCCAGCTTGTCCACCAGCGTTGCCAGATCGGCCGAGGTCACGCCCATCATGGTGCGCCCGGCGGTGTCAAAGCTCATGGTGCCGCACCAGGCCATGCCCGCCAGCGCCGCAGCTTCTGCCGCCGCGCGGAATTCCTCGGGGGCGGAAATGGTCTCCACCCACAGCACATCGGCGCCCCCGGCTTTCAGCCCCTCGGCCTGTTCGTGGAACATCTCCACCGCCAGCGCATGGGTCAGCGTGCCCATCGGGGCCATGATCTCGCCCGTCGGCCCCACCGAACCGGCCACCACCACCGGCCGGCCGGCCGCATCGGCGATCTCGCGCGCCAGCGCCGCGCCCACGCGGTTCAGCTCGTGTACCTGGCCCTCGGCGCCATGCAGCTTCAGGCGGCTGGCATTGCCGCCGAAGGTATTGGTCAGAAAGATATCCGAGCCCGAGTCGACAGCCCCGCGATACAGCTTGCGGATATTGTCGGGCTTGTCGGTGTTCCACATTTCGGGCGGCTCGCCCGAGGACAGGCCCATGTTGAACAGATTGGTGCCGGTGGCACCATCGGCCATCAGCCAGTCACGGGTGGCAAGCAACTTGGAAAGAGCGTCGGTCATGTCGCCTCGCGCGGGTGGGGGCGGGCCGTGCCGGCCTGCCCGGTGCAGCCCCTCTGTGCCACGCATGGGCCGCCGGGGCAAAGTGTCAATTCAGGTGAAATGCAAAAGGCCGCCCGAAGGCGGCCGCGCTTGCGCGGTGCCGCCGAAATCAGATCTCGGTCATCAGCTGGGCCTGGGCCACCGGCATCAGCTCTGCCAGCTTGGCGCGGATTTCGTCGGCGCTGGCCTTGTCGCCCAGATCGGCCGACAGCTTGCGCACGACATCCTCGATACCGGCCTCTTCGAAATCGGCCTGCACCACGGTCACGGCATAATCGGCCGCATCGGCGCCGGTCTTGCCCAGCAGGGCGGCGGCCCAGAGGCCAGCCAGCTTGTTGCGCCGGGCTTCGGCCCTGAACTGCATTTCAGCATCATGGGCGAATTTGGATTCGAACGCGTTTTCACGCTCGTCGAA
>DOMY01000016.1 GCA_003509785.1 Gemmobacter sp.
CTGCTGGCGCGCCTGTTTGCCCGCCCCGCGAATGTGCTGGTTCTGGACGAGCCGACCAACGACCTCGATATCGAGACGCTGGAGATGCTGGAAGACCTGCTGCAGAACTACGACGGCACGGTGTTCCTGGTCAGCCATGACCGCAGTTTCCTGGACAACGTGGTCACCAGCACCATTGCCTGGGAAGGGCCGGGCAAGTGGCGCGAATACGAAGGCGGCGTGCAGGACTGGCTGGACCAGTCGCGCCGCAGCCAGGATCTGGCCGAGGCTGCACAGCCCAAGCCTGCCAAGGAAGAGGCCGCCAAGCCGACGGCGGTGCGCAGCGACAGCAAGCCCACCAATGTCATCGGAAAGGTGATGCAGAAGACGGCCTGCGCGAATTCGATATCATAGATGAAGCCCAGCAGCACCAGCATGGTCAGGCCAAAGGCCATCAGCCCGGTGATCCACATGCCCGAGACATGGGTGATATAGAGCAGGCGGTTCACATTGACCCGGGCAATGGCCTCCAGATCTTCCAGCGCCGGGCCGCCCTTGTGTTTGGCGCGCAGCACCAGATCGAAGGGCACGCCCAGCACCCAATGGCTGGACATGGACCATTGCACGGCCAGCATGATCCAGAACCAGAGGTTCGAGAAGGATCGCAGGTCGATCATCTCCAGAACGAATTCATACCAATGCACGTAACGGCCCCGCAAAACGGCCCGCAGGGGCCAGCCAATGCGACATTCCTATCCTTGCCGCGCGCGCTTTTCCATGGCAGGCAGGCAAGAAATCCTTTGGCGCGGCAGAGACGTTGCCGCAGTGCCAGCTTTTCGCCCGCAAAGGAGCCGACATGCGCCCGATCCAGGCCCCGTTTCCAGCCGCCCGTTTCCGCCGCACCCGCCGCACCGATGCCCTGCGCCGCCTGACACAGGAAAACGGGCTGACGGTGAATGACCTGATCTGGCCGATCTTCATCCGCGAGGGCACGGGCATCCGTGAACCCATCGCCTCCATGCCCGGGGTGTTTCGGCTGTCGCTGGATCAGGCGCTGATCGCGGCGCAAGAGGCGGCAGGTCTGGGCATCCCGGCGATCTGCCTGTTTCCCTATACCGATCCGTCGGTAAAGACCGAAACCTGCGAAGAGGCCTGGAATCCCGAAAACCTGACGAACCGCTGCATCCGCGCCATCAAGGCGGCGGTGCCGGATCTGGCAATCATGACCGATATCGCGCTTGATCCCTATAACAGCAACGGCCATGACGGGCTGGTGCGCGACGGTGTGATCCTGAATGACGAGACGGTAGAGGCGCTGGTGAAGATGGCGCTGGCGCAGGCGGACAGCGGCGCCGATATTCTGGGGCCATCCGACATGATGGATGGCCGGATTGCCGCGATACGGCAGGCGCTGGAAGGCGCGGGGCACAAGGATGTGGCGATCCTCAGCTACAGCGCCAAATATGCCAGCGCGTTTTATGGCCCGTTCCGCGATGCCGTGGGCGCCAGCGGTGCCCTGAAGGGTGACAAGAAAACCTATCAGATGGACCCCGGCAACAGTGACGAGGCGCTGCGGCTGATCGAACGCGATCTGCGCGAAGGCGCCGACATGGTGATGGTGAAGCCCGGGATGCCCTATCTGGATATCTGCCGCCGGGTGAAAGACACTTTCGGCGTGCCGACCTATGCCTATCAGGTATCGGGCGAATATGCGATGATCAAAGGCGCCGCCGAACGGGGCTGGATCAAGGGCGAAGCCGCGATGATGGAAAGCCTGCTGGCCTTCAAACGCGCAGGATGTGACGGAATCCTGACCTATTTCGCCCCCGAGGCGGCCCGGCTGCTGCGCGGCTGAACCGGCGGGCTTTCGCCATTTCCTGCCATGCAAGGTGACAGGACACCGCCGATCCGCTATATTTAGCGCAACGGGGCCACAGAGCCCCCCATCTGAGGCAGCGAGGCACACATGATCTCCAGACGGACACTGATCGGAAGCGCCGGTGCAACATTGGCCCTGGCCGCCTGCGGCAATGGCGTGGGTGGCAATGGTGCCGCCATGATCGACGCGCGGGTGGATGAAACCCGCAATTACCTGTTCAACCGCTATCCCGGCACCCGCGATCTGGCGGCCAAAAGCCTGGGCGTGCTGTATATGCCCTTGGTGACGGAAGCAGGCTTTGGCATTGGCGGGGCCTTCGGGCGCGGCGCGCTGCGGATCAATGATGCAACGGTGGATTACTATTCCGCCGCCAAGGCCAGCATCGGCCTGCAGATCGGCGCGCAGCAATATGCCCATGCGCTGTTTTTCATGACGCAAGAGGCGCTGACCCAGTTCCGTGGCGCGGCAGGCTGGGCGGCGAGTGCGGATCTGAAATATGCCACGCCCGATCAGGGTGGCAGCATCGGGAAGGAAACCACCGAAATTGATCCGGTGATCGCACTGGTCTTCGGCCAGTCCGGCCTGATCGCCGGGGCCACGCTGTCAGGCACCAAATACACCCGCATCATTCCTTGAAGCGGCGCCCCCCCTTCCCGTTGTCCAAATATCCTCGGGGGNNGAAGCCGCCTGATCAGGCTCGACGTATCATTGCGCCCGCCGCCCATCTGCTGCACTTCCTTGTAGAACTGATCCACAAGCGCAGTCACCGGCAGGCTGGCGCCGATCTGGTCGGCGGTTTCCAGGCAGATCTTCAGATCCTTGCGCATCCAATCCACCGCGAAGCCGAAATCGAACTGATCGGCCAGCATGGTCTTGTGCCGGTTCGCCATCTGCCAGCTGCCCGCCGCGCCCTGCGAAATCACCTCGACCACCGCCGCGCCATCCAGCCCCGCCTTCTGGCCAAAGGCCAGCGCCTCGGCCAGGCCCTGCACCAGGCTGGCGATGCAGATCTGGTTCATCATCTTGGCAATCTGCCCGGCGCCACTGTCGCCCAGACGGCGGCAGATGCGGGCATAGGCAGCGATCACCGGCTCTGCCGCCAGATATTCGCCCTCCACCCCGCCGCACATCACCGACAGCACACCGTTTTCGGCGCCCGCCTGCCCGCCCGACACCGGGGCATCGACAAAGCCCTTCCCCTGCCCGGCGGCAATCGCCTGCAATTCGCGCGTGACATGCGCCGATACCGTTGTGTGATCGACGAAAACCGCGCCGGGCTTCATCCCTGCAAAGGCGCCATCCGGCCCAAGGCAGACCGCGCGCAGGTCATCGTCATTGCCCACGCAGGCCATCACGAAATCCACACCCTCTGCCGCATCACGCGGGGTGGCGGCTGCCGTGCCGCCGTGCTTTGCCACCCAGGCCTCGGCCTTGGATGGGCTGCGGTTGTAAACGGTCACCTTGTGGCCCGCCGCCACCAGATGCCCGGCCATCGGGAAGCCCATCACCCCCAAGCCAAGAAATGCCACTGTCGCCATGGTGATGCCTCCGCAATTGCTCCTGCTTGCGGGATCGACTAGGAACCGAAACCTGTCACAAGGTCAAGGACGGCCCCATGTTCACGCTTTTCCGCTGGCTTCTGCGCATCTTCACCGGCCTTCTGGTGCTGGCGGGGCTGGTGGTTGTGGTCGCCTACTGGTTCCTGTCGCGATCTTTGCCCGATTACGATGAAGATTTCACCGTTGCAGGCATCAGCGCCCCGGTCGAAATCATCCGCAACAATGACAATGTGCCGCATATCTTTGGCGCCACCGATGCCGATGTGTTCTATGCGCTGGGTTTTGCCCATGCGCAGGACAGGCTGTGGCAGATGACCATGCTGCGCCGCACCGCGCAGGGCCGCCTGTCCGAGGTGTTCGGCAGCCGGACGGTGAAGATCGACGAGCTGATGCGGCGCTATGATCTGTACACCTATGCGCGCGAGTCGGTGGCGGTGCAGGATGCCGAAACCACCGCCGCCCTGGATGCCTATGCGCGCGGCGTCAATGCCTGGATCGGCCAGGTCAATCTGGGGGCACGGGGCCGCGGCGCGCCCGAGATGTTCTTCTTTTCCAGCGAAATTGCCGCCTGGCAACCCGCAGACAGCCTGGCCATCCTCAAGCTGATGGCACTGCAGCTTTCGGGGCAGCTGGGGCACGAGGTGCTGCGCGCCCGCATGTCGCTTTTGCTGCCCGGCGAACGGCTGCGCGACATCCTGCCGGATGATCCGGGCCAGCCCATCGCAGCCCTGCCCGACTATGCCAGCCTCGCCCCGGGGCTGATCCCGTCACAGATGCCGATCCGCGTGGCGGAAGGGCCGTTTTCACCCTTCACGAAACCGCAGTTTGCCGGGGCCTCCAACGCCTGGGCCGCCGCGCCGTCGCGGTCTGCCGCCGGTGGCACCCTGCTGGCCAATGACCCGCATCTGGGCTTCAGCGCGCCGACGCTGTGGTATCTGGCCCGGCTTGACCTGCAATCGGGCGGCGTGATCGGCGCCACCCTGCCCGGCGTGCCCAGCGTGCTGATCGGCCGGTCCGAGGCTTTGGGATGGGGGCTGACCACAGCCTATCTGGATGATCAGGATCTGTTCATCGAAGAGGTGAACCCGGAAAACCCGGAACAATACCGCACCCCTGACGGCTGGAAGACCTTTGAAACCCGCCGTACCATCATCAAGGTCAAGGATGCGGCGCCGATCACCATCACCCTGCGCTGGACGGATAATGGCCCGGTGCTGCCGGGATCACATTACGATCTGGCCAGCATCACCCCGCCCGGCCATGTGGTATCGCTGGGCTGGACGGCGCTCACCGGGCAGGACACCTCGATGACCGCGTCCTTGCGGCTGCTGAA
>DOMY01000231.1 GCA_003509785.1 Gemmobacter sp.
GCCTCGATCACCTCCCATTTGGAGCTGTCGATCATGACCGGGACGCGGCTGATGTCGGGTTCGGACGTCATCAGCTTGAGGAAGGTGGTCATCGCCTCGACCGCGTCGAGCAACCCTTCATCCATGTTGACGTCGACGATCTGCGCGCCATTCTCCACCTGCTCGCGCGCGATGTCGATGGCGGCGGCATAGTTGCCCGCCATGATCAGCTTCTTGAACTTGGCCGATCCGGTGACGTTGGTGCGTTCGCCGATGTTGACGAAATTGGCGGTGGATTTCTGGGTCATCTGGTCGATCTCAATTCCGTTCGGGCTGAGCGAAGTCGAAGCCCTGGTCTGAGCGGAGGCGAAGACACCTCACTCTGTTCGGTGGAGCCCTTCGACAGGCTCAGGGCGAACGGGGGGAGGTGTTTCCTCCTTGCCATTACGCGGCGATGTGCATGGCTTCTAGGCCGGCAAGGCGCGTGACGACTTCCAGCTTTGGCACCACGCGCGGTTTTTCGCCCGCCAGCGCTTTCGCAACCGCGCCGATATGCTCAGGGGTCGTGCCGCAGCAGCCGCCGACCATGTTGACCAAGCCTTCATCCACCCATTGGCGGATCAGTTTCGCGGTGGTTTCGGGCAGTTCGTCATATTGGCCGAGTTCGTTGGGCAGGCCCGCATTGGGATAGGCGCAGGTGAAGGTATCCGCCACCCCTGCCAGCTCTGCAATATGCGGCCGCATGGCCGAGGCCCCCAGCGCACAATTCAGCCCCACGGTAAAGGGCTGCGCATGGCGCACCGAATTCCAGAAGGCGGTGGGCGTCTGCCCCGAAAGCGTGCGGCCTGACGCATCGGTGATCGTGCCCGAAATCATCACCGGCAGACGTTCGCCTCGTTCGGCAAAGGCCTCGAAACAGGCAAAGATCGCCGCCTTGGCGTTCAGCGTATCAAAGATCGTCTCGATCAGGATGATATCGGCGCCGCCCGCAATCAGCCCGCGCACCTGCTGGCCATAGGCGATGCGCAGATCGTCGAAGGTGACGGCCCGATACCCCGGATCATTCACATCCGGCGAAAGCGAGGCGGTGCGGTTGGTCGGCCCCACCGCGCCGGCCACGAAGCGCGGGCGCCCGTCGATGGCGGTGGCGCGATCCAGCGCGCGGCGCACGATGCGCGCGCCCTCCAGATTAAGATCATGCACCGCCGCTTCCAGCGCGTAATCCGCCTGCGCGATGGTGGTGGAAGAAAAGGTGTTGGTCTCCACGATATCCGCCCCCGCCATGGCATAGCGGAAATGGATTTCCTCGATCGCATCGGGCTGCGTCAGGATCAGCAGATCATTATTGCCCTTCTGCGGATGATCCGAATGGTGGCGGCAGGCACAGCCCGACCCCTGGCCGGTGTAATCCTCTTCCGACAGGCCAAGCCCCTGGATCTGCGTTCCCATCGCCCCGTCAAGGATCAGGATACGCTCACGCGCCAGCGTTTCCAGCCGCCCAAAGGCGGCAGATCGGGGAAGGATAAGGCTTTGCATAGGGTCTGTCCGGGCCATTTTCAGAAGCCCGGACCCTATTCCCCACGAGAATAAGATTCAAATTCATAATACTTGATAAGATTATGAAAATCCTTCAAGTCAGCTGACCCGGCACAGCGGCTCCGCAATCGGCGGGGCCGGCACCCGCAGCAACGCCAGCGGCACCGATGTGGCTGGCGGCAGGGGCACAGGCGCCCGCGCCTCCAGAAATCCGGTGGCAAACCGGGCCAGCGCATCGGCGTCGCCCTCTGGCCCCACGCCGCAGAACACATCCACCCCCACCGCCGAAAGCCGGAACAGCGCCGGGCAGCCTTCGGCGCAGCCCGCAAGCGTGGTGGCCCCCGTCATCTCAAACTCCGGGGCGGCGGCGATGGCCAGTTCGGCGGCGCGCAGCACCTGCCGAATGAACACCATGGCCGCCGGGCAATGCTGCCCGCTGCGGCGGCACAACGTCGCCACCACCTCTGGCGCCCTAGGTTTGCCCTTGCGGGCCGCAATATCGCCATGCACCGGCAGTTGCCGCTCTGTCATCCTGTCGCTCCCTCCGAGGCACCCCGCCCGGGTTGAAATTGCAGTTCGGATGGCAGGTCTCCTGGCTCGCGGGTCACTGCGGTTTCGGCCCTTCCCGGCGCGGTTGCACCAGTGGATCATCCGAACCGCTCGCCGCTTACAGTTGCGGGGGCAGCCGTGGCATAGGGGTTTCCCCCGCACCACATTCCCTTTTCAGCCGGACCAAAGCCCGGACACCATCGCGCCCAGAAAACGCGATGGCGTCACAGATGTCAATGAAAGATATTTCTATATATGGTGTATCAGGCCTTCACCTGACCCATATATTGCGGCAGCAGCCGGGTAAGCGTGCGTTCCATCACATCCACCATCACCTTGGTCTGCGCCTCCACCTCGATGTTCAGGTGATCGCCCAGCCGGTAATCGGGGAAGGTGGTCTGGCGCAGCGTTTCGGGGATCAGGTAGATGGTGAATTCGTTCCCCTCCACCTCGGCCACCGTCAGGCTGGCACCATTCACCGCCAGAAAGCCGCGTACAAAGATGTATTTCGCCCAGCCTTCCGGCACGCGGAACCGCAGATAGGCATTGGCGCCCTCGGTCTTCACCCCCACGATTTCAGCGGTGCAGGACACATGCCCCGCCACCACATGCCCGCCGTTTTCCTCGCCCAGCTTGGCAGAGCGTTCCACATTCACCCGCCCGCCGGCCGCCAGCTTGCCCAGATTCGTGCGCTCCAGCGTGGCATTCATCGCGTCAAACCCGATGCGGTTGCCGCTGATCGTGGTCACGCTCAGGCAGACACCTTCCACCGCGACACTGGCACCGATCTTCAGATCCTCCAGCAGAGCCTCGGGCAGATCGACCTCCAGCGCGGCATGGCCTGCGTGCCGGGTAACATGGGCCACCGGGGCCACGGCCTGAACGATTCCGGTATACATGATGCTTCCTTGATCTGCCGGGCATCCCGCCCGTTGCAGCGAAGATAGGCAGGCCGGGCGGAAATGCCAACAGGCCGCCCGCACAGCGCCTGTGCGCTACAGCCGCGCCCCCGCCAGATGCGCGATCTGCGCGCCATATTCGTAATAGGCCTCGCGCAGCGGCAGCGCCGAAACCGCCACGGGNNCCGGCAGCGGCAGATCCCCCTCTGCCATCGCACCCGACACCAGCGCCGCCAGTGCCTTGCCGAAGACCGTGCCCGGCGCGATGCCCCGGCCGTTATAGCCACAGACGGTCACGATGCGATCCGCCAGCCGGTGAAAGCGCGGCAGATTGTCGGCGGTCATGCCGATCTGGCCCCACCATTCCGCTGCGATCCTGACCCCCGCCAGTTCCGGCCACAGCTGCCGCATCGCGCGCAAGGCCCAGGCCCGATGCACCGCCGCCCCACCACGCCGCAACGCGCCGACAGACCCGAACACCAGCCGCCCCGCCTGATCGAACCGGAACGAGCTCAGCACCTCGCGCGTGTCCCAGCAGCCTTCCAGCCCCGGCAGGATCTTGGCCCGCAGATCGGCAGACAGGGGTTCGGTGGCACAGGNNCGCCGGTATAGGCATCGGTGCCCAGCACCACCCAATCCGCCACCACCCGGCCCCGCGGCGTCACCGCCGCCCAGCCTGTGCCCGCCCGCTCCACCGCCGCAACCGGCGTGCCGGTGTACAACTGCACCCCCGCCGCCACGGCCACCCGCGCCAATCCGCGCGCATAGGCCAGCGGCTGGATGGTGCCCGCCCGCCGGTCCAGCAGCGCGCCGGCATAGGCGGCGCTGCCCACACGGCGCGCGGTTTCTGCCGCTGACAACACCTCGACCGGGGCGCCACGCGCCTGCCATTGCCGCGCCCGTTCGCGGATTTCCGCCAGCCCGCCCTGCCCCACCGCCAGATGCAGCGTGCCCTGATGCACCGCCTCGCAGCCAATGCCATGCCGGGCCACCAGATCGAACACCTGGCGCGGGCCATCGCCCAGAAAGTCAATCAGCCGGTTGCCGTGACCCGCGCCCAGCACATCGCACAGCGCCTCGGGCATCACCCACATGCCGGCATTCACCAGCCCGACATTGCGCCCGGCGCCACCAAAGCCCGCCTCCACCGCCTCCAGCAGCACCACGCGCGCCCCGCCTTCGGCCAGATGCAGCGCGGTGGAAAGCCCGGTATAGCCCGCGCCGATCACCACCACATCCGCCCGCAGATCGCCACTCAGCCCGCCAGAAACCGGCGCCGCCGGCGCCGTCTGTTCCCAAAGCCCGTGGCTGCGCGCATCGCCCTGCATCTGGCTGTCCTTCGTATTGCATCAGACGGCACAGTGGCGCCAAATGCCCGCGCGCAAAAGCGTATTCTGCGCAGGGGATCATGCGCAGAACGCATGACCTGCACTTCGGCTCAGACCTCCCGGCAGTCAGGCTTCCCAGTAAGCGGCGACATAGCACTGGTTGCGCGGCAGCACCGCCCGGCGGCGCAGCTCTTGCCGCACCCGGCCGGCTGCGGCCTTTTCGGCGGCGAACCAGAAGTAATCCTCCACCCCAAGCCCCGCCATCGCAGCTTCGGCCAGATCGGCCAGCGGCGCATCTTCTCCGCGCAGCACCCAATCCACCACAACGCCCTGCGGATGATGCAGGGCCTGCCGCAGATCGGGCCGCGCAATCTCGATCACCACCCGGCCCTGCATCTGCGCCGGGGCCTGTTCCAGAATCCGCGCCATGGCCGGCAGCGCGGTTTCATCCCCGAACATGAACAACCGTTCCGTTTCAGGAAATCCACCGCCACCCGGCCCCATCAGCCCCCCCTCGGCCCCCAGGGCAGCGGGCGCCCAATGACAGGTCCGGCCCTGGCCATGCAGGAAAACGTCGATCTCCAGCCAGCTGCCGTCGCTGGCGATGTTGCGCACCGTATAGACCGGGTCATGCAGCTTGTCCTCGCCCAGCGGCCAGACCGTGCGCCCCGCCGCATCCAGCCCCGGCCAGACCGGCAGGCGGCCGTCCGGCGGGATCAGCACGCGCATGTGCATCCCGCCCACGCCCATGCAGGCCAGATCCCCCACCAGACGCAACCGCGCAAAGCCGGGCACCGGATGGCTGACCGCCGCCACCCGCGCCAGCCGAAAGGTCGGCGGGCGGTTGAACTCCGGCAGCGGGCCATCCCAGACCAGACGCTCCGCCAGACCCGGCGCAAGCTGATCCAGATGCAGCACAACCGCCTGACGCAGGATGAAGGCCTTGTTGCCATCCGCCGCCGCCAGCAGCAGCGCCACCAGATCGCCCTCGGCCCGGACGGTGATGAACCCGATGCCGGTATCGACAAACAGCTCTGTCTCGCGGTCTTCAAAGGTGCGGTCTTCGGCGCGCAGCCGGGCGCGGAAGTGATCCAGAATTGTGGCGGGGTCTTGCGCCAATGTGGCACGGGCAAGGGCGGGGAAGGCGGCAAAGCTCATCGCGGTCTCCGGTCTGGGATCGCAGGGCGCTTGCGCGCGCCCCACGACAGCAGGAACCCGGC
The DNA here is from genome assembly GCA_003509785.1 of Gemmobacter sp. Classification (GTDB taxonomy): domain Bacteria; phylum Pseudomonadota; class Alphaproteobacteria; order Rhodobacterales; family Rhodobacteraceae; genus Gemmobacter. The sequence continues at coordinate 5,512 of DOMY01000231.1, forward strand.
CTGATCCCGGCTTCCCCCTCCGAGCTAGATATTCAGAGTATTTTTGTCAAGTAACTCTCTCAAAGCGATAGACCGCCTCATGCCGATAGGTCTCGCCCGGGCGCAGGATCGCGGGCGGAAAATCGGGGCGGTTCGGCGCATCGGGCCAACCCTGCGTTTCCAGCGCGATCCCGGCATGAGGCCCATAGCGCCGCCCGCCCAAACCGGGCAGGCCGTTCAGATGCGCACCGTCATAGACCTGCAACCCCGGCGCATCGGTTTCCACCACCAGCCGCAGATCGCCGCGCGGCGCCGTCAGGCTGGCCACCGGGCGCAGCGGCTGCACCCGGTCTGACAGGCAGAAATTGTGATCGAACCCGTGATCGCCCACAGGCCGGGCCAGACGGAAATCAAAGGCGGTGCCCGCCACGGGTTCCGGTGCCCCGACGGGGATAAGCCCCTGATCCACCACAAGATAATGATCCGCCGCCACCTGCAGCAGATGGCCCCGGGCGTCCGTGGAATCATCCAGGTTGAAATAGCTGTGATGCGCCAGGTTGCAGGGCGTCGGCGCCGTGCTGGTGGCCTGCATGGCAAAGCACAGCGCGCCCTGCCCGGTCAGCGCAATGGTCACCTCGGCCCGCAGCGCGCCGGGAAAGCCCATATGGCCATCCGGCAGATCCAGCACCAGCACCACGCGATCTTCGGCCAGATCGGCAATCTGCCAGATCTGCACCGCCATACCATCCGATCCGCCATGCAGGCAGGCCGTGCCCCGGAAATTGCAATCCACCTGCCAGCGCTGCCCGTCCAGATCGAACTTCCCGCCGCCGATCCGGTTGGCAAAGCGCCCGACGATTGCCCCGCAATACAGCATACCTTCAAGATATTGCGTGGGATCCTCGGCACCCAACACCAGAGGATGTGGCACGCCCTCCAGCCGCAGATCCTGCAAGGTGGCGCCCAGCGTCAGAACCTGCGCCACCAGCCCACCGCCCCGCAGCGTGATCCGCTGCACCGCGCGCCCATCCGGCAGCGCGCCAAACGCCGAAACCCCGCTCATGCGCCCACCACCAGATCGGCGGCGCGGCTGCCTGAAATGATGGCGCGGCCGTTGGGAAGATCGTTCTCATCCAGCTTGAAGGTGATCTCGTCGGGGGTTAGGCCGAAGCCTTGCCAGCGGCGGGTCAGGCGGCGACGCAATTCGGGTTCCGGCACATCGACAAACACCGTCAGATCGAACATCGGCGCCAGATCGGACCAGGGCGCCTGATCCAGCAGCAGGTAATTGCCTTCCGCCAGGATCAGCCGGGCTTCGGCGGGCACGATCCGGGCACTGCCGCGCGAGATTTCCAGCCCCCGGTCGAACACCGGCACGGCCACTGCGCCTTCGGCGGGATCACGAAGTCTTTTCAAGGTGTTGCGCAGACCGCCCACATCAAATGTATCCGGCGCGCCCTTCCAGGGCCTCCGCCCCATCTGATGCAGAACCGCATCATCATAGTGATAGCCATCCATCGGCAGAATGGTTGAAAGCCCCGGCGCCTGCGCCTCCAGCGCGTCATGCAGCCGTTCGGCCAGCGTCGATTTGCCAGAGCCGGGCGCCCCGGCCACCGCGATCACATGGCGCCCGGGCCGGGCCAGCAGGCCAAGCGCCGCGGCCATCACCCCGGAAAAATCGGTGCTGCTTGTCATCTCTGCGTCCCTTATCTGTCCCGCCCCCGTCCCGACACTTTCTATGTCAGCGCTATCATTCCGTCGAGCAGGAGAGTGCCGGGCCGCCCCACTTAATTCCCGACAGTTTTACACTGCTTTCCATCTGGACCCGGGCCCGCCAAACCGCTAACCAAGCCCCGATGCGTGAAGCCAGATCCCAGCCACACGCCCGATCCGACAGGAGCCCGCCGTGATCCGCATATCCCGCCGCATCACCCTGGCGCTTGGCCTTGCCATCGCCACCCCCGCCGCATTTGCCCTTCCCGCCCTTGCCGCCGATGTAACCATCGCCACCGCGCGGGGCGATGTGACGCTGGCCGCAAAGCCTGCGACACTTGCCGTCTTCGACATTGCCGCGCTGGATACCATCGCCGCGCTTGGCGTGATGCCCGCCGGTGTGCCCGACAAGCTGTATGTGAACTATCTGGCCGAGGTCGGGGCCAGTGCCGCGCCCGTCGGCACGATCTTTGAACCCAATCTGGAAGCGCTGGCGAATCTCGGCCCCGATCTGATCGTGATCGGCAGCCGGTCTTCGACCCAGGGCGAGGCGCTGGCACCGCTGGCCCCCACCATCGACATGACGATCGGCGCCGATCTGGTGGCCGATGCCCGCGCCCGCGTGCTGGCCTATGGCAGCCTGTTCGGTCGCGAAGACAAGGCGGCAGAGCTGGTGGCAGCGCTGGATGCCAAGCTGGCCGCCGTGCAGGCCGCAGCGGCAGGCAAGGGCCGCGCGCTGATCCTGATGACCAACGGGCCGAAGGTTGCGGCCTATGGCAAGGGATCGCGGTTCGGCTGGCTGCACAGCACGCTGAACCTGCCCGAGGCGCATGAAAACCTGAACCCCGAAACCCATGGCGATGCCGTGTCGTTTGAATTCATCGCGGAAACCAACCCCGAATGGCTGATCGTGGTTGATCGCGCCGCCGCCATTGGCGAGGCCTCTTCGGCGCAGGCGACGCTGGACAATCCGCTGGTGAAGGGCACGATTGCCGGGACCAAGGGGCAGATCATCTATCTGAATCCGACGCCGCTCTATGTGGCAGGTGGCGGCTACACCTCTGTCATGGGCACGCTGGATGAATTGCTGGCGGCCTTTGGCGGCTGACGCCCTGCCCGCCGCCGGTGCAGCCGGGGGCGGGCCTTATGCGCTGGAGCGGGTGATGAAGGTGCCCGGCAGGATCGCATCATCGGAAGACCCCTCTTCCAGCAGCCGGGCCAGCGCCTCGGCCATGCGGGTGATCGGCTGGCGAAACGTCGTCAGATCATAGGCGGGCGAGGCGGCCAGCGGGATATCGTCAAACCCGGTCACGGCCACATCCTCGGGCACGCGCANNACCAGCCGATAGCGCAGCGCATCCATGGCGCCGATGGCGATGATGTCGTTTTCGCAGACCAGAACATCGGGCAGCTCGCTGCGCGACAGCCGCCCGAAGGCCGAACAGATGCCATCCACGGCGCAGGCCATGTCATACTGCTGCACATGGACGGCCGGCGGGATGGCCCCGGCCAGCCTTTGCCAGTTGGCCACGAAACTTTCGCGCCGGTGCAGCCGCGCCGATTGGGTATCGGGGCCGGCCACGAACATGGGCCGCCGATAGCCCTTGGCGAACAGATATTCGGTAATTTCGCGGATGGCGGCCTGATCGTCGCAGGCGATGGTGACCGTGTTGGGATTTTGCGACATGCGGGCAAAGATCACCAGCTTCTTGACCCGGCGGGCGCCAAGCGCGGTATCCAGCACGCGGTCATCGAAATTGGTGCCGATCACCACGGCGGCATCGACCCGGCGCTGACTGGCGGCCAGCAGGGCCGAAGACGGATCGCTTTCGCCCAGCATGTTGACCAGCAGAACCCCCACCCCCCGCTTGCGCAGGATGCGGGTCAGCCGTTCCAGCATCACCAGCTTGTGCGGGTTGGTGAAATCATCGGCCACCAGCGCAACCAGGTTTGACCGGTCAGAGGCGAGGGAAGAGGCCAGCAGATCGGGCACATAACCCAGCCGTTCGGCAGCCTCGATCACCTTCTGGCGGCTCTTGCGGGAAATCGAGGCGTCTTTCTTGAAGGCACGCGCCACCGTCCACCGTGAAACGCCCGCTGCTGCGGCCACATCATCGGCGGTCACCGTGTCCTGACTGAAAAACTCCATCTCGCTCATGCGGCCAGTCTATCCGCAGCGGCGATGCTGCGGAAGCGAAGTGCACGCGCGTGCAGATTTTTCTTGCACGCGCGTGCAGAAAGCGCGAAGGTTGCGCTAACAGATGATCTGCAAAGATTCGGGAGGAGTTGCAGAATGATCAGGGTTGCCCTGCTTGGCGCAGGCCGTATCGGCCTTGTGCACGCCAAATCCATCACTGCGAACAAGAACAGCCAGCTGGTTGCCGTGGCTGATGTGAACACCGAAGCCGCCGCGACACTGGCCGCCACCTATGGCGCTGCGGCGCGTTCGGTCGATGACATCATCGCCGATCCGTCGATTGATGCGGTGCTGATCGCCACCTCCACCGACACCCATTCGGATCTGATCGAACGGGCCACGGCGGCAGGCAAGGCCGTGCTGTGCGAAAAGCCGGTGGACCTGTCGCTGGAACGGGCGCTGGCCTGTCAGGCGGCGGCGGCGAAAACCGGCAAGCCGGTGATGATCGGCTTCAACCGCCGGTTCGACCCGAATTTCGCCGCGCTGAAGGCGGCCTTCGATGCGGGCGAGATCGGCAAGGGCGAGCTGCTGGCCATCCCCTCTTTCGATCCGGCGCCGCCGCCGGTGTCTTATGTCAAGGTCTCGGGCGGGCTGTTCCGGGACATGATGATCCATGATTTCGACATGGCCTGCTGGATCATGGGTGGCGCACCGGATCGGGTGACGGCCACCGGATCTTCGGTTGTCGATCCCGAAATCGGCGCGGCGGGCGATGTGGATACCGCCGTGGTCACGCTGATCTGGGCGGATGGGCGGATCGCGGTCATCAAGAACTCGCGCCGGGCCGGATACGGCTATGACCAGCGGCTGGAACTGCTGGGGTCAGAAGGGCTTCTGTCGGCCAAGAACGTGCTGGAAAACACGGTGGAAAAGACGACNNAGGTGTGGCGGCGCTGGCCTGTGCCGAAGCGGCGACGCGGTCGGCGCAAACCGGGGAAACCGTGGCGATCACGCCCGCGATGCTGGGGGCCTGAGATGCGGGAAACCGGCTGCTGCACCTGGATCTTCGGCGGCGAGGATCTGGCCGCCATTGCCGCCCGCGTGAAACGCGCCGGGATGGACGGGGTGGAACTGCATGGCGATATCGACGGGATCGACCCGGAACAGGCGGGGGCGATCTTCGCCGCTGCCGGGCTGAAGATCTATTCGATCACGCCGGGGGATGCCGATATCGCGCATCCCGATGCCACGATCCGCGAAGCCGCCATCGGCTATTATGACCGGCTGATGGATTGGGCGGTGAAGCTGGGGCAAGGCCCCGGCGCGCCCCGGATTTCGTGCCACGGGCTGGTGCAGCGCATCCGCCCGGTCAGCACGCAGGCCGAGGAAGACGCCCTGCTGGCCGACAGCACGCGGCGCATCTGCGCCGCCGCGGCCCGACGCGGCCTGCCGGTGGTGTTTGAAATCCTGAACCGCTACGAAAGCCATCAGGTGCGCAATGTGGCCGAAGGGCTGGCGCTGCTGGAAAAGGTGGGGGCGGATAACCTGCCCCTGCTGCCCGATGCCTATCACATGAACATCGAAGAGGCCGATCCTGCCGGTGCCCTGCGGTCCGGTGGCGCGAAGATCGGGCTTTATCACGCCGCCGACAGCAACCGCTGCGCCATCGGCGAAGGCCATACCGATTTCGCCGCACAATTCGCGGCGCTGGATGCCATCGGCTATGCCGGTCCGATCATCATCGAACCCGCAGCCCCCGGCCCCGATCCGTTCAACACGGCCAAGGGCGACGGCTTCCGCGACATTCTCGAAGCACAGCTGGCCGCCTCAGTGCAGGCCATCCGCGCGATGGGACGCTGAATTCGGCCGACAGGCCGGATGGGCCGGGCGCGTGTGGAGGCGCGCCAGGCCATAAAACCAACCTTTGGGAGGATACCATGAAAAAGACCCTTGGCGCGCTGATGGCCGCCACTGCCATGTCCATTGCCGCCCCGGCACTGGCCGCCGATATCATCGTGGTGGCCCATGGCCAGGCGAATGATCCGTTCTGGTCGGTCGTGAAGAACGGCGTGGAAACCGCCGCCAAGCACAGCGGCGCCAGCGTCGAATACCGCAGCCCCGAAACCTTCGACATGGTGGCGATGAGCCAGCTGATCGACGCCGCCGTGAACCAGCAGCCCGACGGGCTTGTGGTGTCGATCCCCGATGCCGATGCGCTTGGGCCGTCAATCCAGCGCGCGGTCGAGGCGGGGATCCCGGTGATTTCCATCAACTCGGGGTCCGACGTGTCGAAATCCCTGGGCGCCCTGCTGCACATCGGGCAGGACGAAAAGGACGCGGGCTTCAAGGCCGGCGAGGCGCTGAAGGACATGGGCGGCAAGAAGGGCATCTGCGTCAACCAGGAAGTGGGCAACGTCTCGCTGGATCTGCGCTGCGCCGGTTTCACCGAAGGTTTCGGCGGCAATGTGACCGTGGTTCCCACCGGCAATGATCCGGCCGAGGTGGAATCGAAGGTGCGCGCCGCGCTGGAAGCCGATCCGGAGGTGGATACCGTGATGGCGCTGGGGGCCTCGACCGCGGGCGAGCCTTCGGTGGCGGCGGTGAAGGCCATCGGCCGGGCGGGCGAAGTGAAGGTCGCGACCTTCGATCTGTCGGCCGGTTTCCTGGAAGCCGTGGCTGCGGGCGACGCGGCCTTTGCCATCGACCAGCAGCAGTTCCTGCAAGGCTACATGGCCGTCAACTTCCTGGCGCTTCATGCCGAATACGGGCTGATGCCGGGCGGCAACGTGGCCTCTGGCCCCAATCTCATCACTGCCGACAAGGCCGCGCAGGTGGTGGAACTTTCGGCGCAGGGCATCCGCTGACGAAAGCACCCTGGCCGGGGGGCTTCTGTCTCCCGGCCCCGTTCCAGATTTCAGGAGGGCATCATGTCTGCGGCTGCCACACCCCAAAGCGATGAACGCGTCCGTCAGGAAACGCTGTTCACCAAACTTGCCAAACGGCCCGAGCTCGGCTCTATCGCGGGGCTTGTTCTGGTCACCGTGTTTTTCCTGTTCACCGCCGACGGATCCATGTTCACCCTGTCGGGCGTGATGAACTTTCTGACCCCGGCGGCACAGCTGGGCATCCTGGCCATCGGCGCGGCGCTGCTGATGATCGGCGGCGAGTTCGACCTGTCGATCGGGTCCATGGTGGCCTTTGCCGGCATGATCTTCGGCGCCTTTACCGTGAACATGGGCCTGCCGCTGATCCTGGCCATTCCGGCCACCCTGGCCGTGGCTGCCGCCATCGGCGTGCTGAACGGGCAGCTGACCATCCGCACCGGCCTGCCATCCTTCATCGTGACGCTGGCCTTTCTGTTCATCCTGCGCGGGCTGACGCTTGTGGGGCTGAAAGCCATCACCGGCGGTTCGACCCAGCTGCGCGGCGTGCGCGAGGCGATCGAGGGTGATTTTCTGACCCCGCTGTTTTCCGGCGATGCCTTTGGCGGGCTGTTTGCCATGCTGGGCCGCGCGGGCCTGATCGAAACCTTCAAGAACGGCACCCCCAAAGTGCCCGGAATCCCGGTGGAAATCCTGTGGTTCATCGCGCTGGCCTGTGTGGCGACCTGGGTGCTGCTGCGCACACCTGCGGGCAACTGGATCTTCGCATCCGGCGGCGATACCAATGCGGCGTCCAATTCCGGTGTGCCGGTGCGCAAGGTGAAGGTGGCGCTGTTCATGGTCACCGCCTGCTGTGCAGCACTTCTGGCCATCATGCAGGTGATGGATGCCGGTTCGACCGATGCCCGGCGCGGGTTCCAGAAGGAATTCGAAGGCATCATCGCGGCGGTGATCGGCGGCTGCCTGCTGACCGGCGGCTATGGTTCGGCCATCGGCGCCTTCTTCGGGTCGATCATCTTTGGCATGGTGGTGATCGGGCTGACCTATACCAAGATCGACCAGGACTGGTTTCAGGTCTTCCTGGGCGGGATGCTGCTGCTGGCGGTGGTGTTCAACAACGTGATCCGCAAACGCGTGACGGGAGAGCGTTAAGATGTCAGATCCCATTATCCAGCTGAACGATATCAAGAAGCATTTCGGCAATGTCATCGCGCTGAACGGTGTCACCTTCGATGTGCGCCCGGGCGAATGTCACTGCCTGCTGGGCGACAATGGCGCCGGCAAATCGACCTTCATCAAGACCATGTCGGGCGTGCACAAACCGACCGAAGGTAGCATCACCTTCGAAGGCCGCGCCATGAGCTTCAACTCGCCGCGCGATGCGATGGAGGCAGGCATCGCCACGGTGTTCCAGGATCTGGCGATGATCCCGCTGATGAGCGTGACGCGCAACTTCTTCATGGGGCGCGAACCGACGGTGGGCCGGGGCCTGTTCAAACGCTTCGACATCGAAAACGCCAATCGGGTGACGGTGGTGGAGATGCGCAAGATGGGCATCAACCTGCGCGGCGCCGATCAGGCGGTGGGCACGCTGTCGGGGGGTGAACGGCAAACGGTGGCGATTGCCCGCGCGGTGTATTTCGGCGCCAAGGTGCTGATCCTGGACGAGCCGACCTCGGCGCTTGGGGTGCGGCAGACGGCCAATGTGCTGGCCACCATCGACAAGGTGCGCAAGCAGGGCGTCGGCGTGGTGTTCATCAGCCATAACGTGCGCCATGCGCTGGCGGTGGGCGACCGCTTCACCGTGCTGAACCGGGGCCGCACGCTGGGCACCGCCAACCGGGGCGAGATCCGCGCGGAAGAATTGCAAGATCTGATGGCCGGCGGGCAGGAACTGGCGCAGCTGGAAGGCTCGCTTGGCGGCACGATCTGAGCGGGGCCATCTGGCCCCGCCCCCACCCTTACGGAACATCGAAGATGACCCTGCCCCAATCCCCCCTTGGCATCGCGCTGATCGGCACCGGCTTCATGGGCAAATGCCATGCGCTGGCCTGGCGCAATGTGGCTGCCACCTTTGGCGGCGCCCATCCCCGGCTGGAGCTGCTGTGCGACATGCCGCAGGACCGGGCGCAGGCCTTTGCCACCCAGTTCGGCTTTGCCCGCGCCACCGGCGACTGGCAGGCAGCCGTCAATGATCCGGCGGTGGATGTGGTGTCGATCACCACGCCCAACGGGATGCACCGCGCCATGGCCGAGGCCGCGCTGGCGGCGGGCAAGCATGTCTGGCTGGAAAAGCCCATGGCGCTGACGCTGGAGGATGCGCAATCCATGGCCGATCTGGCCGCCAGCCGCCCGGGACAGGTGACGATCCTGGGCTATAACTATCTGCGCTCGCCCGCGTTTCAGGCGGCGGTGCAGCTGGTGCAATCGGGCGCCATCGGCACGCCCAAGGCGTTTCGCGGCGTCTATGACGAAGATTATTCCGCCGATCCCACCCTGCCCTGGTCCTGGCGCATGACGCATGAGGGCGGCGGGCTGGGCGCGCTTGGCGATCTGGGCTGCCATCTGGTCAGCCAGATGGTCGCGCTGATGGGTCCGGTGGCCGAAGTGACGGCGCTGACCCAGATCGCCATCCCGCAGCGCCCCTCGCCCGAAGGGCCAAAGGCGGTGGAAAACGAGGATTCGGCGCTGGCGCTGATCCGCTTTGCCAGCGGCGCGCAGGGGTCTTTTGCCACCTCGCGCGTGGCGCGGGGCCGCAAGTGCCGCCTGCAATGGGAACTGCACGGGTCAGAGGGCACGCTGGTCTTCGATCAGGAAAACATGAACGAACTCTGGCTCCACAAGGCGGGCGAGGCCGGGTTCACCCGCCATCTGACCGGGCCGGACCAGCCCGATTTCGCCGCCTTCTGCCCGGCGCCCGGCCATAACTTCGGCTTCAACGAACAGAAGGTGATCGAGGCGCGGGATCTGCTGGCCGCCATCGCCGGTGGCCCCGCCTGTGGCCCCGATTTCGCGGCAGGCCTGCAGATCGAACGCATCATCCACGCCATGGCCGCCTCGCAAGGGCGCCCGGTTGCCTTGTGAAAGGATCGTATCATGTTGAAATCGCTTGATGTCGTAACGATTGGCCGATCTGGCGTTGATCTCTATGGCGCACAGGTCGGCGGGTTGCTGGAAGATATGGGAAGCTTCCGCAAATATATCGGCGGCAGCCCGACCAATATCGCCTGCGGCACGGCGCGGCTGGGGCTGCGGTCCGGGTTGATCACGCGGGTCGGGGATGAGGCGATGGGGCGGTTCATCCGGGCGCAGCTGGCGCGCGAAGGTGTGGACTTGCGCGGGGTAAAGACCGATGCGGATCGCCTGACCGCGCTGGTGATCCTGGGGATCCGCGATCAGGATCAGTTTCCGCTGATCTTCTACCGCGAGAATTGCGCGGATATGGCCTTGTGCGAAGACGACATCGACGAGGGCCTGATTGCCGATACACGGTCTGTGCTGGCGACGGGCACGCATCTGAGCCATCCGCGCACCGAAGCGGCTGTGCTGAAGGCCCTGCAACTGGCGCGGCAGCATGGGGCGAAGACGGCGCTGGATATTGATTACCGGCCCAACCTCTGGGGGGTTGCCGGGCATGGCGCGGGCGAAAGCCGGTTTGTGGAAAGCGCCAAGGTGACAGCCAAGCTGCAGCAGAGCCTGCATTATTTCGACCTGATCGTG
>DOMY01000176.1 GCA_003509785.1 Gemmobacter sp.
GATATCTTTGTGGCAGTCGGCGTTCCGTTCAACCTGCGCCTGCCCTCCAACAGCTCTGTCATCACCGATTTCCGGGCCGCCGGGCCGCAGAGCGATATCCTGCAACTCGCCAATTTCGGCGTGCGATGGGCAGACCGCGACAAGGATATGAACGACGGCTTCTCGATCACGCAAAAGGGCAAGAACGTTCTTGTTCAGGTCGAGGATTCGGGGGGCAACCTGTACAAGATCACGCTGAACAACATCAAAGTCGGCGCGCTGAACATGAACAACGTCCAGCTGATCAGCAGCCCCTTCGCGGCAGCCGCGGCCGAGACGGGCCAAATCATCTATGGCACCGAAAATGCCGACAGCCTGAACGGCACGAAACTGGGCGAGCTCATCATGTCCTATGAAGGAAATGATACGCTGAGAGGCCTTGGTGGTGACGACTCTCTGAACGGCCAATCCGGCGCGGACATGATGTATGGCGGCCGCGGCAATGACCGCATCTATGTTTCAGGGACAGATCGTGCCTGGGGTGGCGAAGGCTCTGATACATTCGTGTTCACCAGCCGCGCGGCCTATCCTGCGATTGCGGATGGTGGCCGGGCCATCGTGCAGGACTATAAACCTGCGGACGGCGTCATCGAATTCATCGGATTTGATGTCGAATTTGCAGACCGTGACCGTGGGCTGGATGATGGCATGGCCTTCGTCCAGAAAGGCGCCGACACACTCATCCGTGTGGTGGATGAAGACGGCGCTGTCATGGAGCTTCTGCTGAAAAACACCCGGTCGGCCGATCTGACCGCGGATGATTTCGCCTTCTTTTACTGAGCCGATCTTGGCCGGGGCCTCTGCGCCCCGGCATCAACTTGGCGATTCACAGCCGCTGCAAGCTGTGCCATACTGCCCGAAAGCCCCCGGATCATGAGGGGCACCAGAGGCAGCAGCATGACGACCAACCGCCCCGCCATCGGCAATCTGATGATATTCGGCCTTGCGATTGCGCTTGGCGGCTATTTCACCTTTGCTGCGGTACAAGGCGATTTCGGCCTGTTCCGTCGCCTTCAGATCCATGCCGAGGCAGAAACGCTGACCATCGAGCGTGACCGGCTGCAAGCCGAACTGGCCGAACTGCAGAACCGCACCTACCGGCTTTCGGATCAATATCTGGATCTGGATCTGCTGGACGAACAGCTGCGCGATGTTCTGGGCTATGTGCGGGCCGATGAGATCGTGATCCGCTAGGCAACGATTGCCGGGCATCCGCCCTCAGATCCTCCCCCACCACGCCCGGCAGCCCGCCGGTTCATGCCGCATTGCAGCGATGGATTTCCTTGCGCGCCCTTGTTTTTCCGATATGCTACCGATAGTTTAACACTGAACTATTTTGCTTATCGGGAGGGAGCCGCATGGCCACCAAGAAGGCGCCGGAGAGACCGAATGTCTCGAAAGAGGAGCTTCTGAAATATTACCGCGAGATGCTTCTGATCCGCCGGTTCGAGGAAAAAGCGGGTCAGCTTTACGGGATGGGGCTGATCGGCGGCTTCTGCCACCTGTATATCGGGCAGGAAGCTGTGGTTGTGGGTCTTGAGGCCGCGACCAAGGAAGGCGACAAGCGCATCACCTCTTACCGCGATCACGGGCATATGCTGGCCTGCGGCATGGACCCGAAGGGCGTGATGGCGGAACTGACCGGCCGCATTGGGGGCTACTCCAAGGGCAAGGGCGGCTCGATGCACATGTTCTCACGCGAAAAGCACTTCTACGGCGGCCACGGCATTGTGGGCGCGCAGGTGCCGCTGGGTGCGGGCCTGGCCTTTGCCGACAAGTACAATGGCAATGACAATGTCACCTTCACCTATTTCGGCGATGGCGCGGCAAACCAGGGCCAGGTCTACGAGACCTACAACATGGCCCAGCTGTGGAACCTGCCGGTGATTTTCGTCATCGAAAACAACCAGTATGCGATGGGCACCAGCGTCAAACGCTCCACCAAATCGCCGAGCCTGTGGGAACGCGGCGCGGCCTATGGCATCAAGGGCGAAGCCGTGGACGGCATGGATGTTCTGGCCGTGAAGGCCGCCAGCGAAAAGGCGGTCGCCGCCTGCCGCGCGGGTGACGGCCCTTATATCCTGGAAATGATGACCTACCGCTACCGCCGCCATTCCATGTCCGACCCGGCGAAATACCGCACGCGCGAGGAAGTGGAAAAGATGAAATCCGAAAAGGATGCCATCGAACATGTCCGCGACCTGCTGCTGCAAGGCGGCCTGGCAACAGACGAAGATCTGAAAGCCATCGACAAGGACATCAAGGCCATCGTCAACGAGGCCGCAGAATTTTCCAAAGAAAGCCCGGAGCCGCCCGTCGAAGAGCTCTGGACCGATATCTACGCATAAGGGAGGGGAAAGACATGGCAGTTCAGGTTCTTATGCCCGCGCTTTCTCCGACCATGGAGGAAGGCACGCTGGCCAAATGGCTGGTGAAAGAGGGCGATGTGGTCAAATCCGGCCAGATCATTGCAGAAATCGAGACCGACAAGGCGACGATGGAATTCGAAGCCGTCGATGAAGGCATCGTCGGCAAGCTGCTGGTGGCCGAAGGTTCGGCCGGCGTGAAGGTGAACACGCCGATTGCCGTGCTGGTGGAAGAAGGCGAAAGCGCCGATGCCCCGGCCGCCGCTGCCCCTGCCCCGGCTGCTGCCGTGGAAGCGGCACCGGTGGCGGCTGCGGCCCCCGCTGCCCCCAAGGCTGCGGTCGAGGTCGTATCGAAAGCCTCGCCCGATTGGGCCGAAGGCACGCCGATGAAAACCATGACCGTGCGCGAAGCGCTGCGCGAGGCCATGGCGGAAGAGATGCGGGGCAACCCCAATGTCTTCCTGATGGGCGAGGAAGTGGGCGAATATCAGGGCGCCTACAAGATCAGCCAGGGTCTGCTAGATGAGTTCGGCGCCAAGCGGGTGATCGACACACCGATCACCGAACATGGTTTCGCCGGTCTGGCGGTTGGTGCGGCCTGGGGCGGACTGAACCCGATTGTCGAGTTCATGACCTTCAACTTTGCCATGCAGGCGATCGACCATCTGATCAACTCTGCCGCCAAGACCAATTACATGTCGGGCGGCCAGCTGGGTTGTTCCATCGTGTTCCGTGGCCCGAACGGCGCCGCCGCCCGCGTGGGCGCGCAGCACAGCCAGGACTACGCGGCCTGGTATGCCGCCATTCCGGGCATGAAGGTGGTGATGCCCTATTCGGCCTCCGATGCCAAAGGTCTGCTGAAAAGCGCGATCCGCGATCCGAACCCGGTGATCTTCCTTGAAAACGAGATCCTTTACGGGAAATCGTTCGAGGTTCCGGCGGTGGATGATTTCACCATTCCGTTCGGCAAGGCCCGGATCTGGCGTGAAGGCACCGATGTCACCATCGTCTCCTTCGGCATCGGCATGACCTATGCGCTGGAAGCGGCGGACAAGCTGGCAGCCGAAGGCATCAGCGCCGAAGTGATCGACCTGCGCACCCTGCGCCCGATTGATTACGATACCGTTCTGGCCAGCGTGATGAAGACCAACCGCTGTGTCACGGTGGAAGAAGGCTTCCCCGTCGGGTCCATCGGCAATCACATCGGGGCCACGATCATGCAGCGCGCCTTCGATTATCTGGATGCGCCGGTGATCAACTGCACCGGCAAGGATGTGCCGATGCCCTATGCGGCGAACCTTGAAAAGCTCGCCCTGGTGACGACCGCAGATGTGGTCGATGCCGTGAAATCCGTCTGCTATCGCTGAGGTCAAGACATGGCAATTCAAATTCTGATGCCTGCGCTTTCTCCGACGATGGAGGAAGGCACACTGGCCAAATGGCTGGTGAAAGAGGGCGATACGGTGAAATCCGGCCAGGTGATCGCCGAAATCGAAACCGACAAGGCCACGATGGAATTCGAGGCCGTCGATGAAGGCGTGATCGGCAAGATCCTCGTCGCCGAAGGCAGCGCGGGCGTGAAGGTCAACGCGCCCATCGCCGTGCTGCTGGAAGACGGCGAGGATGCCTCGGCCGCCACCGCCGCCCCGGCTTCGGCCCCGGCGGCCGCGGCCCCTGCAGCCGCCGCCGCGCCTGCGGCTGCTGCTGCGGCACCCGCCCCGGCCGCACCTGTGGCGGCCGGTGGTGCCCGCGTCTTCGCCTCACCCCTCGCCCGCCGCATCGCGGCGGAAAAGGGTCTGGACCTGACGCAGGTCAAGGGCACCGGCCCGCATGGCCGCATCGTGAAATCCGATGTGGAAGGCGCGGTTGCTGCGCCGAAGGCGGCCCCGGCTGCAGCGGCGGCACCTGTCGCGGCTCCGGCTGCACCTGCCCCGGCGGCAGCGCCTGCCGCTCCTTCGGCAGATGCGGTGAAGAAGATCTACGCCGACCGCGAATATCAGGAAATCACGCTGGACGGGATGCGCCGCACCATCGCGGCCCGCCTGACCGAAGCCAAACAGACCATCCCGCATTTCTACCTGCGCCGCGAAGTGCAGCTGGATACGCTGATGGCCTTCCGCGAGCAGCTGAACAAGTCGCTGGAAGGGCGCGGCGTGAAGCTGTCGGTGAACGATTTCATCATCAAGGCCTGTGCGCTGGCGCTGCAGAAGGTGCCGGATTGCAACGCCGTCTGGGCGGGCGACCGCGTTCTGAAGATGAAACCTTCGGATGTGGCCGTGGCCGTGGCCATTGAAGGCGGGCTGTTCACTCCGGTTCTGCGCGATGCCGACAAGAAATCGCTCTCGGCGCTTTCCGCCGAGATGAAGGATCTGGCGGGGCGCGCCAAATCCAAGAAGCTGGCCCCGCATGAATATCAGGGCGGCAGCTTTGCAATCTCCAACCTCGGGATGATGGGGATCGAGAATTTCGATGCCGTCATCAACCCGCCGCAGGCGTCGATCCTCGCTGTTGGCGCGGGCATCAAGAAGCCCGTCGTGAACAAGGCAGGCGAGATCGTGGTGGCCACCATGATGTCGATGACACTTTCGGTGGATCACCGCGTGATCGACGGCGCGCTGGGGGCTCAGTTCCTGAAGGCGATCATCGAGAACCTGGAAAACCCGATGATGATGCTGGCCTGAGACCGGACTGAAAAACAAAAAGCCCCGGAGGAAACTCCGGGGCTTTTTCAATTCGGCTTCTGCGTCCAGGCCGATATCAGCAATCGCAGCCCTTCAGCACCTGATCCATCATCACGGATGGCTGCGAACACCCGGCCTCTCCCACCACTTTGGCCGGAACGCCCGCCACGGTGGTTTTCGGCGGCACGTCATGCAGCACCACCGAACCGGCCGCAATGCGCGAGCAGTGCCCGATGGTGATATTGCCCAGCACCTTGGCCCCCGCCCCGATCAGCACCCCATCCCCGATCTTCGGATGCCGGTCCCCGTCTTCCTTGCCGGTGCCCCCCAAAGTCACCGAATGCAGCATCGAGACATTGTCGCCCACCACAGCGGTTTCACCGATCACGATGGAATGGGCATGGTCGATCATGATGCCACGGCCAACACGGGCGGCCGGGTGAATATCCACCCCGAACACTTCCGAAACGCGCATCTGCACGAAATAGGCCATATCGTGCCGCCCTTGCCCCCAAAGCCAATGGCCCACGCGGTAAGCCTGCACCGCCTGATAGCCCTTGAAGAACATCATGGGCTGCAGATAGCGGTGGCAGGCAGGATCGCGGTCATAGACCGCCACCAGATCAGCCCGCGCCGCCAGCCCCAGCTGCGGATCGGTGCTATAGGCCTCTTCGGCGATTTCGCGCAGCAGCTGCTCTCCCATCTCGCCCGAGGCGAGCTTCAGGGAAAAGCGATAGGCCAGCGCGCGTTACATCGTGGCGTGGTGCAGCAGGCTGGAATGTACAAGCCCCCCCATCAGCGGCTCATTCGCCACGGCGGCCAGTGCCTCTTCACAGACACGAGACCAGACAGGGTCGATGGGCATCAACTTCTGCATGATTTCCGGCATATCCGCGCTCCATGGGGATGATGAGGCTTCCAGTATCGCAGATAGGCGCGCAGGTTTCCAGATCAACCGCGCCAATGCTCCACCCGGTCGATCACAAGTCCGAGCAACGCCAGCTGCAGACGGGCCGAGGCCAGATCTGCCGCAGGTTCGCGCAAGGCGCGGGCCATCAGGCTGCCATTGCCCCAAAGAGGATGGCCACGGCCAAACCGCTTGGCATAAAGATGCGCGGCATGGGCTTCGCGCAGCAGCCGGTCCATCACCCGGCCGCGATCGGCCGGGGCCACGGGGGCCAACGCCCGCGCCGCCGCCAGCAGATCACCGATCAGCAGCCTGCGCATCAGGGCGCAAGCTCCAGCCGGGCGAAGGGGCCGGGGCCAAAGCTGGCCGAGACCTGCGCCACCTCGATCACCACCCCCGCCCAGTCGGCCGCGCGCAGCGCCGCGCCATAGGCCCATTCCGGCGCCGAAAGCACCTCTTCGCGCAGGATCGCCGCACCCGACCGCACGCGCAGCAGATAGCGTTCGCGCTCCTCGCCCAGCGGCACATCAGGCGCCTCCCAGCTGTCACCATCAATCCGCGTGCGGCGCAACCATGTCAGCCGCAGATCACCACCCGCGGCCGTGGCCCGCAGCTGCGCGGGCATATAGGGCCGCAGGCCAACCCCGGCAAAGGCGCGTTCCACATGCTGCACCAGCTGGTCATCATAGCTGCGGCTGGCCAGGCCCACCCGGTAATGGCGCGAAAGCCCCCGGGCAGAGGCCGCCAGCNNGCCATTCCGCAGGCATGATGCCATCCGTGCCCAGCTGCCCGCGCAAGCGGCCCGTCAGATCATAGGTCGCAGGGCCGACCAGCGTGGCCGTGGCGAACTGGAACACCTCCCACTCCCCACCCGCCGGATTGCCAATGGCCATGGCATTGGCGCCGTTCAGCACCGCCGTTTCACTGGCTGATGACAGCTGCCCGGTGCCCAGCTTCACCCGCAGCGCTGCACCGCGATCCCACAACCCCGGCGGGGCAGCGGCCAGCGCCGTCTGGCTGCGCCCCACCGTGGCCGAAACCTCGACCGTGCGATTCAGCCGGTATCCGGCATCTTCCGATGAAGACCAGATCGCCACCTGCCCCGGCCAGGGCCGCGCCGCAATGGCCACATGCGGGGCATGGGGCACCTCTTCCCCCGTGAGCAGCGGCAAGTCCAGAAACACCGGATAGGCCGGCACTTCGGCCAGCGGTTCGGCCTGCAACACCCGCTCCTCCACCGGGTCCGAGGGGCGGAACAGCCCCGGTTCTGTGCGCGTGGCCTCGATCAGCCGCAACTCGCCCTGCTCCACCCGGTCGATCCGCCAATGCGCGCCCTCATGCCGCAACACATCGCCGGGGCCAAACTGCCCGCGCGATGGCGGCAGGGCAAAGCGCGCCACATCGCGCGCCACCCGTGCTTCGGCCAGCCAGCGCTCGGCAGTAGCCATGCCCTCGGCCCGGGTCAGCACCAGGGGCAGATCAGTCTGCGCCACCACCGGCACCGCCGCATCCGGGTGCCGCATCTCGGCCTCGCGCAGCGCAAAATCCGCCTCGGCCTCGATATGGCCGACCAACACGCGCCCCAGCGATTCCGACTCCGGCGCCCGCGTGCGCTCGATGCTGCCGCCAATCTCGTCCGACAGGGCGAAATCATCCTCTGTCAGCTCGGCCACCGCCACGCCCCGCCGCATGACAAAGCGCAGCACCCCGTCCCGCTCCACCGCCTCGAACCCATAGGCCAGCATCAGCGGCTGCAATGCCGCCCGCGCCGTGCCCAACCCCGCCAGATCAAAGCCGCGCACCACCCCCCGCAGGTCGGATACATCAACCGCCACCAGCCCCGCCGCCTCACAGATCGCCGCCACCACTGCCGCCAGCGGCAGCCCGCTGGCCCGGCCGTTCAACCAATGCCCACGCGCGTAGTTATCGCCATCACTCCAAAGGCTTGCACGGTTCGGAAAAGCAGGGAAAGGCCGCGCATCCCAGGCCCAGACATGCGCCCGCGCCATGTCGATCATCCGCCCGTCATACAGATTGGCTTGCGGGTTGCGCGCCGGATCGGCCCAANNAATAAGCGTGAAAGGCCCGCAGATACTGCATCTGCATCAGATCGTCGCGCCGCCCGTCCGAAAATTTCGGCAGCGCCGATTCCGAAGATTTCGGGTCCAGAAACTTGTTCGGCTCATTCGCGCCCCGGTCGATGGCGGCACAGCCATATTCGGTAAAGACGATGGGCTTCGATCCCGGCACCCAATCCGTGGGCAGCGCCTGCCGCACTNNAGCCGCGCAAATCCTTGTAACGGAACACCCAAGGCTCCTGATGCGCGCCATCGGTAATGGCGCGACGGCGCTGCAGGCGGGCGGCCTCGGCGCTGTCATAATACCAGTCATAGCCCTCGCCGCCTTCGACATTGGCCATCAGGTAATCCAGCCGGTACAGGCTACCCCAATCCACATCGGCATGGGACTCGCCCTCACGCCAGTCCGACAGCGGCATGTAATTGTCGATCCCGACAAAGTCGATATTCGGATCGGCCCACAATGCGTCAAGGTGGAAATACACATCCCCCTCAACATGATAGCCGAAATACTCCGACCAGTCGGCGGCATAGCTGATCCGGGTTTCAGGCCCCAGGATCGCCCGCACCTCGGCTGCCAGCTGGCGCAACGCCTCAACCGCCGGAAAGCTGTGCCCCGCCCCCCGGATCTGCGTCAGCCCCCGCATCTCCGATCCGATGCAGAAGGCATCCACCCCACCCGCTACTGCACACAGATGCGCGTAATGCAGGATGAACCGGCGATAGCGCCATTCATCGGGGCCATCATAGCGCATCCGCCCCTCGCGCCATTCGAAATGCTCGGGCATGGCCGTACCCAGAAAATCCGCCACCTCTGCCGCTGCAGCCGCCGTACCATCCGCAGAACCCGGCATCCCCGGCGCCGCATTCAGCGTGATCCGCCCGCGCCAGGGCAGCGGCGGCTGACCCTCTGCCCCCGTCCAGGGATCGGGCAGCGCATTGCCCGGCAGCTGTTCCATCAGGATGAAGGGATAGAACATCACCTCCTGCCCGCGCCGCTTCAGCTCGGCAATCGCCTCGATCACAGCCCCATCCGCCGGGGTGCCGCCATAGATCTGCCGCCCGTCCACCCGCGCGACCTCCACCGCATCCTCGCGCTTCAGCCCGGCCACATGNNACATGCCAGGCCATCCCCGCGCCCTCCAGCTGCGCCTGTTCCACCTTGGGCCGGATCTGGCACTGGCCGCAGCGCAGATCATCCCCGAACCACGAAACCACCAGCGAGACAGACCCCACGCGCGGCAGTTCGGTCTCCAGCTGATCCAGCGAGGTTTCCAGATCGCTGCGCCCCGAACCCGAATTCACATTGGCCGAAACCGTGGCCGCGTCACCATCGGCATAATGCACCTTGGTCGTGGCCAGCGCATATTCCCCGGTGCCCGGGATCAGCGCCACCGCCCGCACCGCCTGTGCCAGATCACCCACCGCCGCGGCCAGATCACGCTGCGNNGCCATAGGGCGCAAGCTCCAGATCCTCGATCACCACATAGGCGATGCCACGATAGGCGGGGGCACGATCTGTGCCCTCCACCGCCGCGATCTTCGGGTCGGGCAGCTGATCCTCGGTACCGTGATACAGCCGCAGGTTCAGATCGCTGGGGCGGATTTCAACCCCATCCGCCCAGATCCGCCCGATGCCACCCACCGCCCCCTCGCACAATGCCAGCGCCAGGCTCAGCGAATATGAATAACTGGTCACCTTCGGGCGCGAAGCCCCCTTGCCCCCGCCGGATTTGCTGGCGGTCTCCAGGAACCGCGTCGCCCAGATCACCTGCCCGGCCACCCGTGTGCGCCCGTAAACCTGCGCCAGTGCCGTGCCTTCCGATGCCCCCATNNGGTGGCGCCCACCGCACGCCCGATCACCGCGCCGGTCAGCCCCAGCACCGATCCACCAAAACCCGATCCGATGGCCGCCCCAGCGGCAGAAAGTAGAAGCGTTGCCATTCACCGCGTTCCTTCAGGAAATGCGAACCGCGCCACGATCCGGCGCGCCCAGGGGCCCGACAGCGGGCTTTCGATCACGCCATGCCCGGTATAGGCATGGATAAAACTCGCAGACGCGCCGGTTTCGGCGGCAATGCCCAGGTGCTTGGCAATACTGCCGTCCCGCATCCGGAACAGCAGCACATCTCCCGCCGCCGCCGCAGGCTGCGGCAGCAACCATCGCAGGGCGGCGGCCAGCAGCACCTCCTGCCCCGAAGGCTCTGCCCAATCCTGGGTATAGGCGGGCATCGCCTCGGGCTCTGCCCCGATCACCGCGCGCCAGATGCCCCGCACCAACCCCAGGCAATCGCAGCCCGCGCCCTGCACCGAACATTGATGCTGATAGGGCGTGCCGATCCAGCGCCGCGCTTCGGCCACCACCTGCTGGCCGGTCATCCCCGCAACCTCCCGCCATCATTCGCCGTGGCGGAAGAGGGGAAAGACGCCAGCCAGTCATCGCCCGGAATATGCGGAAAGCCCCGGAAATTCAGAAAGTTGCCAAATTTCGCCGCACAGGTTTCCGCCCGCTTGTCGCATCCCGCCTCCAGCCGCAGCATATCGCCCGGGGCAAGATCCGCGCGCAGGCTTTCCCACAGCTCGATCTCGCGGCCACCATCCGCCAGCAGCCGGTCGCGCTTTATCAGCCCCATCAGCCCTGCCGCATCGCCACTTTGCACCAAAAGCCGCCCCCGGTCGAACCAGCCAGCCGCCTGCCCGCCCGCCCCGGCAAAGCGAAAGATCTGCCGTTCCTCCACCACCTCCACCGCGCGTTCCACCGCGAACCCGGGCTGTTCCAGATCAAAACGGCAGGCCACATCGCCCAGCACCGCCGCGCAGCTGCGATGATAGACCCGGCCCTGCACCTGGTTCAGCACCTCGGCCAGCCCGCGCAATTCGGCCTCGAACACGCCACCCACCCGGCGGATCTCGCCCAAGGTGCCGCGAAACAGCATCTCGCGTGGCGCCACATCCTGCCAGTTCACCTGCCAGCATCGAACCTCGGCCCCGTCGTACCGGCCCGCGGCAATATCCGCCTCGCGGATGGCTGCATCACTCAGCGCGCCCATGGCCTGCGTATTATCCACCGCAAGCCCGGTGCCCTGCTGCAATGCCCGCGCTGTCAGCCCGGTATCGGCCCGAAAGCGGATGCCATCGAATTCAAATCCCACATCATGATCGGTAAACCCCAGCGCCAGCCCGTCGCGCCGCCGCACCGCCCAGGCCCGGCAGACCGTGGTGCTGCCCGTGGCCAGATGCGCCAGAAGCCCCGCGCGCCCCCCCGTCACAGCCGCACCTCCACCACCGGCACATTCGGCACATCCCCCGCCTGAAACGAGGCCACCGAGGTCTGGATCCGGTCGGTATCAAATCGCACCGGCACATCGAATGCGAACCCCGCCGTAATCACCGTGCCGCGATCCGGCGGCGTGGCAAAGGTCACGATCCCCATTGCCGCATCCACCGTAAACTCTTGCCCCGCCACCTTTTCATCGCGTGCAATCGCCACCCGCACACTGCCCGCCACCGGCTTCAGGATCGGCCGGGCATAGCTGGCCCCGCCCGACTGATAGGTTTTCACCAGCTGAAACGCCTGCGTCCGCCGGTCGCCCGTGCCGATGATCTGATCAAATGCCGTCACCTTGGCCGATGGCAGGCAGGATCGGTAATCCGACCAGTCCTTCCAGCGGAACCCGTAAACCTGCCCGCGCCGCGCCTCGAAAAACGCGATCAGGCTTTCCACATCATCCAGCGACCGCAGCCCCACCCCCGCATCATAACGCCGACGCGAGTGCTGCCAGGGCGTATTGCGTTCCTCGAACCCGTTCACCAGCGTCACGATTTCCGTCCGCCGCTCCGGCCCGCCGACAGATCCGAAACTCAGGTTTGCCGGAAACCGCACCTCATGAAACCCCATGGATCACCTCATCTGTTGCGCTGGCCACGCGCCATGGCGCGGGCCGCTTGCGCCGCGATCTGGCTCTGGCTGCGCTGAAATCCCTGCACATCGGGCGTGGCGATGTTCATCACGATGGTCACCGGCCGCCCGCCCCCGCCGCCCGTCTGCACCCCCAACCGCCCATCGGCACCACGCGCCAGCGGCAGGATTGCCTCCGGCCCCGCCTCGCCCATCAGCCCGGTACCACCCCGCATCGCAAAGGTCATGGGCGAGGACACCACGCCCCCCTTGGCAAAGGGCATCACCCGGCCCTGGCTGAAGGCCCCGCCCTGCGCAAAGCCCGCAACGCCGCCCAACAGCCCGTTGATCCCCTCGGCCACCAGCCCGCCCAGCGCGCCCTGCACCGGCTTCATCGCCACGTTGTAGATCGTGTTCGCCATGGTCTGCGCCACACCCGCCAGCGCATCCGACAGTTTCATCCCGTCGAACACCAGCCCGTCAAAGGCCCGTCGCAGCCCGCCACCGATCCCGGTCGACAGCTGGTTCACCTCGCGCCCGGTGAACATCAGGCTGTCCCGCATCCGCGAAAGCTCGCCGTCAAAGGCCCCCACCATGCCGGTGGCGCTGCCCAGCGTCGCCTCCAGCGCCGCCACCTGATCCTGCAGGCTTTCCACATCCGCCATCATCCGGCCTCCGTCCGTCGGGAAAGGCCGCGGCCAGCTCATCCAGCCGCGACCGTGTCAGCGGGGCGGCTGCGCGATCCACCCCCAGCATGATGCGCAGTTCCACCGGCGTCAGCCGCCAGAACACCGCAGGCTCGNNCGCCGCCCGCGCCGCCGCCACCGGCCCGCCCGCAATATCGGCCTGCGCCAGATCTGCCGCCGTGCCCTGCCAGCCGCCGCCACGCAGCCCGGCGACGATCAGCGCCAGCACATCCCGCGCCGAAAACTGCCCACCCTCGAACCGCGCCACCAGATCGACCAGGGATCCGCTGACCAGCGCCGCCTCCAGTTCCGCCAGCGCGCCCAGCGTCAGCTTCGCCACATGGCGCCGGCCGTCGATCACCAGCGCCACCTCGCCTGCCCAGGGGTTCACCATCACAGCGCCGTAAAGGTCAGCGCCCCCGCCGAAGCCAGCGAAAGCTCATAGCTCGCCTCACCATTATGGCTGCCCGCATATTCGATGGCGATGATCTGAAACGGCCCCTGCACCACACCAAAATCCGGAATGATGACCTGAAACTGCGGCACCTCGCCGTCAAAGAAGATCTGCCGCGCCCGTGCATCCGTTTCCGCATCCCGAAACACACCCGAGCCAGAGATCGCGGCAGACCGCACCCCTGCCCCCGCCAGCAGTTCGCGCCACCCGCCCGCACTTTCCAGGCTGGTCACATCCACGGTCTCGGCATTGAAGCTGATCCGCGTCGCCCGCAGGCCTGCAATGGTTTCAAACTGTTCGCTGCCGTTCAGGTCGATCTTCAACAGCAGATCCTTGCCGCTTTGCACCGCCATAGAATTCTCCGATTTCATGCTGAATGCTGCAAGTTATCCGCAGAAACGCCGCAGCAATTGTTCGATCCGTGAAATTCAGTCCTCCACCCGCGCCACAAAGCGCAGGTCGATCCGCCGGGCCGCGCCCTGATCCAGCCGCCGGGCCTGCGCCTTCAGGAAGCGCAGCCCCACCAGCCGCCCGCGATCCAGCATCAGCGGCGCATCCACCAGCGCATCCGAAACAGCCGCCGCCACTTCCTTGGCCTGCAGAAACCCGGTCGCATCGGAAATCACGCTGACGACAAAGCGATGCTCCGCCCCCCGCCCACTGCCGTCCGACGCATCCAGCACTTCTTCCGGCCCCAGCAGCACAAAGGTGCCGATCCCGGCCCCCGTNNGCTGATAGACCGCAGCCTGCAGGGCCGCCGCCACGCCATAGCTCATGACGGCACCTCCTCGCGGGCAAAGCAGGTCAGATGGCGCCCGGCCGGATCGGCCTCAGTCACCGCCAGAATGGCAAACACCCGCGCCCCATCGCGGAACCGCTGCCCCGGCACCGGCCGCTGCGGGCTGCCCTGTGGCGCCCCCCGCAGCGTGATGCGCCAGCCCACAACGCCCATCACCACCTCCTCGCCCGCCGCATCGCGCCCCGCCCCCGGCTTCACCTCGGCCCAGAGCGTGCCCAGCGCCACCCAGTCTTCGGCAAAACCGCCCGCACCATCCGGCAGCCGCGCCACCCCCTCCAGGACCAGCGCCCGGTTCAGCTGCGGCACGCTCATGCCCCGCCCC
>DOMY01000197.1 GCA_003509785.1 Gemmobacter sp.
CACCGCCGCCTGCCCAACACCCATCTGGTGATGCACGGCTCCTCCTCGGTGCCCGAGGATCTGCAGGCGATCATCAATGCCTATGGCGGCGACATCAAACCCACCTGGGGCGTGCCGGTCGAGGAAATCCAGCGCGGCATCAAATCCGGCGTGCGCAAGGTGAACATCGACACCGACAACCGCCTGGCCGCCACCGCCGCTATCCGCCGCGCCTTCGCCCAGGATCCGGCCGAATTCGACCCGCGCAAATACCTCAAACCCGCCATGGCCATGATGACCGAGGTCTGCAAACAACGCTTCGAAGCCTTCGGCACCGCCGGAAACGCCAGCAAGATCAAACCCATCCCGCTGGAAAAAATGGCGAAGCGGTATTGATCTGCCGCAGATGACCAACAGACCCCCGGGCCGCGTGTCCGGGGGTTTTTCTTGCGCACCCTCGCCGTGATTTGACCATCTGGTTAACCTTACGTCATCGACACGGAACTGACATGCTTCCCTTGCGGCATCGTTACATGCACGCGCTAGCAACCGCCCTATCCACGCAAGCAGGGGCACAACCATGCAGAAGACCATCTTTACCGCCGGCGCGCTGATCCTCGCCGCCAATGCAGCATTCGCGGATGCGACCAACATCACCTGGTGGCACGGCATGGGTGGCCGCAACGAAGAGGTGATCAACGAGGTCGCCCAGAAGTTCAACGCAGCCCAGGCCGCCTGCATGATCACGCCCGTGTCGAAGGGCACCTATGAGGAAGCGCTGGCCGCAGGCATCGCCGCCTTCCGGTCGGGTGAACAGCCGAACATCCTGCAGGTCTTCGATGCCGGCGCCGCCACCATCATCAACGCCCCCGGCGCGACCATCGCCGCCGAAGACCTGCTGACCCAGGCTGGCCACAGCTTCGACCGCGAGGCCTTCATCCCCGGCGTGCGGCATTTCTTCGCGGATGCCAGCGGCAAGTTCATCGGGATGCCGTTCAACTCTTCGGCGCCGATCATGTACATCAATACCGAGGCTTTCGAAAAGGCAGGCGTGCAGCCGCCGAAGACCTGGGAAGAATTCGAGGCCGCCGCGCCGAAGCTGAAAGAGGCGGGCTATATCCCGATGACCGCCAGCCAGCTGACCTGGCAGTTCACCGAGAATTTCTTCTCGCGCAACAACATCCAGTTCGCCAGCAATGCCAATGGCTATGACGGCTTCGAAGGCACCACGCTGAACGTGACCGACCCCAATCTGCTGATGATGTTCCAGAAGCTGAAAGACTGGTCGGATGCAGGCCTTTACGCCTATTACGGCGCGGGCTGGGCGGATAACCAGAAGCCGTTCGAAGAGGGCAAGGTGGCCATGTGGATCGGCTCTTCCGGTTCCTTCGGCGGTCTGGCCAAAACCGCCGTCATGCCGTTCTCGGCCGATTTCCTGCCCTATTGGGGCAGCATCGAAGGCGCGGGCACCTCGTCCTTCATCGGCGGTGCGGCGCTGTTCGCCATGTCGGGCAAGCCTGAGGCCGAAAACAAGTGTTCGGCCGATTTCTTCAGCTTCCTGACCACGACCGAAGTGCAGAAGTTCTACCACGAAGCCACCGGCTATGTGGCGATCACCACCGCCGCATACGAGGCCGCCAAGGCCGATGGCTGGTATGACAAGAACCCGGTCGCCGAAGTCGGCATCCAGCAGCTGCAGCTGCCGGCCGGTGAATGGTCCAAGGGCTATCGTCTGGGCTTCTACCCGCAGATCCGCTCGATCATGGAACGCGAATACAACCGCATCTTCGCCGGTGAAACCACGGTCGAAGACGCGTTCAAGGCCATCGAGGCCGAGGGCAACGAGCTGCTGGTCCGCTTCGCCAAGACCTCGGGCTGATCGCGCCTGATCCCACGGGGCCGGGCCTGACCTGTTCAGGCCCGGCCCCCTCGCTTTCGTGATTCTGACCGGAGCCTTTCGCGTGACCGAAATCCCCCATCCACCGGCACGGCCCTGGCGGGCCTGGCTGCGCGGCGTGACCGCAGCCGAACCGGCCAAGCGCGTGCAGTTCGATGCGCCGCTGCTGCCCTGGCTGTTCCTGCTGCCGCAGCTGGCGGTGGTGGCGGTGTTCTTCTACTGGCCCTCGGTGCAGGCGGTGACCTCCTCGTTCTATCTGGAGGATCCCTTCGGCTTCGGCGCCACCTTCGTGGGGATGGAGAATTACACCGATGCGCTGGGGAACGCGCAATATCGGTCCATCGCCGGGTTTACCGTGGTGTTTACGGCACTGGTCACCGCCTTTTCGCTGGGGCTGGGCCTCTTGCTGGCGGTCAAGGCCGATGCGGTGATCCGGGGCAATGCCGCCTACAAGACGCTGCTGATCGCCGTCTATGCCATCGCGCCCCCCGTGGCGGGCCTGATCGGCATGATGTTCTTCGATCAGCATATCGGGCCTTTCGTCACCCTGGCGGGCTGGTTCGGCTGGGATATGAAGGTGGGGCTGAACTATACCGATACCGCCTTTGCCATGATCCTCGTCTCGGTCTGGAAACAGGTGCCCTATAACTTCATCTTCTTCCTGTCGGGCCTGCAGGCCGTTCCGGTTTCGGTGCGCGAGGCGGCGGTGATTGATTGCCGCAACGGCTGGCGCCGGTTCCGCACCGTGACGCTGCCGCTCTTGGCGCCGACCGCCTTCTTCCTGCTTATCATCAACATCACTTACGCGCTGTTCGACACCTTCGGCATCATCGACGTGATGGTGAAGGACAAGCCCGCCAACAACCCGATGACGCTGGTTTACAAGGTCTATCTCGACGGGTTCCGCGGCAATGATGTGGGCGGATCTTCGGCGCAATCGGTGATCCTGATGATCGTGGTCTTCGCGCTGACCATCGCGCAGTTCCGCTTCCTTGAACGCCGCATCCATTACAGCTGATCCCATGCACCGCACAAAACCCCTCGATCACCTGATCCTGATCCTTGGCTGCCTGTTCATGGGCCTGCCGGTGGTCGTGGCCTTCATGACCTCCACCCATACTGCCGCCGACATTCACATGAACGGGCTGTCGCTGGCCCCCGGCGGCCATGGCGTGGAAACCTATACCGAGGTTCTGACCCGGCAGGGCGGCTTTACAGGG
The DNA here is from genome assembly GCA_003509785.1 of Gemmobacter sp. Lineage (GTDB taxonomy): Bacteria > Pseudomonadota > Alphaproteobacteria > Rhodobacterales > Rhodobacteraceae > Gemmobacter. The sequence continues at coordinate 3,097 of DOMY01000197.1, forward strand.
CAGGTGACCGGCGCGCGCATGGCGATGAACTCGCTGATCCTCGGCCTGGGCTTTGCGGTGGGCAAGATCGCGCTGTCGATGCTGGCGGCCTATGCGCTGGTCTATTTCCGCTTCCGCTTTGCCACGGCGATGTTCTGGGTGATCTTCACCACCCTTCTGCTGCCGCTGGAGGTGCGGATCATGCCCTCCTATCAGGTCATGTCCTCTCTCGGCCNNGCCTCTCTCGGCCTGCTCAACAGCTATACCGGGCTGATCGTGCCGCTGCTGGCTTCGGCCACCGGCACCTTCTACTTCCGGCAGTTCTTCAAATCTGTGCCCGATGAACTGCTGGAGGCCGCGCGGATCGACGGCGCCGGGCCGTTCAAGTTCTTCATCGACATTCTGCTGCCGCTGTCGAAAACCATGATGGCCGCGATCTTCATCATCATGTTCGTCTATGGCTGGAACCAGTATCTCTGGCCGATGCTGATGACGACCGAAGAGCGGTTCTTCACCCTGATGCGCGGGATCAAGCAGATCCTGCAGGTGTGGATCGGCAGCCAGATCCCCGATTACAACGAGGCCTTCGCCCTGGCCGTGCTGGCCNNGAGTTCATCGCCATCGTCGGCCCCTCGGGCTGCGGCAAATCCACCCTGCTGCGCATGGTGGCCGGGCTGGAAGACATCAGCGCGGGCGAGGTGCGCATCGGCGCCCGCCGGGTGAACGAGGTCGATCCCGCCGACCGCGATATCGCCATGGTGTTCCAGAACTACGC
>DOMY01000150.1:0-498 GCA_003509785.1 Gemmobacter sp.
GTGCGGTGGATATGCGGCCCGGCCTCCAGATGTGCGGTCAGCACATCGGCGCCAGATTGTGCGAAGGCGTCGATATAGGGATCGACCGGGGCAACCATCAGATGCACATCCATCACGCCCTTGATATGCTTGCGGATCGCCGCGCAGGTGCTTGGCCCGAAAGTGATATTCGGCACGAAATGCCCATCCATCACATCGACATGCACCCAGTCGCAGCCCTGCGCCTCGATGGCTTCGCATTCGGCGCCGAAATTGGCGAAATCGGCAGAAAGGATCGACGGGGCGATCTTGATGGACCGGGAGAATGTCATGTCTGTGCCTCTGGTCTGGGGTTGCCGCTACATGCCCCAGCTGCGGCCACAGGGCAAGAACCGATGCGAAATCCGGCTCTGCCGAGGTGGATATATTACATAATCATCATTATCAGATTTACGCCACCTGACCGGCAGCCCATCCCGAAGACCAGGCCCATTGGAAGTTGTAGCCGCCCAGCCAGCC
>DOMY01000150.1:529-9821 GCA_003509785.1 Gemmobacter sp.
CCAGCCGGTCCGGCACATGACGCGCCAGCGCCGTGCGCAATGCCACGCGGCCATTCTCTTGCCGCAGCCGCCGCAAGCCTGCTGCGGCATCCTGCCCCCGGGCCAGATCAAGGCGGATGCTGTCGCCCTCGCGCCAGTAGGAGCTGATCTGCAGGATCGCCGGGCCAGACAGGCCGCGATGGGTGAACAGGATCGCCTCGTCAAATCCCGTCCGGCCTGCGCTGGCGCGGCCATCCACCGCTGTGCCGGCCAGCGCCTTCAGCGGTTCCAGCACCTGATCGGCCAGCGTCAAGGGCACCAGCGCAGGCCGGGTTTCCACCAGTGGCAGGCCAAAGCCTTCGGCAATGCGATAGCCGATCCCCGTGGCGCCCATCTTGGGAATGGATTTGCCACCCGTCGCCACGATCACGCTGGCCGCCTGCACCGGGCCCCGGCTGGTGTCCACGCGGAATCCCTGCTCTGCCCGGGTGACGGCCCCCAGTTCGGTTTCCAGCCACAGCTGCCCGCCCACCGCCGCCAGATCATCCAGCAGCATGGCGACAATCTGCTTGGCCGAACCATCACAGAACAGCTGCCCCAGCGTCTTTTCATGCCAGGCAATGTCCGCCGCATCGACCCGGGCGATGAAATCCCATTGGGTGAACCGTTTCAGCGCCGAAAGCGCAAAGCGCGGATTCTGCGACAGAAAGCATTCGGGCCGGATGTCCATATTGGTGAAATTGCAGCGCCCGCCGCCGGAAATGCGGATCTTCTCCCCCGCCGCGCGGGCATGATCCACCACCAGCACCCGGCGGCCACGCCGCCCTGCCTCGATCGCCGCGAAAAGCCCCGCAGCACCTGCCCCAAGAACGATGACATCCACCTGCATGATCGCGCCTGCTTAGCGCCTGAACCGGCCTGCCGCAACCATGACCGCCCGCACGAATTTGCACTTGCACCCTCCGCAGCGCTTGGCTAAACACCGCCGCACGGTTGGGGCGTCGCCAAGTGGTAAGGCATCGGTTTTTGGTACCGACATACCTAGGTTCGAATCCTAGCGCCCCAGCCAATCAGAATTTCCCATGAAATTGAATGTCTTGCCGCGGTGATCGCTGCGCATGGGCTGCTGCCGCGCCGGTTTTTGAGCGGGGGCAGCGGCTGTGCGGGCTGCGGCTTTTGCCCGGCTGTGCGGGGCAGGTTGTGGCACGGGCTGGTGGAAAGCTGCGGGCAGGCAGGGCCGCCCTGGCAGGCGCGCGCGGGGCTGGTGGGGGATCTGGCGTCACCCCAAACAAAAACGCGGCAAGGTTTCCCCTGCCGCGTTCTGCCTTCGGCCCGGGGGCCGAGGATTATTCTTCTGCAACCAGACCCGACGGAGCCGTGATATTGGCAATCACGAAGTTCCGGTCGATGGTCGGCTTGGCGCCGGCCGGCAGGGTAACGTCTTCGATGTGGATCACATCGCCGAAGTTCTTGTCGGTCAGGTCCACGGTGATCTCGCTCGGGATGTCCGAAGCCAGAACTTCCAGTTCCACTTCGGCGCGCACGACGGTCAGGGCGCCGCCACGCTTCAGGCCCGGCGAGGCCTCGTGGTTGACGAAGTTCACGTGGATGAACAGGTTGATGCGGCTGTCATCATGCAGGCGCATGAAGTCAACATGGGTCGGCAGATCCTTGACCACATCGCGCTGCACGCCGCGGCAGACGACGTGCACGTCGGGCTGGCCTTCGACTTTCAGGTTGAACAGGGTCGACAGGAAGCGGCCTTGACGCAGACGCTTCAGCAGGGTGTTGTAGTTCATCTTGATGGCGACAGGCTCTTGCTTGTCACCATAGACGATACCTGGAACATAGCCTTCACGACGAGCTTGACGAGCGGCCCCCTTGCCTGTCCCCGTCCGCACCTCGGCGAGAAGATCTTCGATCTCGCGTGCCATAGGTAATTCTCCATTTGTTAGGTTTGCCGCCATCCTCCAAGGGTGCATGACGGATCGGCGGCCTATAGCGGCGAATCACCTTGCGGGAAAGCGGAAAATGCCGCCGCGCCATAGGCTGTTGCGATATCTGCAAGGGTTTTCTGTGCGAAATGGCGGCGGATCACGGCTTCGGCCTCGATCATCGCGGCATTCACGGTTTCGGCCATTGCGGTTTCGATGGCGCAGGGGTGGCCCGGGGCCGGGGCGAAGCGGCCGGGGCTGAGAAACGGCTCGTCCAGCGCGGCATAGATTGCCTCCAGCGTGATGGCGGCGGCGGGGTGGGCCAGCCGCCAGCCGCCGTGATGGCCCTTTTCCGCCAGCAGGATGCCCGCCGCGCGCAAGGGCCCCAGCACGCGGCGGACGACGACGGGATTGGTGTCATGCAGGCGCGCCAGATCTTCCGAGGTGCGGGGCTGATCGGGCGTCTGCGCCATATGGCCCAGCACATGCAGCGCGAGGGAGAGCTTGCTGTTGCGTTTCATGTAACTATAATTGTTTCTTGATTCGGATGACAAGGAGCAGGGTATGCGCAACGGCATGGATCGGGAAAGCGGTGTGGTGGATGCGGCGGTGATCGGTGGCAGTTTTGCCGGGGTTTCGGCGGCCTTGCAGCTGGCGCGCGGGCGCAGGCAGGTGGTGGTGATCGACGAAGGGCAGCCGCGCAACCGTCTGGCATCTGCCGGGCATGGGTTTCTGGGGATGGATGGCCGCCCCCCGGCCGAGATGCGCGCGGCGGGCCTGCGGGATCTGCTGGCCTATCCCGAGGCGCGGCTGATCGAGGCACGGGTGACGGATGTGGTGGCAGAGGGGCCGGGATTTGCACTGACCCTTGCCACGGGTGCTGCGCTGCGGGCGCGGCGGCTGGTGCTGGCCTATGGGATGCGCGATCTGCTGCCGGATCTGCCGGGGCTGGCCGATATCTGGGGCGAGACCGCGTTCTCTTGCCCCTATTGCCATGGATACGAGCTGGCCGGGCGGCCGACCGGGCTGCTGGCCGGGCCGGGGATTGCGGAATTCGCGGTGTTCCTGCGGGAATGGACCGATGATCTGACGCTGTTTCCCATGGCGCCAGTGCCAGAGGCCGAACAGGTGCAGTTGCGTGCCGCCGGGGTGCGGCTGGCCGATGGGCTGCCGCTGCGGCTGAGCCATGAGGGGCGCCGGGTCACGGGGGCGGTGATGCCGGGGGGGCAGGTGGTGCCGCTGGCGGCGCTGTATGTGAAGGCGGGGGCTGAACCGGCCTGTGATCTGGCGCAGAGGTTGGGTTGTGCGATGGAGGCCGGGATGCAGGGGCCGATCATCGCCACATCCATGATGAAGGCGACCACTGTGCCCGGCGTCTTTGCGGCGGGGGATGTGGCGCGACCGGTGCCTTCGGCGGTGATGGCGGCGGCAGATGGGGCGATGGCGGGGGCGGCCTGTCACCGCGATCTGGCACAAGCCTTTCCGCGCGCGGGCTGATCGCCGCGCGCCATTCGGCCGCCTGTCGCAGGCAGGGGCGCCGGTGTCGGGGGCAGGCTTGCCCGCCCGGGCCAGGCGGGCTAGCTGTCGCGCAAGCGCGAGAGGTGCCCCATGCTGTCAACCAGAATGATTGTGGTGGCCCGCGCGCCGCTTGCGGCTTTTGCGGCCATGGGCGTGCTCTGGGGCACATTTGCCGCCGTTTTGCCCGATCTGAAGGCGCAGCTGGGGGTGGATGAGGCCCGGCTGGGCCTGCTGATGCTGATGACGCCGATTGCTGCGGTGGTGGCCATGATCCTGGCGCCGCGCATCGGGGTAGGGCTGGGCCGCATGGCGCTGCCGGTGGCCACGCTGGCCATGGCCGCCAGCTTTGCGTTGCCGGGGCAGGTGCAGGTGGTGGCGTTGTTTCCGCTGGCGATGATCTGCGCGGGGGCGGCAACGGGGCTGACCGATGTGCTGATGAATGCCCGTGTTTCGGCGCTGGAGGCCGAGCGCAAGCTGCATCTGATGACGCTGTGCCATGCCGCCTATTCCTTCGGCTATGCCGGCGGGGCCACGGCCACGGGCGTGATGCGGGATGCCGCCTGGGCGCCCGGCTGGGTGACGGCGACCATGGCGCTGGTGGCGCTGGCGCTGGGCCTGCTGACCTGGGAGCGGGATGGCACGATCCGCGGCCTTGCCCGCCCGGCCAATGGCGGGGCGGGGCTGGGCGTGATCCCGCTGCTGGGCGGCGGCATCGTGCTGATTGCCTTTCTGACGGAAAATGCCGCCGAAAACTGGTCGGCGCTGCATATCGAACAGACCTTGGGCGGCAGCCCGGCGGAGGGAGCGATGGGGCCTGCTGCGCTGGCGCTGACCATGGGATTTGCGCGGCTGGCGGGGCAGGGGCTGGNNTTCATCATCATGGGGCTGGGATCTTCGGTGATCGCGCCCACGGCCTTTTCGCTGACCGGACGGCTGGCCCAGCCAGAGGCCCGCGCGCGTGCGGTGGCCCGGGCCACGCTGTATGGCTATTTCGGCTATTTCGTGGGGCCGCCGATGCTGGGCTTTCTGGCGGGGGCGTTCAGCCTGCGGGCGGCCTTTGTCTTTGCCGCCGCCATGCTGCTGTTGGTGCTGGTGCTGGCCCCCCTGATGGCGCGGCGCGGCGGGGCACCCGTCCGCGCCTGAGCGGCATCAGGCCCAATCGCCTTCGAAATCCTTTGGCACCAGCAGGTTATGTGCCCCAAGGTTGCGGATGTCCCGCTCGCCACACAGGGCCATGGTGGTGTCCAGCTCTTTCTGCATCACCTCCAGCGCCTTGGTCACGCCGGCTTCGCCCATGGCGCCCAGGCCATAGATATAGCTGCGCCCGATCATCGTGCCATCGGCCCCCAGCGCCAGCGCCTTGAGGATATCCTGACCGGAGCGGATGCCGCTGTCGATCCAGATTTCTGTCTGGCCCTTCACCGCCCGCACGACCTGCGGCAGGATGCGGATCGAGGACAGGGCGCCATCGAGCTGCCGCCCGCCATGATTGGAAACCACGATGGCATCGGCGCCGAAATCGGCGGCGCGGCGGGCATCGTCGGCATCCAGCACGCCCTTGATGATCAGCTTGCCACCCCAGCGGTCACGGATGCGCGCCACCTTGCCCCAGTCCAGCTGCGGATCGAACTGTTCCGCCGTCCAGCTGGACAGCGAGGACAGATCGCCCACGCCCGTTGCATGGCCCACGATATTGCCAAAGCTACGGTGTTTGGTGCCCAGCATCCCGAGGCACCATTCCGGCTTGGTCATCATGTTCAGGATGTTCGGGATCGTGAGCTTCGGCGGCGCCGAAAGCCCGTTCTTGATATCCTTGTGCCGCTGGCCAAGAATCTGCAGATCCAGTGTCAGCACCAGTGCCGAACAGTTTGCGGCCTTGGCCCGGTCGATGATCCTGTCAACGAAATCTTCATCCTTCATGACGTAAAGCTGAAACCAGAAGGGGGCAGAGGTATGGGCCGCAACATCTTCGATCGAACAGATCGACATGGTCGACAGGGTGAAGGGCACGCCGAACTTTTCGGCCGCGCGCGCCGCCTTGATCTCGCCATCCGCCGATTGCATCCCGGTCAGCCCCACCGGCGCCAGGGCCACCGGCATGGTGACAGGCTGGCCGATCATGCGGCCCGCGATGCTGCGGTTCGACATGTCGACCGCCACCTTCTGCCGCAGACGGATCTGGGCAAAATCGCTGACATTCTCGCGGAAGGTCTGTTCCGTATAACTGCCCGACTCTGCATAATCATAGAACATGCGCGGCACCTTGCGGGCATGAATCCGTTTCAGATCTTCGATGCAGGTGATGGCGGGCATGGCAGACTCCGATATTGGTTATGTTCCCTTACCAATATCTGTGGAATGGTGCAATCTGATCTGCAACCGGCACACGCAAGGTCGCGTCGGCACACAGATGCGTGAAACCGGTGTCACATTCGTCGCAAAGGGAACGGAACCACGCCATCTGACGTTAAAAGCTGTGAGGTCAGTTGCAGAACTTCCTGCCACCGCACCGTCACGATACAGACGTAAACCAGCCATGGCGGGGGCGACATCCGCCGGGCGATAAGGGGGCCAGACCATGAGCACATATGCCAACCTTCCCGCACCAAGCCCGGAACAGGGCCTGAATCGCTACATGCAGGAGATCCGCAAGTTTCCCCTGCTGGAGCCGGAAGAGGAATATATGCTGGCCAAGCGCTGGGTCGATCATGAAGATCCGGCGGCGGCCCATCGCATGGTCGGCTCGCACCTGCGGCTCGCGGCGAAGATCGCCATGGGCTACCGCGGCTATGGCCTGCCGCAGGCGGAGGTCATCTCCGAGGCGAATGTCGGCCTGATGCAGGCTGTGAAGCGCTTTGACCCTGAAAAAGGCTTCCGCCTGGCGACCTATGCCATGTGGTGGATCCGTGCCGCCATTCAGGAATACATCCTGCGGTCCTGGTCGCTGGTGAAACTGGGCACCACTTCAGCGCAGAAAAAGCTGTTCTTCAATCTGCGCAAGGCCAAGGCCAAGGTCGGCGCGCTGGAGGATGGTGATCTGCGGCCCGAAAACGTGGCCCGCATCGCCAAGGATCTGTCGGTCACCGAAACCGAAGTGATCGACATGAACCGCCGCCTGGCCGGATCTGACGCTTCGCTGAACGCGACGGTCGGTTCCGATGGCGACAGCACGACGCAATGGCAGGACTGGCTGGAGGATGAAGACAGCGATCAGGCCGGCGCCTATGAAGAGCGCAACGAGCTGGATGCGCGGCGTCAGCTGCTGGCGCAGGCCATGTCGGTGTTGAACGACCGGGAAAAGGACATTCTGGTGCAGCGCCGCCTCAGCGATGAGCCGGTCACGCTGGAAGACCTGTCTGAATCCTATGGCGTCAGCCGCGAACGCATCCGGCAGATCGAGGTGCGCGCCTTTGAAAAGCTGCAGGAAAAGATGAAGGAACTGGCGCGCGGCAAGGGGATGCTGATTTCGGCCTGATCCGCCGCCGCCTGCGAACATTCAAAGGGCCGGGCCTCGCAAGGGTCCGGCCTTCTGCTTTTATCTTGGCCCAAATATCCCGCGGGGTGCGGGGGCGCGCAGCCCCCGCCGACACCCGCCCCCTGAAATCCGCTAGGAGGAAGCGCATGACCGATTTCCACATCACCACAGATGCCGATGGCGTCGCCACCATCACCTGGGATGTCGCCGCCAAAAGCATGAACGTCATGTCGATGGCCGGATTCGCCAAACTGGACGGGCTGATCGACGCGGCCCTGGCCGATCCGGCGGTGAAGGGCATCATCCTGACCAGCGGCAAGAAGGACTTTGCAGGCGGCATGGATCTGAACGTGATCGCGCAGATGCGCACCGGCGGCGCGCAGGCAATCTTTGACGGCGTGATGCAGATGCACGCCGTGCTGCGCAAGATCGAACGCGCCGGGATGGACCCGAAGACGCTGAAAGGGGGCAAGCCCATTGTCGCCGCCCTGCCCGGCACGGCCCTGGGCATCGGGCTGGAACTGCCGCTGTCCTGCCACCGCATCATTGCCGCCGACAATCCGAAAGCCAAGATCGGCCTGCCGGAAATCATGGTCGGCATCTTCCCCGGCGCAGGCGGCACCACCCGGCTGGTGCGCAAGCTGGGCGCCATGGCTGCCGCGCCCTTCCTGCTGGAAGGCAAGCTGAGCGATCCGAAAAAAGCCAAGGCCGCCGGTCTCATCGACGAGGTGGTGGCCCCCGAAGACCTGCTGACCCGCGCAAAGGAATGGGTGCTGACGGCAAAAGACGCCGATCTGGTGAAACCCTGGGATGCCAAAGGCTACAAGATGCCCGGCGGCACCCCCTATCACCCGGCGGGTTTCATGACCTTCGTGGGCGCCAGCGCCATGGTGAATGGCAAGACGCAGGGCGTCTACCCCGCCGCAAAGGCGCTGCTTTCGGCCGTCTATGAAGGCGCACTGGTGCCCTTTGACACCGCGCTGAAGATCGAGGCGCGGCAGTTCACCTCGGTTCTGATGAACCCCTCCTCCACCGCGATGATCCGGTCGTTGTTCATCAACAAGGAAGCGCTGGAAAAAGGCGCCAACCGGCCGCAGGTGGCCGATCAGAAGGTGGCGAAGCTGGGCGTGATCGGCGCAGGCATGATGGGCGCGGGCATCGCCTATGTCGCGGCCAATGCAGGCATCGCGGTGGTGCTGATCGACGCCACGCTCGAGGCGGCAGAACGCGGCCGCGCCCATTCCGAAAGCCTGCTCGACAAGGGCATGAAGCGCGGCAAGGTCACGGCCGAGAAGAAGGCCGAGGTGCTGGCCCGCATCACCGCCACCGCCGATTACACGGCGCTGGCAGGCTGCGATCTGATCGTGGAGGCCGTGTTCGAAGATCCGAAGGTGAAGGCCGAGGTGACGGCAAAGGTCGAAGCCGCCGTGGGCCCCGACTGCATCTTTGCCACCAATACCTCCACCCTGCCGATCACCGCGCTGGCCAAGGCTTCTGCCCGCCCGGATCAGTTCATCGGCATCCATTTCTTCTCGCCCGTCGACAAGATGATGCTGGTGGAAATCATCCGCGGCAAAGAGACCGGGGATCGTGCGGTGGCCAAGGCGCTGGATTTCGTGCGCCAGATCCGCAAGACGCCGATCGTGGTGAACGATGCGCGGTTCTTCTACGCCAACCGCTGCATCATACCCTACATCAACGAAGGCATCCGCATGGTGGCCGAGGGCGTGGAACCGGCGCTGATCGAAAATGCCGCGAAACTGGTGGGGATGCCGCTCGGGCCGCTGCAGCTGGTGGATGAAACCTCGATTGATCTGGGGGTGAAGATCGCAAAGGCCACCCGGGCCGCGATGGGGGATGCCTATCCCGATGGCGCGGTGGATGAGGTGATCTTCCGCATGGCCGATCAGGGGCGGCTGGGGCGCAAGGCCAATGCGGGCTTCTATACCTATTCCGACAAGGGCGAAAGGCTCGGCCTGTGGGAGGGGCTGGCTGCCGCATGGCCGGTGGCAGATGCCCAGCCCGATCTGGCAGCGGTACAGCACCGCCTGCTGATGGCCCAGGTGTTGGAGGCGGTGCGGGCATTGGAAGACGGCGTGCTGACCGATATCCGCGAAGGCGATGTCGGCGCCATCCTCGGCTGGGGCTTCGCGCCCTGGTCCGGCGGCCCCTTCGGCTGGCTGGATATCCTGGGCGCCGCCCGCGCGGTTGAAATCTGCGACAACCTCGCCGCCAGCCACGGCCCCCGCTTCGCCGCCCCCGCCCTGCTGCGCGACATGGCCACCAAGGGGGAAACCTTCTACCAGACCGCCGTATCGCAGGCGGCATGATCTTCGCCAGCGGGGGGCTGTCTGCCCCCCGCACCCCCCGAGGATATTTCGACAAC
>DOMY01000141.1:0-6553 GCA_003509785.1 Gemmobacter sp.
TTCAGCGTGTTGATCTCGCCGTTATGGGCCAGCATCCGGAACGGCTGCGCCAGCCACCACTGCGGGAAGGTGTTGGTGCTGTAGCGCTGGTGATAGATCGCAAAGGTGGATTCGAACCGCTCGTCCTGCAGATCGGGATAGAAGACCGAAACCTGCTCGGCCAGCATCATGCCCTTGTAGATGATCGACCGGCACGACAGCGAACACAGGTAAAGCCCCTGGATATGCGCCGCCAGCGCCGCCTTTTCGATCCGGCGACGGATGATGTACAGCTCGCGCTCGAACTGTTCCTGGTCGATATCCTTTTCGCAGCGGATCAAGATCTGTTCGATCTCGGGCCGCGTCGCATTGGCCTTGTCGCCCAGCACCGAGATATCCACCGGCACATGGCGCCAGCCATAGATGTAATGGCCCATCCGCAGCACTTCGGTTTCCACGATCGTGCGGCAACGCTCCTGCGCGGCAAAATCGGTGCGCGGCAGGAACACCTGCCCCACGGCCACCAGCTTGTTCACATCCGGCTCGTGGCCGGTGCGGCGGATCACGTCGTAAAAGAACTTGACCGGGATCTGCACATGGATCCCCGCGCCATCGCCCGTCTTGCCATCGGCATCCACCGCACCGCGGTGCCAGATCGCCCGCAGCGCGTCGATCCCCGATTGCACCACCTTGCGCGACGGCTTGCCCGAAATCGCCACCACAAGGCCGACCCCGCAGGAGGAATGTTCGTCATCCTCCTTGTACAGCCCGTGCTCGTGCATCCAGGCGCGCTTGGTTTCCTCGGCCTTCACCCAGGCTTCATCATAGATTGTCATGGCTCACTCCTCTGGGTTGGCTTGCAGCGAGGCCTCGAATTCGGCCCCGGTCAGTCGTGAATGGTCGCCCGCGAAGGCAAAGCCGTCGGGCTTGGTATCGATATAGATCTCGCGGGTCAGCGGCAGGCCGTTGGGGTCATCCAGCGTGCCCGCCGACAGATAGTAATCGGCAGTCGCGGCATCCGGCTGCGTCAGCCGATACCAGAGCCCCGATCCGCAGCGGGCGCAGAAAGACCGCGCCGCCCAGTCGGACGAGGCATAGGTGGTCACATGTTCGGCCCCGTTCACCCGCATGGCGGCGGCAGGCACCATGACGCTGAACGCCACCCCGCCCGAAACGCGGCGGCACATGGTGCAATGGCAGGCATGAAGATGCTGATGCTCCGCATCCAGCGCCGCGACATAGCGCACCGCGCCGCAAAGACAGCCGCCCGTCCGCTCACCGCTCATGGCGCACCTGCTGCAGCAAACGGTCCAGCGGCCCCTGCGACATCAGCGCGCCACATTCGAAAATCGGCTGCGTCGCGGCAAAGCCGGGCTCGCCCGGCAGGATGAACTGCATCGGGCTGCCATCCACCGGCTGCCAGCCCGTGCCATCCCACCATTCCGACGGGCCAGCAAAGAACAGCCGCCATTCGGGATGGATATATTCATGCCCCCGCGCCCGGCGCAGGATATTGCCCGCATCATCAACTTCGGTGAATTCAAAGGCGGTCTGCGGCAGCGGCACCTTGTCGATGGTCACCACCTTGCCGGTCAGCTCGTCGAACCCGGTCACATGGCTGCGGGCGCCGTCATCCTTGGTCAGCCGGAAATCGAAATCATCCCGCCCGCCCAGCAGCGCGGTAAAGCTCGCCGGATCGGCCGCCCCCGCATCCAGCGACTGCCGCAGATCGGGGTTGAACTCATAGCTTTCCACCCATTGCGCCTCGGCATCCGTCCGGCTGAGGAAATAGACCCCCTCCTGATCGAAATCCGCGCGCCACTGATCGCCCGGCTGATCCGCCGTGCAGCGATAATGGTTCGACACCCGGCAGCCGCGCGATTGCACGGTCAGGAATGTCTCACAGCCCTCGGGCGCGATGAAACTGCCCGCCTGTGCCGTTGCAGGCACGGCCAGAGCCATGGCCAGAACCAGAGTGCAGATCTTCATGCCGCCTCCCGCCCTTCCGGGCTCACCTGATATCCGCGCATCTGTTCGCGCAGAAGGATTCTCAACTTGCGGGTCCGCCCGCCAAAGGCCAGCTGGATCACCTCTTCCAGCACACCCTGCTGCGCCAGCCGCTTCACCGAATCGTGCCGCACATCGGGCAGCATGAACAGCGCGACATTCGCGGCCTTGGGCACCAGACGCAGCTGCGGCGCCTCGCGGCGGTGCTTGCCGAAGATCACATAATACTGCGTCCCCGGCTGCATCTGCTCATCCGCGCGGCGGATGCGGTATTCCGCGATATGCTTGCGGAACATCGGCCAGCGCGGCTCGTCCGGCACCACCGAAGGATCGACCGAAAACTGCGGCGATAGCGCCAGAACCCGGCTCAGCCGCACATGGCCCCCCAGCGCCAGCGCCGAAAACCCGCCCATCGAATGGCCCACCGCCACAACCTCGTCCACGCCCAGACGCGCGGCCTCGGCCTGCACCAGCCCTGCCACCTCTTCGATCAGGCCCGGCGCATTCAGCCAGCTGCGCGCCGGATCGGCAAAGAACAGCGCCGGATCGCCCGCAGGCCCGGTGGCCACCCGCGCCAGCTCCAGCGGCGGGGGTTTGCTGCGGTCGGTGCCGACGCCCGAAAACGCCACCACCAGCCGCCGCCCCTGCCCCGGATGCCGCCAGATGCGCAGCCGGTCATCATCGCGCAGCGTCTCGACATGGATCGGGCGGCGCGCGGCGGGCTGTGCCGGTACGGGCGCTGCCGCGCCGCCCTGCCCCTCGCTCTGCCTTGCCCTGTCCATCGCCTCGCGGCCTTTCCTGATCGGGTCAGACATGCTGCCGCATTCCGCCGCAGTCACGCCACCACACCCCGCCCGCACACCGTGCCCGCTGTCAGCCCTGCTGTCCCGACAGAAGCCATACGGAGTGCCGACGCTTTCCATACGCCATGCGCCCGGGGCTTTTGCCCCTCACTCTGCCGCGACACTCGCCGGCTGGGCGATGTAATCCGCGATGGCATCCGCCGCTTCGCGCCCGTCGCGGATGGCCCAGACCACCAGCGAGGCGCCGCGGACGATGTCGCCTGCCGCAAACACGCCGGGAATGGCGGTCTGATGCGTGCGGAAATCGGCCTTGATCGTGCCCCAGCGCGTCACCGCCAGATCCGGCACGCCCCAAAGCTTCGGCAGGTCTTCCGGCTCGAACCCCAGGGCGGTAATCACCAGATCGGCGCCTTCGACGTAATCCGCACCCTCGATCACCTCGGGCATCTGCCGACCGCTGGCATCCGGCGCGCCAAGGCGCATCTTCTGCACGATCACGCCTTCAACCGCGCCATTGCCGGTAAAGCCTTTGGGCGCAGAAAGCCAAACGAATTCAACGCCTTCTTCTTCGGCATTCTGCGTTTCACGCTGGCTGCCCGGCATGTTTGCCCGGTCGCGGCGATACAGGCATTTCACCGAAGTCGCGCCCTGACGGATGGCCGTGCGCACGCAATCCATGGCCGTATCGCCACCGCCGATGACCACGACGCGCTTGCCTTCGGCGTTCAGCTCGCCGCTTTCATAGGCCTCGACATCGTCGCCAAAGCTCTTGCGGTTCGAGGCCGTCAGGTAATCCAGCGCCTGCACGATACCCGCCTGGCCAACGCCCGGCGCGCCCACATCCCGCATCTTGTAGACGCCGGTGGCGATCAGCACCGCATCATGCTGGCCCCGGATGGCGTCAAAGCTCAGATCCTCGCCCACCTTGCAATTCATGACGAAGCTGACGCCCGATTGCTCCAGCTGTTCAACCCGTTGCATCACAACAGGTTTTTCCAGCTTGAAGCCCGGAATCCCATAGGTCATCAGACCGCCTGCCCGATCATAGCGATCATAGACCGTCACCTGAAAACCCTTGCGGCGCAGCATGTCGGCCGCCGCCAGCCCGCCGGGGCCCGCCCCGATGATGCCCACGCTTTCGGCGCGTTCCATCAGCGGTTTCACCGGCTTGACCCAGCCGTTTTCCCAGGCGGTATCGGTGATGTATTTCTCGACCGAACCGATGGTCACCGTGCCATGGCCCGATTGTTCGATCACGCAATTGCCTTCGCACAGCCGGTCCTGCGGGCAGATGCGGCCGCAGATTTCGGGAAAGCTGTTGGTGGCCTGGCTCAGCTCATAGGCTTCCTGCAGCCGCCCTTCGGCGGTCATGCGCAGCCAGTCGGGGATGTTGTTGTGCAGCGGGCAATGCGACTGGCAATAGGGCACGCCGCACTGGCTGCAGCGGCTGGATTGCTCGGTCGCCTTCTGCGCCGCGAACTCCCGGTAAATCTCGTGGAAATCATGGGCGCGCAGATTGGCCGGACGCTTTTCGGGCATCTCCCGTTTCACAGTCACAAACTGGAGCATACGTTCCTTGGCCATGTCGGCGCCTCCCTTCGGCATATCGGTGGGTGCGCCTTGATACCGCAGGTCAAATCTGAATAAAAGTCAGCAATACTGACCTTGTTTGCGGTTTTTTCGGGAATGGATCAGTTTTTCTGCCCTATTTGACGAAAACTAGGTCAGCACAGCTTACCAATTACCCTAAAAACCCAACGAAAGCAGGGTGAAGGCCACAGAGCCGATGATGATTCGCCACCAGCCGAACAGCGCATAGCCATGCCGTGACACATAGCCCAGCAGCCACTTCACCACGAGAACCGCCGAAATGAAGGCCAGCACAAAGCCCACGGCGATCTCTGAAAGGGCACCCTGATCCAGAACTGCCCGATTTTTCCACAGATCATAGGCGAAAGCGGCGGCCATGGTCGGCATTGACAGGAAGAACGAAAACTCGGCCGCCCCCCGTTTGCTGACCCCCAGCAACAGCGCCCCCACGATGGTCGCGCCAGAGCGCGACGTGCCCGGCACCATGGCAAGGCACTGGATGAAGCCGATCTTCAGCGCCACCCCCAGCGGCACATCCATCGCATCTTCGTATTTCGGGGTCAGCTTCAGCCGGTCCACCCACAGCAGAATCACACCACCGATCACCAGCATGGCGGCAATCAGCCGGGGCGTTTCGAACAGGACGGATTTGATGAACCCATGCGCCAGAACGCCGATCACGACAGCGGGCAGAAAGGCCAGCGCCACCGCGACGATAAAGCGAAAGGCCTTGGGATCTTCATGCGCGGTGGAAAACACCTGCCACAGCTTGGCGGCATAGACGGAAAGCACCGCCAGCACCGCGCCCAGCTGGATCACCACCTCGAAGCTGCGGCCCGCGCTTTCGAACCCCATGAAGTGACCGGCCAGAAGGATATGGCCGGTCGAAGATACCGGAATGAACTCTGTCAGCCCTTCCAGTATCCCCAGAACGGCGGCAGCAATCAGCGACTGATCGGCCAAGGGTCAGACTTTGCGCAGATTTTTGGCCGAAGCCTTGATCGCCGCATATTGCCCGGTCGGGCGGTAGGGCCACAGATATTCCGGCAGAACCGCGCCGATGGCATTGGGGGTGATGCCCAGATCGGCAAAGCCCCGGGCGCCGGGCGCCACCACATTGTCGCGATACAGGTTTTTCAGCTGATCGCCGGTCAGCACCTTGTTTTCGATCAGGCCCAGCGACAGCGCCTGCACCGCATCGAAGCCGAAGGCCATCAGCCGCCCGGCAAAGCGCGGCAGCGGCAGCACAAGGCGGCGACGTTCTACCACGCCCAGCATGATGTGCATCAGCTCGGCAAAGCTGGCGACATCCGGCCCGCCAAGCTCGTAGATCCCCGGTTCAGCCTGACCCAGCACCGCCTTCACAGCGGCAGAGGCCACGTCTTCGACATGCACGGGCTGGAATTTCGTATCGGCCGCGAAGATCGGCAGGACCGGGCTGTTGCGGGCCATGCCGGCGAAGCGGTTGAAGAACTGGTCTTCATTGCCGAAGATCACCGAAGGCCGCAGGATCACCGCCGACGGGAAAGCCGCCAGAACCGCAGCCTCGCCTTCGGCTTTGCTGCGTGCATAATCGCTGTCGGAACCGGCATCGGCGCCGATGGCCGAGATCTGCACCAGATGGGCCACACCCTCTGCCGCAGCCAGACGGGCGACGCGGCCCGCACCTTCGGCCTGCACGGCATCGAACTTGTTCTTGCCCACGGCGTTCAGAATACCCACGCAGTTGACCACGGCATCGGCGCCCTGCAGCGCGGCGCGCACGCTGGCATCATCGCGGATATTGCACAGGATCGGCTCTACCTGGCCGACCGCGCCATAGGGACGAACGAACAGCGCCTCGTTCGGGCGACGGACGGCGACGCGGACGCGCCAACCCTCTTTCGCCATGCGCCGCGCGATGTATCGCCCGACGAAGCCCGAACCGCCATAGATCGTGACCAGCTTGCTCATCCTGCGAGCCCTTCCCGGAATGGTGCTAAGTTGCTTCACTCCATAACTTTAAGGGCTTTGCCAAACAAGCCGCAAATCCCTTCGGATTTTTTTGCCGCAGCCTGTTGACACCCCCGGCGCACAGCCGTAAACACCGCCCCACGACATCGCCCAGATGGCGGAATTGGTAGACGCGCTGGTTTCAGGTACCAGTGTTGCAAGACGTGGAGGTTCGAGTCCTC
>DOMY01000141.1:6561-15346 GCA_003509785.1 Gemmobacter sp.
AACCGTTGACCCGCCGCAGCCACAGGTCTATCCCGGCGCTGCAACAGCGCGGAGGCGGCCTTGGCAATCCATCTTTACAAGACTGATCTGCCAGACGGCCTGACGCTTGGCCCGGTGGTGGCGATCGACACCGAAACCATGGGGCTTGATCCGCGCCGCGACCGGCTGTGCGTGGTGCAGCTGTCTGCCGGGGACGGCCATGCGCATCTGGTGCAGATCGCGCGCGGCCAGACCAGCGCCCCCAATCTGGAACGGTTGCTGACCGATCCGGCGGTGGTGAAGCTGTTCCATTTCGGCCGGTTCGACATTGCGGCGATGAAACAGGCCTTTGGCGTGACCACGGCGCCGGTCTGGTGCACCAAGATCGCATCGCGGCTGATCCGCACCTTCACCGACCGGCACGGGCTGAAATATCTGCTGCAAGAGCTGGTGGGCGTCGATGTATCGAAGCAGCAGCAGATGTCGGACTGGGGCGCCACCGATCTGACCGAGGCGCAGAAGGAATATGCGGCATCGGATGTGCTGTATCTTCATGCGCTGAAAGCCGCGCTGGAGGCCCGGCTGATCCGCGAAGGGCGGATGGAGCTGGCGCAGCGCTGTTTCGATTTTCTGCCGGTGCGGGCCGAGCTTGATCTGCTGGGCTGGCAGGAACCTTCGGATATCTTCAGCCACTGATGCCGGCCCCTGACACCGGGGATTGAACAGGGGCGCGCGGGGCGCCATCTTCCCCCCNNCGCATGGACAGTCATTCCCGCCTTGTCGGATGGCTGAAGGTTGCCCTGCCGCTGATGGCGCTGGCGATCCTGTCGACGCTGTTTCTGGTGGCGCGCAAGGTCGATCCGGATGCAGCACTGCCCTATGCCGAGGTGGATATTGCCGAACGCATCCGCGAACCGCGCATGACGGATGCGGCCTATGCCGGCGTCACCAAGGACGGATCGCGCATCACCGTCACCGCCACAGAGGCGCGGCCGGGCGATGGCAGCGGCGCATCGGCGGCGAAGGTATCGGCACAGCTGGCGACGCCCGATGGTGCCCATACCGCGCTGACCGCCGGGGCGATGCAGGTGGAACAGCAGGCGGGCCAAGTTCTGCTGCAAAGCGGCGTGCTGGTGGCCACATCGACCGGATATGAATTGCGCACCGATGCCATGCGGCTGGCGCTGGACCGGACCGGGGCGGAAAGCCTGGGTCCGGTGGAAGGATTCGGCCCGCCGGGGCGCATTACGGCGGGCGGGATGCAGATAAGCCCCTCGGAAGCCGGCAAGGGGGAGTATCTTCTGGTTTTCAATGGCCGGGTCACCCTGATATACGATCCGCAATCAGATCGCTGAGGCCATGATGTTTACGCTTTTCCGTGCCGTGACCCTGCTCTGCGCCCTTGGCGCAGCATCCGGCGCAATGGCGCAGCAGGCCTCGGTGGCCTTCGGTGGCCTGAAACAGGATACCACCCTGCCGGTCGAGGTGCAGGCCGACAGCCTGGCCGTGAATCAGGCGGATGGATCGGCGGTCTTCACCGGCAATGTTCTGGTGGGTCAGGGCGAGATGCGGCTGTCTGCGGCCAGTGTGCGCGTGGAATATGACGACGGCGGCAAGGCGATCCGGCGGCTGCACGCCACCGGCGGCGTGACGCTGGCCAGCGCCTCTGAGGCCGCCGAAGCGCGCGAGGCCGTCTATACCATCGACAGCGGCGAAGTGGTGATGACGGGCGATGTGCTGCTGACCCAGGGGCAAAGCGCCATTGCGGGCCAGAAACTGGTGATCGACCTGAAGGCAGGCACCGGCGTGATGGAAGGCCGGGTATCCACCGTCTTTGTGCCGGGGAAAAAGTGATGCCCTTTGATTCGGCCAATGTGGCTGCGGGCCTGCAGGTGCGCAACCTGCGCAAAAGCTACAAGAAGCGCCCGGTGATCCGCGATGTCACGCTGGATCTGCACCGGGGCGAGGTTGTGGCGCTGCTGGGCCCCAACGGATCGGGCAAGACCACCTGTTTTTACGCCATTGCCGGCCTTGTGACGCCCGAGGGCGGGCAGGTGCTGATTGATGGCAAGGATGTGACCGCGCTGCCGATGTACCGCCGCGCCCGGCTGGGCGTGGGCTATCTGCCGCAGGAAATGTCGATCTTCCGGGGGCTGTCGGTCGAGGACAATATTCTGGCCGTGCTGGAGATCCGCGAATCCGACCCCCATACCCGGCGCGAACGGCTGGAAGAGCTGTTGTCGGATTTTTCGATCACCCATCTGCGGCGGGAGCCAGCCCTTGCGCTGTCGGGTGGCGAGCGGCGGCGGGTGGAAATCGCGCGCTGCCTGGCAGCCGATCCGAAATATCTGCTGCTGGATGAACCTTTTGCCGGGGTGGACCCGATCGCCGTGGGCGAGATTCGCCATCTGGTGCAGGATCTGAAATCGCGCGGGCTGGGCGTTCTGATCACCGATCACAACGTGCGCGAAACGCTGGAGATCGTGGACCGCGCCTATATCCTGCATGACGGCACCGTGCTTATGAACGGCACCACGGACGAGATCGTGGCCGATGAAACCGTGCGCCGCGTCTATCTGGGCGAGAACTTCCGCATGGTCTGAGCGGGCAGCTGCCCCTTTTTACGCAAGCGTCACGAAGCAGTTGACAACCAGCGCTGCCCGGTCTCCAAATACGGGGATGCGAGCGTCAACCGCCCCTTTCACCACAGCCCCGCAGGCAGGTTTCTGCCCCCGCTCCTCTGGTGTCAAGGTATTGGCGGACCCATATAAAATTCATCAGCGGGTAACCCTGCATGATGCAGGATGTGCCTTGCTGCCATCGTGAAGGAGGAGCCATGCGTTACCAGATCAGCGGAAAACAGATCGACATCGGTGAGGCACTTCAGACCCATGTGAAGGCCGAACTGGGCGAGGTGGTGGATAAATACGCCCAACGCCCGACCGAGGTTGTGATCGTCTTTTCGCGCACTGCGCATGAGTATTATTGCGAGGCCACGATCCATCTTTCGACGGGTCTGAACGCGGCGGCCAAGGGCCATGCGTCAGAAATCTATGCGGCCTTCGAGGCCTGCCGCGAAAAGATGGACAAGCAGCTGCGCCGCTACAAGCGCCGCCTGCGCGACCATCACCGTGACCGCACGGCACCTGTTGAATTCGACGGTGGTTCCTCCTATATCCTCGCCGCATCTGAAGAGCCCGAGGATAACGAAGCCACCGAAATGCAGCCCATCGTGATTGCCGAGATGGAGACGAAGATCCCTTCGATCACCGTCGGCGAAGCCGTGATGCAGCTGGAACTGGGTGCGCAGAAGATGCTCGTGTTCCGCAATGAAGGACACGGTGGGGTGAACGTCGTATATCGCCGCGAAGATGGCAATATCGGCTGGATCGACCCGCGCAACAGCAAGTGACGCGCCCGCGCGTCCATGACAGGCGACCCTGATGGAACTTTCGAAGATTCTGAACCCACAGGCCGTCAGGGTCGTAAGTCAGATGACCAGCAAGAAGCGCCTGTTCCAGGAGCTGGGCGAAATGGCGGGTTCGGCCTACAAGCTGAGCGCGGCCGTCGCCACGGATGGTCTGCAGGAACGTGAGAGCCTTGGCCCCACAGGTGTGGGCCATGGCATCGCCCTGCCCCATGCCCGGCTGGAAGACCTGCCGGGTATCGTGGGGGTTTTCGTGCGGCTGGAAAAACCGCTGGATTATGACAGCGTGGACCGCCAGCCTGTCGATCTGGTGTTCGGGCTGTTCGCCCCCAAGGATTCGGGCGTGGAACATCTGAAGGCGCTGGCGCTGGTCAGCCGCACCATGCGCGACAGCGGCATCTGCGCCAAGCTGCGCGCGAATACCGATCCGTCGAAGCTTTATGCCATCCTGACGGAAACCCGCGCGCCGCAGGCGGCCTGACCGGGCGCCCGCCGGTCAACAGGCCTGCCCGTCAGCGGGCCTGCCAGCGGCCAAAGCCGAAGCCCATGTAATCGCGGGCGCAAGCTTCGCGCGTGGCATCCTCGATCTCGTCATCATAAAGCTGGGCCAGAAGCGGATCTGCGGTTTCGGCCAGAAAATCCGGGGCGGTTTGCCCCAGTTCGGCGGCCAGAAAGGCCAGCCCGCTGGCAAGCCGGTCTTCGCGCAGCACCAGATCCGGCCCCTGAAACTGGGCAAAGCCCTGCAGGATCGCGGTCTGGCTGGCCAGATGCGCGTCAATCTTCTGGCCGGTCTGACCAGAGAGATAGGGTTTGAGCCAGCGCAGGAAGGCCAGAAACCCCTGGCGCTGCGCCTCTGCCCCGGCGCCAACCTCGGGCAGCGGCAATTGATAGGCTTTCACCAGAAGGCGGCGCAGCCCGGCATCATCCTGCCCCTGCACCACCCGCTGATAGGCGCCCCAGGCCCGGGGCAGCGGGTGACGGATCACCGTAAAACTGCGATGACCGGGATGGGTGCGTTTCCACTGGCGCAGGGTTTTCTGCACGAAGCGGCCGGTCAGCGGCGCCCCCAGCGCAGCAAGCCAGGCGGTGATCGCATCTTCCGGCCCGCCCTTCACCGGCATGAACAGCGCGCCTGCATCAGAGGCCACGAAGGACGGGATGGCCGCCGTGCGCCGGGGTTCGAAATTTGGGCTGCGCGACAGGTTGAAACGATCCAGCCGGGCCAGCGCCTGTTCCATCGCCGGGGCATTGACCACCTTTTCGGTGATGTCTTCGGGGTTCTGCTTTTTCAGCTTGGGGTCCAGCGCCTCCAGCCGGGCGGGCACCCCCAGGAAAGCGGCAAGGCCGTTCAGCACGGCCAGATCGTTCAGATCTTCGTAATCAATATAGAAAGCGGTCTGGCCAGAGGTCTGCAGCCTGTTCAGCAGCGTGACCTGAAATTCCTGCAGGGCGCGCAGATGGCGTTCAAATTCATCGGCATCGAATTCCACCCGCGCGGTTTTCAGCTTGGAGGCGTTGGTCAGCCGCCATTGCCCGGTATCCTGCGCGATTTTCAGGCTGACATAGCTTTCCACCGGATTGCGGGTCAGGATGATCTTGGCGCAGGCCGGATCGGCCAGAACCGCGTCGATCACCCGGGCGTCGTGATCGTGGAACAGGCGAAACCCGGCTAGCCCGGCGGTTTCGGCCCGCATCCGTGCCAGAAACCCCAGCGGATCGGCATCCCGCGCCGCAAGGTCGATGCCGAACAGGCTTGGGTTATCCTTCTTGCCGATGAAATGCGGGTTGAACAGCTCGCCATGGCAGGTCACCCCCTCCAGCGCGTTCAGGTTCGCCTCCAGGAAATTGGAGCCGGTGCGCATTTCGGCAAACATCACGAAAGAGGTGAATTGCAGCGTCACGTCACTTTACCAGATAGGGGCGGCCACGCCGCGTTGTGGTGGGGCGCGGGTCGTCGCCCGCCGGAAAATCGCCCATCAGCACCGGCTGCATCCCCTGATTGCGCAGGTTCTGCAGGAACTGGCCGAAGCCTGCCAGATCGGCCATGCGCGGCGCCTCTGTCAGGCGGCGGCCGGCACGCGGGTTGATCTCGTCCAGGATATCCTGCAGCGGGGTCATCGGGTCTTCGACGAATTCGGCCAGAGACCAGATCCGCAGCCGGGCCTTGACCGCGGGCAGGCGCAGCAGATCCACCTGCGCGGCTTCGATCTTTTGCAGGCGCGCGGCCTCTTTGCGGATTTCGGGGAAATCGAGGCTGGCACGGAACAGGGGCACCGCCCAGGCGCCGGTGATGACGGAAATCTGCGCCTGTGGATCGCGCATCAGAAAGGGCAGGATCTTCTGGCTGTCGGCGGGGCCGTATTGAAAGCACTGCCGTTCGCCGCGGGTGTTCCACAGCAGGTTGGTCAGAAAGCTGCGCGGGTTGTAATCGCGCAAGGCGGCACTGTCACTGAGCGCGCCATTGTAGCTGGTATCGCCCCCGGCGAATTCGACCCGGGCGGGGGCAAAGAGATGGCCATGCACCCGCACCCCGGCGGCCTTGCCCAGCCAGGTTTCGAAATTTTCGAACAGGTCGGAAAAGCCCTGAAACACCGAATAGGGGGCGGCGGACATGGCATTTTCCCAAGCGGGATTGGGGAAACGGCTTTGCATGTACAGCCCGGCGCGGCCCTTGGTGCGGCGTTCCACCGCGCGGGCGAACAACCGGTCGATCTTGCCGGGGTTGGGTTCGGCGGCCTGCTGCGCCCCGGCATGGGGCGACAGGAAGGCGCGATACAGCCGATCCGCCTGAGGCCAGACCTTGCGCGCCACGAAGCAATCGGATTTGCGCAGAAGCTGCAGGTGATCATCGTAGAAGATATGCGGTTTGCCCTGAAAATCGAATTTGTGCAGCGTGAGCGAGCGGCTTTCGATCCGGGTGGACACCAGCCGCACCAGCGTTTGAAAATAGCTTTCATCCGGGATCCAGACGCGTTGAAAGTAACGGTCGAATTCGGCACGGCGGGGATGTTGCAGGATCGCGGTCAGGCTTTCGCGGGTCAGGCACCACCACTGGCTGCCCAGATGCGGGGCCAGCCCCGCCGGGATGCGACGGCGAAAGCCGACGCGGCGTTGCAGGCGCACATAATCATCGAACAGCCGCCGGTTCTTGCGCCAGGAAAACGGAAAGCGCAGGGTGAAGCGTTCGATGTTCAGGCCCCCCACCGTCCATCCCACATCTTCGGTGGTGACGCTTTCGATGAAATCGGTGCCCGGCCGCGCCGCCAGATAGGCGGCGAGTTCGCTGACCGGGCGAAGCGGCAGGCAAGAGCCGGAGGCGAGGCAGACATGGGACACCTGCGGGAAATCACGCAGCATCAGCTCTGCCGCGGCCTGCGTTGCGGCGACCAGCCCCCAGGTGCCCCATTCACAGGCAAAGCGCGGGGCAAAGCGGATATCGGCCTCGCCCGCCAGATCCCGGGTGAATTTGCGGTAGGTGGCGGCTTTGACCCGGCGGTCGACATGGATCACCACGGGGCAGCCCTGCCGGGACCAGTGCCGCGCCACCTGCGCCGCACGGTCAAAGGCGGTGTGGCAGAGCATGACAAAGCCGACGCTCATCCCTGCAGCACCTTCATGCCCAGTTTCCTTTCGACATCAGCCCCAGAATCTCCAGCTGGCGCCAGTTGATGTATTTCTCGCTCCACTTGCACCACAGATCGGGGCTGGCCTGCAGGCCGTCGCGGTAGGCGCGGTATTCATGGCTGGCGGCATAATGCTGGCCGCGCGTCATTTCCTCTTCGGCCTTGGCGGCGAAAGTGTCGATGAATTTGGCATGAAGCAGCACGCCCGAGGCCTTTTCGCCCCCCCATTCGTCATAGACGAGGTTCAGCCCGCGCGGCAGCAGCATATGGGTCGAGCTGACATAGGCATAATCGCGGTGCCATTTCACCAGCGGGATCTTGTTCAGCGCAGGCGCGCGTTCTGGCAGATCGGGAAAGAACACGCGGGCGCGCGGCCCCCCCTGAATCCACAGGTTGCCATAGCGGCTGTTGCGGGTGATCGCGTAATTTCCACTGTCGAACCAGCTGGCAATCTCGAACGGGTCTTGCCCCTCGCGGTAGGGTTGGGCGCTGATCGGGCCGCGGGGATACATATCCAGCAGCATGGCGGGAAAGCTTTTGATCGAGCTGGCAACAAGCCAGTCTGTCAGGGCCCGCAGGGGCCGGGTATCGCAGAACGGGTAGACGAAGAATTCATCCGGATCGACAACCAGCGTCCAGTGGCCATGGCCATGGCGCATCTGCAGCCAATTCAGCCAATCCACCCCGAAGCGGGCGCGTTTATAGCTGGCGCCCGTGGTCCAGAGCGACACATCCGGCTGTTCTGCCAGATATTCGCGCGAGCCATCGTCGCTGCCATTGTCCACGATCAGGAAATGATTGATGCCCAGGGCGCGATAGTATTGCAGAAAATACGGCAGGCGGATCTTTTCGTTGCGCAGGGTGGAAAACAGCAGGATCGCGCCGGGACGGATATCGCCCACGCGGCTGACCATCGGCGCCAGTTCGCGCCGCTTGCGGAAGGCGCGGATGCGCCAGCGTTTGCGCGCCAGCCGCAGCCCGTATGTGGAAAGAATACCCAAATCCGTTGCCCTGCCCGTGTCTTTTCACCGGCTTTATCAGATGCTGTTTAAGACCGCATTGAAATGTTGGCCCCAATCCGGGGGCTGCCACCTGTGCCCTGCCTGTTCCGGCGGCTTGACTGCCGCCTGCATGATTGTTTCCAGCCAAGCGTAATCATCGTGAACCGGCAGGTAAACCGGATAGTCGCCCAGGATTTCTTGCAGTACCGGCAGCGGATTGGCGATCACCGGGCAGCCCAGGGCTGCCGCTTCGGCGGGGGGCAGGCCAAAACCTTCGGCAAAGCTGGGAAACAGCAGCGCCCGCGCGCCCTGCAGCAGCGAGATCAGGGCGCCATCGGGCAGGCCCTGCGCCTCGATCACGCCCGGGGGGCGGGTATCCAGCCTGCGAAAGACGGCATCGTTGTTCCAGCCGCGGCCCCCCGCGATGACCAGTTGGGGCAGACGGTCGGGCGGCAGGCGGCTGGCCAGCGTCTGCCACAGATCCAGCAGGAAGGCGTGGTTCTTGCGCGGTTCGATGGTGCCGATGGCGATGAACCAGGGACGTGAGGGATCAAATCCCGGCAGGGCCACGGGGGCGGCGGGGGCCAAAGTGATGCCCAGCGGCGCCACGATCCCCGGCGGCACGCGGCCCAGCCGGGCCAGCTGTGCCTCGGTCCGCTGCCGGGCATCGCGGGTGGTGTGGATCACCAGATCGGCATGATCAGCGACGGCGGCCATCTTGCGGGCAAAGACGGCAGGGATGCCGGGGCGGGTGA
>DOMY01000172.1 GCA_003509785.1 Gemmobacter sp.
ATCCCGCCACCTTCCGCCATCAGGGCGCAACCAGACCCCCGCAAACGCCACAAGCGGTGTCTTTTCGGTGCCACCCTTCCTCACAGCAAAGCGATTTCGCAAAATGTCGGCTTCATTTCTCCGCCCGTGCTGCGCCATACTGCACACAACGTAAGGATGTAGCACGGAATGGCGACGGCAGAGATAATCGACAGAATCGGGCAACCGATCTGGATTCTGGATGGGCTGGCCGAAACGGTCCTCCACGCCAACCCTGCGGCTTTGGCTTTTGGGGGCGCGGCAGGCACNNAACTGCTTGCCATGATCGCCGCAACGCCCGTGCTTCT
Organism: Gemmobacter sp.; assembly: GCA_003509785.1. Lineage (GTDB taxonomy): Bacteria > Pseudomonadota > Alphaproteobacteria > Rhodobacterales > Rhodobacteraceae > Gemmobacter. The sequence goes on from DOMY01000172.1 coordinate 327, forward strand.
TGCGCAAGAGCAGTTTCTGCCCTGGGATGGCGAAACCGTGCCCGCGATTCTGGGCCTGACCGGCACTGCGAACCGCTATCGCCTGGCTGCCCGGGCGGCCGGCGTCGTGGTCTTCGACTGGGATATGCAGACGGATGAACTTGTCTGGACCTGCGAAGGCGGCGATGCCTTCGGATATGATCCGGCCATCTTTCCGCTTCGGGTCGAGAACTGGCTGAGCCGGATCCACCCCGAAGATCTGGCGCGGATGCAGGCCGCTGTCGGAACCGAACAGCCCGCGGATGGCGGTGTCTGGGAGGAAAGCTATCGCTTCCGCCGCGCTGACGGGCAATACGCCCATGTTCTGGACCGGGGCTATCTGCTGCGCAACGAATCCGGCCAAGGTGCCCGCATGGTGGGCGCCATGATGGATGTAACCGCCCTGCACGCCGCGGAAGAACGNNGGCAACCTCGGCCTCGACGGATGTGATCTTCATCTTTGATGCCGATACCGGCCGCCACTGGTGGAGCGATGCGCTCGTCCAGCACTATGGGCACATGCCACAAAGCGGCCCCGAAGGCCTGAGCCGCTGGCTGCGGCTTGTGCACCCCGATGATCGCGATCGCGTGACCAGCAGCCATGCCGCCGCCATGGCCGCCGGGGCAGAGTCCTGGTCCACGGAATACCGGCTGATTCGGGCAGATGGCACCTATGCACAGGTGATCGACCGGGCCCGTTTCCTGCGCCATGCCGACGGGCGGCTGTCGATGAGCGTGGGGTCGATCGTCGACATCACCGCCCTGCGCGAAGGGCAGGAACGGTTTCGCCTTGCCGCCGAAGCCTCGCAGGATGTGGTCTATGACTGGTCGCCCCAGACGGGCGAGATCTGGCGATCGGACAACTACGCCACACATTTCCAGCTGGACCCGAAGGCAGGCGATTCCGGCCCGGGCAGCTGGCGCGAGGCGATTCACGAAGATGACCGCGACAGGGTGGTAAGGTCACGGGAAACGGCCCTGGCCAGCCGGCTGGACCGCTGGGAAAACAGCTATCGCGTTCTGCGGGGCGATGGCCGCATTGCCCATGTGATCGACCGCGCGCTGGCCCAGCGCGACGAAACCGGGCGGCTGCTGCGGATCATCGGCTCCATCACCGATGTCACCCGACTGCGTGAGGAGGAAGACCGCCTGCGCGCCCTGCTGCATGTGGCGGCCGATGTGATCTATGACATAGATCTGCGCAAGGGCACCGTCTCCTGGTCGGATGGGATGCTGCGCACCTTCGGGCATGACTGGGAGGGCAGCCATCCCAAGGACAGCCGCTGGGAAGGCATGATCCATCCCGAAGACGTGCCCCGCCAGTCCCGCAACTTTCAGGTCTTCATCGCCGGTCGGCAAGAGGATCTGCGGTTCGAATACAGGTTCCGCCGCAGCGATGGCAGCTATGCCCATGTGCGGGATCGCGCCCGCGCCCTGCGCGACGAAGCCGGCGAGGCCTTCCGCATCATCGGCTCCATGGAGGATGTGAGCGCGGCGGTCGAAGCCGCCGATCGCCTGCATCAGGCACAGAAACTGGATGCGGTTGGCAAGCTGACAGGCGGCGTCGCGCATGATTTCAACAACCTGCTGACTGTCATCCTTGGCAATGCCGAACTGCTGTCGCAAGGCGCCGCCCCGGACGAACAGATGGCGCTGGCCAATGCCATCGCTCAGGCCGCAGAACGCGGCGCCGATCTGGTGGCAAGCCTGCTGTCCTTTGCCCGCAAACAACCCCTGCAGCCGCGGGCACTGTCGCCCTCCGATGTGCTGGCCGAACTGACGCGGATGCTCACCCGCACCCTGCCCGCCTATGTCACGCTGCGGCTGGACATACCGCCGGATCTTTGGCCCGTGGCCGCAGATCCCACGCAGCTGCAGACGGCCCTGCTCAATCTGGCTGTCAACGCCTGCGATGCCATGCCGAAAGGCGGGCAGCTGATGATCGAAATGAAGAACATGCAGCTGGATCGCGATTATGCGGCCACCCATCCCGGCGCCCGGGCGGGGGAGTTTCTGCGCATCACCTTCTCTGACACCGGAACCGGGATGCCACCCGAGGTGCTGGCCCGGGCCTTCGATCCGTTCTTCACCACCAAACCGGCGGGCAAAGGATCAGGGCTTGGGCTGTCGATGGTCCATGGCTTTGCCAGCCAGTCTGGCGGACATGTCAGCATCTATTCCGAACGCGATCTCGGCACGACGGTCAGCCTCTATCTGCCGCGCAGCGCCGAATCCATCCAGCTGTCCAAGGTGACCCGCGACGAAACACCGGAAAACGCCCCGATGGGACAGGGCGAGCATGTGCTGGTGGCCGAGGATGACCCGGCTTTGCGCAGCCATGTGCAGCGCCTGGTCGAAAGCCTGGGCTACCGGGTGACAGCGGCGGCAGACGGGCAGGCCGCCCTGGCGGCCCTGCAGGCGGCGGGCGATGTGGATCTGCTGTTCACCGATGTGGTGATGCCCGGCGAATTGCCCGGGCGCGCCCTGGCAGAACGCGCCTGCGCCGAATTTCCGGGGCTGAAGGTGCTGTTCACCTCGGGCTACAGCGGCAATGCCATCGTGCATCAGGGGCGGCTGGACCCGGGGCTGCACCTGCTGTCAAAACCCTATCGGCGCGAGGAACTGGCGCATAAACTGCGGGCCGTGCTGGCGGCAGCGCCACCCGATTTCCTGTTGCAAGGCCCGGGCGATCCCGAACAGACCGCTGTCTAGCAGGCAGCGGCGGTCACCTCGACCTCCACCAGAAACTCTGGCCGGGTGAACCCTGTCACGATCACAAGGGTAGAGGCAGGCAGNNCGTCACCCCGGCCAGCCAGACATCCCGCGCGGCCATGTATTCGGCCATATGCGCCCGGTTGGTGACATAGGCCACGATCCGCACCACATCGGCAGGCCCCATGCCCGCCTCGGCCAGAATGGCTGCGCAATTGGCAAAGCACAGCTGCGCCTGCGCCGTCACCCCCTCGGGCGCCACATCATCCGGGCCAAGCCCAAGCTGCCCCGAGGTCATCACGATTCGCGCGCCCGGCGGCAGTTCAACCCCATGCGCATAGCGGCCAAAGGGCGGGCGGATGGATGCAGGCAGAAGGGCGCGGGCGGTTTCGGTCATGGTCATTCCTTCTGCGCAAACATCGGGCCGGGCCCCATGCAACTTTCACCACAACACCTGATCAAAGGTATGGGATTTGGCCAGATTTGCACGCCACACACAAAGCCGCCACACAGAAGCGCGCATGATTTAAGCACCAGATGGATTCGCAGGTGATTTCTAGGGCAGTCGCTGCCAATATCTGTGTCACGCCGCTGCCGCCCCCATGACGCCGCGTGGCGGCCACCTACCCTGAAGAAAACAGAATCAACCGACAGGGAAATCATCATGCGGAAGACGGCAACGACCCTCTCTCTCTGCTTCTCTACCCTTGCAACCGCAGCCGCCGCCAATGAGCCGGTGACCTTTGGCACCAACTGGCTGGCGCAGGCCGAACATGGCGGTTTTTATCAATCCGTGGCCGATGGCACCTATGCCGCCTGCGGGCTGGATGTCACCGTGATGCCGGGCGGGCCGCAGGTGAACAACCGCGCGCTGATGCTGGCGGGCAAGATTGATTACAACATGGGCGGCAACCTGCTGGGCACCTTTTCCGCCGCCGCCGAAGGCGTGCCGGTGGTGGCTGTGGCCGCCAGCTTTCAGAAGGAACCCCAGGTTTTCCTGACGCATCCCGGCAAGGCCAAATCCTTCGAGGATCTGAAGGCGCTGAAACTGCTGGTGGGCGACGAAGGCTATGCCAGCTATTACCAGTGGATGATGAAGGCCTATGGCTTCACCGAAGAACAGCGCGAGGTCTATACTTTCAACCCCGCCCCTTTCCTCGCGGATGAGGGCGTGGCGATGCAGGGCTATCTGTCTTCGGAACCGCTGATGGTGGAAAAGGAAGGCGGCTTCAAACCCGATGTCTGGCTCTTGGCCGATGTGGGCTATTCCACCTACTCCACCCTGATCGAAACCATGGCCGATACCGTGGCCACCAAGCCCGATCAGGTGAAATGCTTTGTCGAAGGCTCGATCAAGGGCTGGTACAACTACCTCTATGGTGACAATGCAGCCGCCAACGCCATGATCAAGAAAGACAATCCTGACATGACGGATGAACAGATCGCCTATGGCATCGAAAAGATGAAAGAGGCGGGCATCGTCGATTCCGGTGATGCGCTGGAAAAGGGCATCGGCGTGATGACCGAGGCCAAGATCAAGGATTTCTTCGACAAGATCGCACAGGCCGGCGTGGTGCCCGCCGATCTGGATTATTCGAAGGCCATCAACCTCAGCTTCGTGGGCGCGGGCGTCGGCATGGATCTGAAAAAGTGATCTGACGGGCGGCGGGCTTTCCCCCGCCGCCCGCAACGGAGACCATGATGGCCGTCACCTGGCGCAAGATCAAACCTATGGGCGAACGCCCCGAAATCCTGTCGATGG
>DOMY01000324.1 GCA_003509785.1 Gemmobacter sp.
CTTTCCGGCATTGCCTCGGTTCTGGGTCCGGCAGGGTACAACCTGCTGATCGCCGATACCCGGGCGGCCGGAGCCGAAACCCTGCTGGATTATGCCGAACCTTCGCGCGCCGATGGGCTGATCATCCTTGATGGCACCCTGCCCGCCGATGCCCTGCAAGGCCGCGTCCCGGTGGTCGAGGCCTGCGAATGGGTGCCCGGCCTGCCCGCGCCCCGCGTGAAGATCGACAACCGCGCCGCCGCCGGGATGGCGATCAACCATCTGGCCGATCTGGGCCACCGCCGCATCGGCCATGTGGCAGGCCCCCGCGGCAACGTGCTGACAGAGGCCCGGCTGGGCGGCACGCAGGATACTTTGCACGACCGTGGCCTGCCCTTCCCCGCATCGGCGCTTTATCCCGGTGACTTCTCGCTGGAATCGGGCCGCGATGCCGCCACGCTCTGGCTGGCGCAGCCAGCCGATACCCGGCCCACGGCGCTGTTCCTGGCCTCCGATGCCATGGCCTGCGGCTTTATCGGCGAGGTGCAGCGCCATGGGCTGGTGGTGCCGCGCGATGTATCGGTGGTGGGTTTCGATGATATCGAACTGATCGCCCATATCTCGCCGCCCCTGACCACGATCCGCCAGCCGCGCACGGCGATTGGCCGGGTGGCCGCCGAACGGCTGCTGGCCGTGCTGGCAGGCCAGATCAGCCCGGATGATACCATCCTGCCGGTTGAACTGGTGATCCGCAGCAGCACCGCCCGCCCGAAATGAAACAGCCCAGGGCGCGCTGAACGCCCCGGGCTGGATCTGCGATATGGGGGCGGTTCAGGCCGCCACCTGCTCCTTGCCGCGCAGACGGCTGAACAGCCCCAGCACGAACACGAAGAACACCGGCACAAAGAAGATCGCCAGCACCGTCGCCGCCACCATGCCGCCGATCACCCCGGTGCCGATGGCATTCTGGCTGGCGGCCGAAGGCCCGGTGGCAATCGCCAGCGGCACAACGCCCATGGTGAAGGCCAGCGAGGTCATCAGGATCGGGCGGAACCGCAGCTTTGCCGCCTCTACCGCCGCGTCGATCAGGCTGCGGCCACCCGCCTGCAGCTCTTTCGCGAATTCCACGATCAGAATGGCGTTCTTCGCCGAAAGCCCGATGATCGCGATCAGACCCACCTTGAAATACACGTCATTCGGCATGTCGCGCAGCATCACCGCCACCACGCAACCCAGAATCCCCAGCGGCACCACCAGCATCACCGAAAGCGGGATCGACCAGCTTTCGTAAAGCCCCGACAGCAGCAGGAACACGAACAGGATCGACATGGCAAACAGGATGGTCGATTGCGACCCAGACTGAATCTCTTCCAGCGATTGCCCCGTCCATTCAAAGCCAAATCCGGGCGGCAGTTGCCCCGCCAGACGTTCCATCTCGGCCATGGCATCGCCGGAACTGTAGCCTGGCGCCGCCTGCCCCGAAAGACGCACGGCAGAATAGCCGTTATAGCCCACCACCTGCGAAGGCCCCATCTGCCATTCCACCGTCGCGAAGGAAGAAAACGGCACCATGCCGCCATTGGCATTGCGCACCGACAGATCAAGAATATCCTCGGCCTGCATCCGCGCGCTGTCATCGGCCTGCAGCACGACGCGCTGCAATTTGCCATTGTTCGGGAAATCGTTCACATAGGCCGACCCCAGATATTGCGACACCGTGCCGTTGATATCGGCAAAGGTCACGCCAAAGGTATTGGCCTTTTCGCGGTCGATCACCACCTGCACCTGCGCGGCGGCGGGCATCCCTTCGGGGCGCAGCCCCACGATGATGCCACCCTCGGCCANNCCCAGCCCCGCCCGATCCTGCAACCGGAAGGAAAAACCACCCGTGGCCCCAAAGCCCGGAATGGCAGGCGGCGACAGGGCAAAGGCCCGCGCATCCTTCAGCCCGAACAGCTGCATATTGGCGGCCATCGCAATATCTTCGGCCGATTGCGCCCGTTCGGCCCAGTCTTTCAGCGTGACGAACATCAGCCCCGCATTGGTGCCCTGCCCCGAAAAGCTGAACCCCCGGATCGACACCACATTTTCCACCGCCTCATTGGCCATGAACACATCGGAAATCTGCGCCAGCGCCGCATCCGTCCGGTTCGCCGCCGAGGTGGCCGGGGTCTGGATATCGGCAATGATGAAGCCCTGATCCTCGTTCGGCAGGAAACTGGTGGGCAGCCGCACAAAGCCCATGGCGGTGGCCGCCACGATCACCAGATAGACCACCATCATCAGCACCGCCCGGCGCGACACCAGCGCCACACCCCGGCTATAGCGTTCGGTCAGCCGGTCAAAGGCCCGGTTGAACCAGCCGAANNCGCCATGGGAATGAACACCGCCGCCAGAACCAGCGTGATGCCGATGATGGCCCCGGTGATCTGGCCCATGGCCTTCTGCGTGGCCTCTTTCGGCCCCAGCCCTTCCTGCGCCATGATCCGTTCGACGTTTTCGATCACCACGATGGCGTCATCGACCAGAATCCCGATGGCCAGAACCATCGCGAACATGGTCAGCACGTTGATGGAAAATCCCGCCACCAGCATCACCGAAATGGTGCCCAGCAGGGCGATCGGCACCACGATCGTGGGGATCACCGTATAGCGGAAATTCTGCAGGAACAGGAACATCACCACGAAAACCAGAACCATGGCCTCGATCAGCGTATGCACCACCTTTTCAATCGACGCCTCCACAAAGGGCGAGGTGTCATAAGGAATGTCGTAGCGCAGACCGCCGGGGAAGAAGCGCGACAGCTCCTCCAGCTTCGCCTCGATGGCCCCCGAGGTCGCCATGGCATTGCCGGTGGAGGACAGCTGCACCCCGATGGCCGCCGTCGGCTGATTGTTCAGCTGCGTGGCAAAGGCATAGTTTTCCGAACCGATCTCTACCCGCGCCACATCCGACAACCGCACCAGCGACCCGTCGGGGTTGGCGCGCAGCACGATACGCTCGAATTCCTCGATGCTGCTCAGCTGTCCCTTGATCAGCACGCTGGCCGTCAGCTGCGTGGTCAGCGGATTGGGGTCAGCCCCGATGGCACCCGCCGCCACCTGCGCATTCTGCGCCCGGATCGCGGCCAGCACATCTGCCGTGGTCAGGTTAAGCCCGGTCATCTTGGCCGGATCAATCCAGATCCGCAGCGCCCGTTCGGCCGAAAACACCTGCGCCGAACCCACGCCGTCGATCCGCCGGATTTCACCCACCACGTTGCGGTTGATGTAATCGCCCAGCTCCGATGCATCCAGCTTGCCATCCTCTGAGGTCAGCGAGACCACCATCAGAAAGCCTGCCCCGGCCTCTTCCACCTGGATGCCCTGATCCACCACCGCCTGCGGCAGCAACGGTTCCACCCGGCGGACGGCATTCTGCACATCCACCTGTGCCGCTGCCGTATCGGTGCCCGGGGCGAAAGTTGCCGTGATCGACACCGCACCCGAGGCGCTGGCCGAAGATTCGAAATACAGCATCCCCTCGACGCCGTTCAGCTCTTCCTCGATGGGCTGGGCGACGCTGCGAAAGATCTCTTCCGGCGTGGCCCCGGTATAGACCGTGCTCACCGAAATCTGCGGCGGCGCCACGCTAGGATATTGCGCAACCGGCATCTGCGGCAGGGCCACCAGCCCCGCGATGATGATGAAGATAGAAATGACCCAGGCCAGAACCGGGCGCAGAATAAAGAATTGTGCCATCAGCTTGCGTTCCTCAGTTGGCCGCGGCCTGCGGCGCCTGCCAGGGCTCCGGCACCACCACCGCATCGGGGATCATTTTCTGCGCCCCTTCCACCACCACCTTGTCGCCGGCCTGCAGCCCGCTTTCCACGATCCAGGTCGCACCGACAGAGGTGCCAAGCACCACCGGCCGAGCCTGAACCTTGTTTTCGGCGCCGATCACATAGACCATGGCATTGCCCTGCGCATCACGCTGCACCGCCATCTGCGGCACGGAAAGCGCATCCCTGCGGATCGCCTGTTCAACGGCTACCCGCACATACAGCCCCGGCAGCAGATCGCCCGCGCTGTTCGGAAACTCGCCCCGCAGCGTCACCTGCCCGGTCAGCGCATCCACCGTCGCCTCGGAAAACAGCAGGCGGCCCGGCTGATCATATTCCGACCCATCATCGAACAGCAGCCGCATCTGCGCCTCGTTCGGGGCAGTCGCCACCAGTTCGCCCGCTGCCAGCGCCCGCCGCAGTTTCAGCAGCGCCGACGACGATTGCGTGAAATCCACATAAACCGGGTCCAGCTGCTGGATCGTGGCCAGCACTTCTGTCTGCGCCGAAACCAGCGCCCCCTCTGTCACCAGCGCGCGGCCGATCACCCCCGAAATCGGCGCCGTCACCTCGGTGTAGTCCAGGTTCAGCTTCGCTTCGGCTAGGGCGGCTTCGGCAATCGTCACATCCGCATCCGCCTGCATCAGCGTGGTGGTCGCATTTTCCAGATCGACATTGGCGGTGATGTTGCGATCCCGCAGTTGCTGCGCCCGGCGTTCCTGATCGCGCGCATTCATCTGTGCCGCCCGCGCCTTGGCCAGCGCGCCTTCGGCACTGGCCACCCGCACGCGGTATTGCGCCGGGTCGATGCGGTAGAGCACATCGCCTGCCTTCACGATGCTGCCCTGTTCGAACACCCGCTCCAGCACGATACCGCTGATGCGCGGCCGCACTTCGGCCTGCCGCGTCGCAGAAACCCGGCCCGGCAGTTCATTGATAACCGGCAGCGGCATCGGTGTCATTTCAACAAAGCTGACGGCCGCAGGCGGCATCTCGCCCTGCTGCGCCAGCGCAGCCGGTGCAACAAGGCCAAAAGACACGGCGATCACGCTGGAAAGAAGAAGCTGTTTCATAAAGGAGCCCGTCGTCAGGAGGTCGGAGGAGTGGTGTCAGAGGGGCTGGCCGTCATCAGCCAGCCGATATCTTGCAAGATCTGGTTCCGCTGCGCGGGCGGGAAACTGTGAAAGCCGAAATATTCCATCGACATCAGGCCATAGGCCGCCAGATAGGCCAGCATCGCGGCCCTTGGCCTTGCGCTTTGCCCGGCAACCTTTGCCATGTCTTCAGAAACGGTTTCGGTGAATATCTTGCGACATTCATCACTGCTGCCGGTCCCGGCAGCCACGATCATGGCGATTGCCATATCTTCTTCGGAAGGCGCGGTCTGGATGTGATCCAGCAGGCCTTTCAGCCAGGCATCTTCGCTCCAGCCGCCCTGCGCGCAGGCATCGGCAATCGCCGCGCGCTTCGTTTCCATCCGGCTGCGCAGAAAGGCGGCCAGCAGGGCGTTCTTGCTGCTGAAATCATACAGCACACTGGATTTGCTGATGCCCGCCTCTTTGGCGACGGCATCGATGGTCAGCCCCGCCAGCCCATGCTGACGCACGACCGTTTCGATGGCCTGCATCGTCTTTTCGCGGTCGATAACCTTTTTGCGTCCCATGACCTCAGCCAGATAAATATCCAACCGTTCGGCTATTAAACGTCCCGTGGTTTGTCAAGCAAGCGCGATGCGCAAGCGTTGTGCATCTGGGCACCAAAGCCCAGGCTGCTGAAAATTCAACCAAATTACCCCGATCTGCGACAAAGCCGCGCGATCAGCGGGCCGGTTGCGCCTCGGCCGGGAAGGGCCGCCCCAGATAGTATCCCTGCGCCAGATCACAGCCCAGATCCGCCAGAATCTTCAGCGTGGCCGCATCCTCCACCCCTTCGGCCGTGACCTGCATCCCCAGCGCCCGCGCCATGGCGATGATCGCCGTCACGATCTTGCGCGCCTCTTCCGACTGGGTGATATCGCGCACGAACATGCGGTCGATCTTCACTTCGGAAAACGGCAGCTGCACCAGCCGCTGCAAGGACGACATGCCGATCCCGAAATCGTCGATCGCCAGTTGATAGCCATCCAGACGCAGCCGGGTCAGCGTATCAATATCCGATGGCAGGATCTCGCTCGTGCCGGTTTCCGTCAGCTCCAGGATGATGCGTTCCGGCGCGATATCATACCGCTCGCGCAACGCGCTCAGCGTCTGCCGAAAGCTTGCCATCCGAAAAGTTGCCAGCGACACGTTCACCGACATATGCAGCCCGGCACCATGGCGCGACAAATGCGACATCGCCAGCTCCAGCATATGCCGCGCCAGCAGATGCTCCAGACCGCGCGCCTCGATTTCGGGCACGAACTGCGCAGGCGGCACAATGCCCTTTTCCGGGTGATACCAGCGCACCAGCGCCTCGTGGCCCACTACGCTGCGGGTGGAACAGCTGACCTTGTTCTGCAGGTAAAGCTGCAACTGCCCTGTGGCCAGCCCCGTCACGAAATCAATCGCCAGCGGGTCGCCCCCCAGATCCGCAAGATCGGGCAAAGGTGCCGCCAAGGCATCCTGCACCACTGCTAGGGCCTGCGGGCCACGCAACGGCGCGGGCACCACATCCTCCCGCAGGGGTTGCGCCGCCTGTGCCTCTGCAGAATCTTCCTGCTGCGCCATCAGATCGGCCAGCCGCGCCATGCGGAACGGCTTTTCCAGCCGCCCGATCACATCCAGCCCCAGCGCCCGCGCCGATTGGCGCATGGATTCCAGAAGCCGGACCTCATGCCCGCTGGTGACGATGATCCGCGCATCGCAGCCCAGCTCTGCCAGACGGTGCAATACCGCAAGCCCGTCCATCTCGGGCATGAACAGGTCGATCACCAGATGGGTCGGGCTGAAACTGCCAAGCGCGGCAAAGAACGCCGAAGGCGCCAGCGCCGTTTCGGTTTCGCATCCCAGGCTGCGCAAAGCGCGCCCGATCACATCCGCCACCAGCTGGTCATCATCCAGAATCAGAACGCGCGTGCCCGGCGGTGCGGTCTTGCGGCCTGAACGGTCCGGGCCGGCGGCCTCCCCCTTCTGCGTGGGGCTATTGGTATTCATCGTCTCAGCCTTTCCCGTTCAGCTGCATATCAAAGGCTCAGGCGGCGGGCGCAATGCGATTGCGTCCTGCCCGCTTGGCCACATACAGCGCATTGTCAGCCCGGCTGATCCAGTCGTCGATCTTCCATCCGGCCTGCAATTCCGCCAGCCCAAGGCTGACAGTCACCCTCCGTCCCCGCAGTTCGGGCAGGCTCAGCGCCGATACCGCACTGCGCACCCGTTCCGCCACCCGCGTTGCCGCTGCCTGCGGCAGGCCCTTCAGCAAAAGCCCGAACTCTTCACCGCCCAGCCGACCCAAGGCATCCTCTGGCCGCGCATGGGCTGCAATCGTCTCCGCCACACGCCGCAACACCAGATCGCCGGTCAGATGGCCGAAATCATCGTTCACCGCCTTGAAGTAATCAATATCCAGCATCACGAGCGTATGCGGCCCGGTCATCGCCCGGTCCAGCAGCGCGACCTCCAGCAGCTGTTCAAAGCCCCGGCGCGATTTTGCCCCGGTCAGCGCATCAAGACGCACCGCCTGCCGCATTTCCAGCATGGAAACCGCCAGCCGGCCGATCCCTTCCAGCAGCGCACATTCTTCCGGGGTAAACGGGCGCGGGTCGGTATCCAGCGTGCAGATCGTGCCCACGTTGTAACCATCCGGCGTGGTCAGCGGCACCCCCAGATAGCAGCGCAGGCCCGGCGCATCGGTGACCAGCGGGTTTTCCACGAACCGCGGGTCCAGCTGTGCATCCGGCACCGCCATGGCCCCCGCCCCGCGCAGAGTGTGATCGCAAAACGCGATGGAACGCGGCGTCTCGGTCGCATCAAGCCCCTCGATGGCCTTGAACCACTGACGATTTTCATCAATCAGCGAAATCGCGGCAATCCGCGTCCCGAAAATGCGGCGCACCAGCGCCACCAGCTCGTTGAATCCTGCCTCCGGGGCGGTATCCAAAGCATCGTAACGGCGCAGGGCCCGCAGGCGGCCCGCCTCATCGTCAAGATGCAGGGTTCTGTATCTTGGCATGATCCCTCCTCGCGTCAACAGGGCAGTAAAGCGCAAGGCACCGGGCTGTCCCTTTGCCAGTACCATTGCGATCTGTGTCCTCGATGCGAAAGGCACAAGGCTTTGCGGCGGAATTACAGCTTGAATGTGGCTGTGACGGGTTCAGCGGAAAATAAAGTTGCACGGTCGTGCCATGCCCCGGGCGGCTGTTGATGCGGGCCAGGCCGCCACATTGCCGCAGAAAGCCATAGACACTGCTCAGCCCCAGCCCCGTGCCCTTGCCGGGTTCCTTGGTGGTGAAAAACGGCTCAAACGCCTTGCGGGCCACTTCGGGCGTCATGCCGGTTCCGGCATCCGATACCGAAATCACCCCATAATCCCCCGGCATCAGCTGCAATTGCCGCGCATCCGCATCCTGGATCATCACAACATCCGCCGTGATCCGCACATCCCCCCGGCGGGCATGGCATCGCGGGCATTTATCACCAGATTAAGCACCGCCGCATCCAGCTGCGCCAGATCCGACAGAACCCGGATCGGCACCTCCGGCGGCACAAAAGACACGCTCACCCCCGCCCCGGCCGATCGCTCCAGAATCGGGTGCAGGGCAGCAATCCGTTCGCCGATATCCATCTCGACCAGCCGCGCCGGGCGTTCCCGCGCAAAGGTCAGAAGATGGGTCACCAGCTGCGCCCCGCGTTCCCCCGCCGACAGGATGGAGGCCGCGCAGGCGCGCTGCTCCGGCTGATCTGCCAGCTCCTGCTCCAGGATTTCGGCATTGCTGATGACCAGCGTCAGCAGGTTGTTGAAATCATGCGCCACCCCGCTGGTGATCCGCCCCAGCGCCTCCATCCTCTGTGCAGCATGGGAAACGCGCAGCGCATTGTCGAAATGCCGCATCTCCCGCCGGGCCAGCCAGGCGATCCGCACCGCCGAGGCGATCACGAACAGCGATCCCTTCAGCGTTTCGATGCCGGGCCGCCAATCGGGCGACCGCTCCCCGACCACGATCCAGTCGGACAGCCAGATATAGACCAGCCCCGCAGCGCAATAGATCGCCGCGATCCGGTAAGAAGCGAGATCAATCTTGCGAAACATCGGTTACTGCCGTCAGAAAAGTCACGTCCCGGTTGTGGAGGGTGACACGAAAGCGGACGATCCGAAATGGCGAATCGTGCGAAAACTGCGCAAACTCATATCGTTTCCTTTCCATCCCGGCAGGGTTATGATCGGAATTGCCAATCTGACCCTGCCGCGGGCACCCGCCTCGGCCCCGGCCCGGCCAGCGTCCGCGGCAGAAACCCAGAAGGAGAAGCCGCCCATGCAACCGCCGGATACTGATGTGGCAACCCTGCCTGCCCCCCTGCATCCCGCCCAGCTGGAAATGGCAGAGGCCATGCCGCATGTGGTCTGGACCGCCCGCCGCGATGGCCGGGTGGAATGGATCAGCGCCGAATTTGCCCGCAACACTGGCCTCACCCCCGAAGATATTGCCGAAGGCGGCTGGATCGAGGCGATCCATCCCCAGGACCGGCTGGCGCTGTATGACGCCTGGCAGGAAGCCATCACCCGCAAGATGCGCTTTCGCGCCTCTGTCCGGTTATGGAGCGCGGCGAAGGGCGGCTGGCGCATGTATCTGGTGGATACAAGGCCGCATCTGAACCCCGACCGCACGGTGTCACGCTGGTATGGCATGGCGATCGACATCCAGCATCAGCACGAAATCGAACAGGCCCGCACCCGGGAATCGGCGGTGCAACGGCTGGAGATCGACATTCTGCGCATGGTCAGCACCGACAGGCCACTGTCGGAAATGCTGGAAACCATCTGCGCCGAAGTCGATGCCATCCTAGCCGATGCCATCACCTCGATCATCCTCATCTCGCCCGAAGGCGTGATGACCGATATGTTCGGCGGCGGCCTGCCTGCCGCATATACCTCGGCCATCACCGGGATGCGCATCGGTGAACACCAGGGCTCCTGCGGCACGGCGGCCCATCGGCAGCAGCTGGTGGTTGTCGAAAACATCGCCACCGATCCGCTCTGGGCCGATTACCGCGATCTGGCGGCGCAACACGGGCTGATGGCCTGCTGGTCGCTGCCGGTGGTGGATTCGTCAGGGCGCTGCCTGGCCACCTTCGCCTTCTACTACCGCACGCCCCGCGCCCCCACCGCCGAAGAAATCGCCCTGCTGCGCCGCGTGGGCGAATTCGTGCGCCTGGCCTTCGAACGCACCGCCGACCGCGACCGCCTGCGCGAAAACGAACTGCGCTACCGCACCCTGTTCGATCTGCTGCCGGTCTCTGTCTGGGAAGAAGACGTCTCCGGTATTCTGGACCGGATCAGCGACATCAAGGCCAGCGGCGTCACCGATTACGACGCCTGGCTGGATGCCAACCCCGATTTCATCACCGAAACCCTTCAGCTGGTCCGCGTTCTGGATGTGAACCGCGCCGCACTGGAAATCCACGGCGCCCCGGATCGCGCAACCCTGCAGGCGTTTTTCTCGGCCGGACCGCAATNNTTCTGGTGCGCCTGCTGATGCCCGAAGGCCAGCATGGCCGCCTTCTGGTGACAGAGCTGGATGTGACCGAACAGCGCCGCGCGGTGGAACGCTTCCGCATCGTCGCCCAGGCCACCAGCGACGTGATCTTCGAACGCGATTATGCCACCGGCCTCACCTGGGTCAGCGAAGGGCTGACCAGCCAGTTCGGCCATCCGGGGATGGCGGGGGGCCACCCCCGCAGCTTCTGGGCCGATAACATCCATCCCGATGACCGCGACGCCGTGCTGGGGCTGATAGATGCCGCCACTGACGGCGATGCCGAGGGTTGGAACACCGAATACAGGTTCTGCCGCGCCGATGGCCAGTATGTGCCGGTCAGCGAACGCGCCGTGATCCGCCGCGATGCCGATGGCACTGTGCGCACCATCATCGGCAGCATGGTCGATCTGTCGCGCCAGAAGGCCCTGGAAGAACAGCTGCGCCAGTCGCAGCGGCTGGATGCCATAGGCCAGCTGACAGGCGGTGTGGCGTATGATTTCAACAATCTTCTGATGGTGATCCTTGGCAATGCCGATCTGCTGCTGGATGGCATGGTGCCCGACGGCGCCGCCCGCAGCATGGTCGACAACATCCTGCGCGCCTCTGAAAAGGCGGCAGAACTCACCAGCCGCCTGCTGGCCTTCGCCCGCAAACAGCCGCTTTCGCCCAAGCTGACCGATCTGAACGGCCTTGTGGTGGAGATGCAGCCGCTGCTGTCGCGGGCGCTGACGGCGGAAATCGCGCTGGAACTTGATCTCTCGCCCGAGGCATGGCCGGTGCAGATTGATGCCCCCATGTTCGAAAACGCCCTGCTCAACCTCTGCGTCAACTCGCGCGATGCCATGCCGCAGGGCGGCCGCCTGCGCATTGCCACCCGCAATGTCACCCTGCCAGACCCGGCACCCGATGATCCGGCACAGCCGAAATCCGGCCCCTATCTGTGCATCACCGTCTCTGACACCGGCGAAGGCATGGACGAGCTGACACGCAGCCGCATGTTCGAACCCTTCTTCACCACCAAACCCGTGGGCAAGGGCAGCGGGCTGGGGCTCAGCATGGTCTATGGCTTCGTGCGGCAGTCGCAGGGCCATGTGCAGGTGGATACCGCGCCCGCCGGTGGCACCGCGATCAGCATCCTGTTGCCCCGCGCCGAAGGCGCCCCCACCGCCACCGCCGACGAATCGGAAACCGATGCACGCTTGCCCGAACGGTCGGCCCGTATCCTGCTGGTCGAGGATGATACATTGGTGCGCGTCCATGTACGCAACCTGATGATGGGTCTGGGCCATCGCGTCACCGATGTGCCAGGCCCGCAAGAGGCGCTGGCGGTTCTGGCAACCGGCAGCCGGTTTGACATCGTGGTATCCGATGTGGTGATGCCCGGCGGCATGAACGGGCGGCAGCTCGCCGCCCGCATCGCGCAGCTTTATCCGGGCCTGCCGGTCCTGCTGACCTCGGGCCATTCCCGCGATGCGGTGCTGCGCGACGGCGTGCTGGAACCGGGCATTGCCTTCCTGCAAAAGCCATACCGCCGCCGCGAACTGGCCGACAGGTTCCGCGATCTGATCGGCGCCTGATCCTGCCCGCCGATCAGGCGGCCGGGCGCCGCTCGGCCGCCGCGCCCGCGCGATAGTTCAGCACCGGCGCCAGCCAGCGTTCGGCCTCTTCCACGCTCATGCCCTTGCGGCGGGCGTAATCTTCCACCTGATCGCGCTCCACCTTGGCGACGCCGAAATAATAGCTGTCAGGATGCCCGATATAGAGGCCAGACACCGAAGACCCCGGCCACATCGCCATGCTTTCCGTCAGCCGCACACCCGTTGCCGCTTCGGCATCCAGCAGCCGGAACAGCGTAAGCTTTTCGGTATGGTCGGGCTGCGCCGGATATCCCGGCGCCGGACGGATGCCGCGATAGGGTTCCGCCACCAGCTCCTGCGGCGCAAAGGCCTCGTCGGGGGCATAGCCCCAATAATCGCGCCGCACTCGCTGATGCAGCATTTCGGCCATGGCCTCTGCAATCCGGTCGGCCAGCGCCTTGACCATGATCGCCGCATAATCGTCATTGGCGCGTTCAAACCGCTTGGCGATCTCGGCCTCTTCCGGGCCTGCGGTCACCACGAAACCGCCCACCCAATCCGGCTGGCCTTCCGGTGCCACGAAATCGGCCAGCGCCAGATTGGGCCGCCCGTCCCGCTTGGCCACCTGCTGGCGCAGGGTGTGCAACGTGGCCAGCGGCTGCGTGCGATCCTCGCCGGTGAACAGGGCAATATCATCGCCCACCGCATTGGCAGGCCAGAACCCCACCACCGCCCGCGGCCGGAACCAGCCTTCCGCGATGATCTGCGCCAGCATCTCCTGCGCTTCGGCATAAAGCCCGCGCGCCGCCTCGCCCTGCGCGGCATCTTCCAGGATGCGCGGAAACACCCCCTTCAGCTCCCAGGTCTGGAAGAACGGGGTCCAGTCGATGAAGCGCGCGATTTCGGCCAGATCCCAGTCCTCGATCACCCGCGTGCCGGTAAACTGCGGCGCGGGCGCCTGATACCCCGCCCAGTCGATCTTCATCGCGTTGGCCCGCGCCTGCGCCAGCGGCAGTCGCTGCTTTGCCAGTTCGGCCTTTTCGTGCCGGTCCGCCACTTCGGCATATTCGGCGCGGATCGCCGCCATATAGGGCGCCTTCTGCCCGGGGTTCAGCAGCTGGCTCACCACGCCCACCGCGCGGCTGGCATCCAGCACATAAACCGCCTGCCCCCGGCCATAGCGCGGCGCGATCTTCACCGCCGTATGCACCTTGGATGTGGTCGCCCCGCCGATCAGCAGCGGAATGTCAAACCCCTCGCGCTCCATCTCGGCGGCCATATGCGCCATCTCGTCCAGGCTGGGGGTGATGAGGCCGGAAAGCCCGATGGCATCCACCCGTTCCTCGCGCGCCACCTGCAAGATCTTCTGCGGCGGCACCATTACGCCCAGATCGATGATCTCGTAATTGTTGCAGGCCAGCACGACACCCACGATGTTCTTGCCGATGTCATGCACATCGCCCTTCACCGTCGCCATCAATATCTTGCCCGCGCTTTCGCGCCCCACCCCGCCATTCGCGGCCTTTTCGGCATCCATATAGGGCAGCAGCACCGCCACCGCCTGCTTCATCACGCGGGCCGATTTCACCACCTGCGGCAGGAACATCTTGCCCGCGCCGAACAG
>DOMY01000256.1 GCA_003509785.1 Gemmobacter sp.
CCTTTATCTTGGCCCCAATATCCCGGGGGAGGACGCAGGCCGTGCGGGGGCAGCGCCCCCGCCCGCGCAGCGGTTCAGCGCCCGAACTTGCCTTTCAGCGCATCGGCAAAGGCATTGCCCGATCCACCGCCCTGCGGGCTGGCACTGCGCGGTGCGGGTTTGCCGCCTTTCGGCGGCTGCGGCCCACGCTCGGCGGCACGGTCACGCGCGTTTTCGCGGGCATCGGCGCTGTCCTTGCGCATGGTCAGACCGATGCGCTTGCGCGGTACATCGACCTCGACCACCCGCACCTTCACTACATCCCCTGCCTTCACCACCTCATGCGGGTCTTTCACAAAGCTGTCGGCAAGCTGGCTGACATGCACCAGACCATCCTGATGCACCCCGATATCGACAAAGGCGCCGAAGGCCGCCACGTTCGTCACGGTGCCCTCCAGCATCATGCCGGGGCGCAGATCCTTGATATCCTCCACCCCGTCGGCAAAGGTCGCGGTCTTGAAGCTCGGGCGCGGGTCGCGGCCGGGCTNNTCGCGCGGGTTCAGCCGTTTCAGCGCCGCCGCATCGCCCATCAGGCTGCGGATGTCGCGGCCACAGGCGGCCACGATCTTGCGCGCCACCTCATAGGCTTCGGGGTGCACCGACGAGGCATCCAGCGGTTCCTGTNNNCCCGCCGCCTGTTCAAAGGCCTTCGGCCCCAGCCGCGCCACTTTCAAAAGCTCGCGCCGGGTCTGGAACGGGCCATTGGCATCGCGGTGGCTGACGATGGCCTCGGCCAGCGACGGGCCGACGCCCGACACCCGCGCCAGCAGCGGCGCCGAAGCGGTGTTCAGATCCACCCCCACCGCGTTCACCGCATCTTCCACCACCGCCTCCAGGCTGCGGCCCAGGCGGTGCTGATCCACATCATGCTGGTATTGGCCGACGCCGATGGATTTCGGTTCGATCTTCACCAGTTCCGCCAGCGGATCCTGCAGCCGCCGCGCGATCGACACCGCACCGCGCAGGCTGACATCCAGCCCCGGAAACTCCTTGGCGGCCAGTTCCGACGCCGAATAGACCGAAGCCCCCGCCTCGCTGACAATCACCTTCACCGGCTTTTCGCCCGGCAGATGCCCCAGCAGATCGGCCACCATCTTTTCCGTCTCGCGGCTAGCCGTGCCATTGCCGATAGCAATCAGCTTCACCCCATGTTTGGCGATCAGCTGCGCAATGGTCACCTGTGCGCCGCGCAGGTCATTCTTCGGCTGGAACGGATAGACGGTATCGGTGCCCAGCACCTTGCCGGTGGCATCCACCACCGCCACCTTCACCCCCGTGCGGATGCCCGGGTCCAGCCCCATCGTGGCCTTGCCGCCTGCCGGGGCCGCCAGCAGCAGGTCTTTCAGATTGCGGGCAAAGACATTGATCGCCTCTGCCTCGGCCCGCTCGCGCAGGTCGCCCATCAGATCGAGCGTGAGCGAGGTCTTAAGCTTCACCCGCCAAGCCCAGCTGGCGGCTTCGCGCAGCCACTGGTCCCCTGCCCCGGTGCTGCCTGCCTGCAGTGCTGCGCCGCAGATGCGTTCCGCCGGGCTTTGCCCGCGCGGGGCATCAGCGTCGATTTCCAGATCAATGTTCAGCACGCCTTCATTGCGGCCGCGCAGCATGGCCAGAACCCGGTGCGAGGGCGCCTTGCCCCAGGGTTCACGATGCGCGAAGTAATCCGAGAATTTGGCCCCCTCTGCCTCTTTCCCGGCCACCACAGTCGCGCTCAGCGCCGCCACCTGTTTCATGTGCCCACGCAACCGGCCCAGCAGTTCGGCATTTTCAGCCAGAGATTCCGCCACGATATCCCGCGCGCCTTCCAGCGCGGCTTTCACATCCGCCACGGCTTCGGTGACATATCCGGCCGCCAGTTTTGCCGGATCGGCGCTGCGGTCGGCCAGAATCGCCTCGGCCAGCGGGCCCAGCCCGTTTTCGCGGGCGATCATCGCCCGGGTGCGGCGCTTGGGTTTGAAGGGCAGATAGATATCTTCCAGTTCCGCCTTGGTGTCGGCCTTGGCAATGCCTGCCGCCAGATCATCCGTCATCTTGCCCTGCTCGGTAACAGAGGCAAAGATCGCCGCCCGCCGCGCCTCCAGCTCGCGCAGATAGGTCAGCCGTTCGGCCAGGGTGCGAAGCTGAGTATCATCCAGCCCGCCGGTCGCCTCTTTGCGGTATCGCGCGACAAAAGGCACCGTCGCCCCACCATCCAGCAATTCAATCGCGGCGGCCACCTGCGGCGCCTGCGCGCCGATCTCGCGGGCAATGACATGGGGGATGCGGCGGGCTGGGTCTTGAATCATGGCGCGTTCCGTCTGAAGTGGGAGGGCGACCATAGCCACGCCCGCCCGAAAAGCAAGCCGCGCCGCCCGATGTCAGCGGGGATCGGCAGACCGGACGACCGGGCCGCCCTGCGCCTCCCATGTGGAAAAACCATCGCGCAGATGTGCGGCTTCAAACCCCATGTCCTGCAGCACGGCCACCGCCAAAGCCGACCGCCAGCCCGAGGCGCAATGAAAGACAAACTGCTTGTCCTGCCCGAATATCTCTTTG
This sequence comes from Gemmobacter sp., assembly GCA_003509785.1. Classification (GTDB taxonomy): domain Bacteria; phylum Pseudomonadota; class Alphaproteobacteria; order Rhodobacterales; family Rhodobacteraceae; genus Gemmobacter. Next base: position 2,572 of record DOMY01000256.1, read on the forward strand.
AAATAGGGGCTTTGCGGATCAACCCAGAATTCCAGCATCCCGCGCGGGCAGTGAAAGCTGCCTGGAATATACCCGCTGCGCTCGCGTTCGCGGATATCGCGCAGATCGACGATCACCACACTGGGATCATCCAGCAGGGCAATGGCATCACAGGTTTCCACCTCGGTGATCCGCGCGCGGGCGGCGGCGACCATATCGGCGGCACTGGTTTTCAGCTGTGGCATGGCATCCCCCTGCCCCACCATGCGCGGGGCCTACGGACTTCAGCGTGAAGCGGGGCAGCCCGCATCGCAAGCAAAAAGCGGGGCTTAAATGCAAACAGCCGCCCCCGAAGGCGCGGCTGTCTGAAATGGTACCGACTCCCCGGCTCGAACGGGGGACCCCCAGATCCACAATCTGGTGCTCTAACCTACTGAGCTAAGTCGGCACTGGCGGCGATTTAGCCCCCTGTGCGGGGGATTGCAAGCCCCCTCTCGCGCTGGACAGGACAGAATTTCGGCGCTAGGCCGGGCGCAGCATAATATGGAGACCGCCATGGGCATCGACAAGCAAAGCGACATCGCCGCCAATATCCAGATCGGGCCGACCGATGTGGGCATGGTGCGGATCTACATCGAAGCAGAGGGCGGTATCGAACTGCCGCTGGATTTCGACCCGGAAGAGGCCGAGGAAATCGCAGAAGAGCTGCGCGCCGCCGCCGAAGCCGCGCGGATGCTGGCCGATGGCAAGCCTAAAGGAAAGAACCGCTGATCCCGGGATCGCGCAACGCCTGCAGCCTGAGCGCGGCATGGCGGGCGAATTTCTGCACCATCACCTTGCGCCGCGCCGGCGCAAGGGCCTGTTCCGGCGCCATGCGCAGGATTTCGGCATCGTAATCATCGCCTACGATCAGCCCGGTTTCCACCGGCAGAATCGCCGCCGGAAAATCGGTATCTACCGCCCAGAAAAAGCGGTCACACCATTCCAGATAGTTCTGCCATTTCCGGTCTGCCGCATAATCCGCCCGGCCGGATTTGCATTCGATCACCCAGATCTCGCCTTTCGGGCCAAGCGCCATCACATCGACACGCAGGCCCGGTGCAGGCACCAGCTCCTCGACAGTGACAAAGCCATGGCCCAGCAGATGACGGCAGACGCCCCGCGCAAGGCGCTGGCCGGGGGTGGGCAGGGACAGGGGCAAGACAACGGGCTGCATCCCCACATTATGAACATAGAGGGAACATCCTGCAAGGCGGCGCGACCGGCTTTTGCCCCGGCCCCGGCAGAAACCGGCCAACGGCGGGGGCGGCCTGCCCTCTGCGGCAGGATGCGTCTGGCGCCCCTGCGCACCGCCCTTGTAAGCGCGGGTTGCTGCGCCTATGTGTAAAGGTGGCGGGTGCTGCTCCTCGCGTGTGGGACACTTTTCCAGTGGCCGATAAGCAAACGAACGGGGGCTGGCTCTGACAGGATCCTGGTCTTGTTACCTGGCACCCACCTGAGACCTCTGGCTCTCGGGAAAATCAGTCACCCACGGTTGCTGCGGGCCCGCCACCTTCCCACCCTTCGGAAATCCTGACAACGCCTGCACAGGCGTAAAAAAGGGGCAGGTTTCCCTGCCCCCAAGTCCGATGAAAAGATCCGTCGGGATGGGCCTTAGAAGCCCATCACCAGC
>DOMY01000221.1 GCA_003509785.1 Gemmobacter sp.
TTCGGCGTAACCCGTGCAGGACTGCCTAGATGACCTATGCAGTCTGGCCCACATCCCTGCCACGCCCGGAGCGCAACTCTTGGCAGCGCCAGCCGCAGGATAGCCGCCTGAAGCGCCAGACGGATGCCGGGCCGCCTGGTTGGCGGCGGCGCTTTTCCTCTGCGGCTCAGATGGTTTCGCTGTCTGTCATGCTGACCCGCAACCAGAAGGCCATTTTCGACCGCTTCTTTGGGGATATCACCCGGGGCGGATCGCTGCTGTTCTGGATGCCAGATCCGACGACGGACGGATGGCCCATGTTGGACAATGCCGGGAATCCGCTGTTGTCCGGTGGCGTGCCGCTGCTGCTCTCGGCCCGCTGGTTGGTCAGCTTTGGCGATCAGTTGCCGCAGGAGAGCATCCAGGGCACCGAGTTCCGCAAGGCTTTCAGCGTTGTGGTGATGCCATGAGACGCGTCAGCCTCAATGCCCGCGCCATTCAGGATGCTCAGGCCTCGGCCGAGATCTATGTGGTGCTGCTGGAAATCATCCATCCTGATCTGGCAACGCCGATCCGGCTTTCTACCGACCCGACCGAACGCATCCAAGCTGACCCGCTGGTCTATGGCACCAGATCCAGCTGGCGCGGCGCCGATCCGGTGCAGGAGCCCTTCCTCTGGGTGGTCGCCTCGGCGATCCTGCCGTCAGATATGGAGGATGCGCCAGCCAGCGGCACCATCGCCCTCGAAATCCTCGACCCGGAAATGGCGCGCCTGGTGCGCAGTTACACCACGCGCGCCACAATCCACATGGCCGTGGTCCTCGCCAGCTCGCCCGATCTGATCGAAGGCGAATGGACCGATCTGCAGATCCTCTCAGCCGACATCGATACGGGCGAGATCCTGCTCAACTTCAGCCGCGAGGAGGTCGAAAACGAACTGTTCCCGACCGGCCGGATGACGCGCGGCCGTTTCCCGGGGTTGCACATATGACTTGGTCCAATCGCCATATCGGCCTGCCGCATCAGGCACTCGGCCGCGACCGCGCAGGGTGCGATTGCTGGGGCCTGGCCTGTGTCGTCTACCAGGAAGAGCTGAACATCAGCCTGCCCGAATATCTGGGATATGCCTCGATCGACGAGCTGGGCGAGATCGCCAGCCTGATCGAGGGCGCCACCAGTTCGCCGCTCTGGCTGCCGATCACCGGCACGGCCCGGGCCTTCGATATTGCCGTGTTCCGTCGCGGGCAGTTCTCGGCCCATGTCGGTATCGTGGTGCGCCATGGCTGGATGCTGCACATGGCAGACCAGCGCTCCTCCGTCATCGAGCGCTATGAGAACGGTCGCTGGAAACACCGTTTCAACGGGCATTTTCGCCATGTTGAACTGGTGTCGAAAGGGGCGCGGGCATGAGCCAGATGCGCGTCATTGCGGCCCCGCTGCTCGATCCCGGCCTCGGCCGGGTGGATATGGAACTGCCCGTCGGCCTGACCGTCGCCGAGGTGGTGGCAGCCGCGCTGCCCGGTATGGCCGAGGCGGATCACGCCCAGCTGCGGGTGAGCCTGGTCGATGACCGCGGCGCCATCATCATCGACAGCGGCCTGTGGCATGCTGTGCGCCCGAAGCCCGGGGTGCAGATCGTGATCCGGGCGATTCCGGCTGGCGATGCGCTGCGGTCCATTCTGGCGATCGTCGTCACCATCGCAGCGGTGGCACTCGGCGGGCCGCTCGCCGGGGCATTGCAGATCACCAGCCAGCTGGGGGTCAGTTTGGTCACCGCCGGACTGACTGTGGTGGGCAACCTGCTGGTCAATGCGCTGATCCCGCCCCCCAAGCCCCAGAACCGCGAAAACCGCTATCAGATCAGCGGCTGGCGCAACCCGGTGCAACCCGATGGGGCAGTGCCTGTGGTGCTGGGCCGCATCCGCTATGCGCCGCCTTTCGCTGCCATGTCCTGGACCGAGATCGTAGGCGATCTGCAGTATATCCGCAGCCTGTTCAGCTTCGGCTATGGTCCGCTGAACCTGACGGATTTCCGCATCGGTGAAACCAGCCTCGCCGAATATGACGAGGTGGAGATCGAGGTGCGCCAGGGCGTGCCGGGCGATCTGCCGACCAGCCTCTACCCGCGTCAGATCGTCGAGGAGAATGTGGGGGCCGAACTGACCCGACCCCTGCCGCGGGACGATCTCGGCGAGGTCATCGAGGGCGAGCCGGGCGAAGAAACCCCGGTGGTGCGCACGACCGGCGCCGATGCCTCCGGCGCATCGGTCATCCTGTCCTTCGCAGGCGGTCTGGTGAAGTTCAGCGACAGCGGCAAGGCCCGGCAGCATTCGGTCAGCGTCAGGATCGAACAGCGCCTGGTCACGGCTGAGGAATGGCAGCCCGTGACCCAGCTCGACATCACGGCCAAGAAAATCGAAGGGTTCTACCGGCAGCACAGCTGGGAGTTTCCGTCGCGCGGCCGCTGGCAGATCCGGCTGACGATGCTGACGGATGAAACCGAAAGCAGCCAGAAACAGCAGCGTTGCACCTGGGCGGCGCTGCAGACCATCCGCCCGGAATACCCGCTCGCCTTCAGCGAGCCGCTGTGCCTGGTGGCCTTGCGGGTCAAGGCGACGCATCAGCTCAACGGGGCGCTGGACAATTTCTCGGCCATCGCAGAGCGGCCCTGCCTCGACTGGGATCACCTGACCGAAACATGGGTGTCCCGCGTCACCCGCAACCCCGCCGCGCTCTATCGCTACGTGCTGCAGAGCCCGGCCAATCCCCGGCCGCAATCCGATGCGCAGATCGATCTGGCCCAGCTGCAGGACTGGCACGATTTCTGCCGGATCAGGGGCCTGACCTATTCGAAGGTGATCGACGGCACCGATATCACGCTCCGGGATCTGCTGGCAGAAATCGCTGGCGCCGGTCGGGCCGCGCCGCGGCATGACGGTCTGCGCTGGGGTGTCACAGTCGATCGCCCCGATCAGCCGGTGATCGACCACATCTCGCCCCGCAACAGCTGGGGCTTCAAATCGACCCGCACCTATATCGATCCGCCCCATGCCTTCCGCGTCAAGTTCCAGGACGCGGAGAACGACTTCAAACCGGCCGAATGGCTGGTGCGCTGGCCCGGCCATACGGGCGAGATCGATCTGACCGAGGTGCTGGAATTGCCTGGGAAGACCGATGCCCCCGAGGTCTGGCGTGAGGCGCGCAGGCGGCAATACGAGGCGATCTGGCGGCCCGACACCTTCGAGGTCACGCAGGACGGCCCCGTGCGGGTCGCAACCCGCGGCGATCACATCCGTCTTTCGAACGACATCCTGGATACAGTCCAGAAAGCCGCCCGGGTGCGGCGTGTCGTCGGCAATCTGGTCGAGATCGATGATGCCGTGACCATGGTCGGGGGCGAAAGCTATGCCATCCGCTGGCGGGCTTTTCCCGATCCTGACGATACCATCGGTCTGTCGATGCTCTGCCCCGTCAGCAACGAGCCAGGAGAGACACGGATCCTGACGCTGGCCGGGGACGGCAGTGCGCCAGGCGAAGGCGATCTGATCCTTTTCGGCACCGCAGGATCAGAATCGTTCAGCCTGGTCGTCACCGGCGTCGAAGCGACGACCGATCTGGCGAGCATCATGCGCATGGTGCCGGTTGCGTCAGAAATCGACGCGCTGCTCGATGCCGATGAAATCCCCGCCTGGTCCAGCCGCGTGGGCGCCGAAATCGACGCCAACATGCTGCAGCCCGCCGCGCCGCGCTTCGTGCAGATATCTTCGGGCCTGTCCGGGGCCGATGCAGCCGGTAGTCTGGTGTTCCGCCTTGAACCCGGCAGTGGCGCGATCACGGCCGCCCGGTTCGAAATCAGCCACCGCCTCGAAGGTACGGCCAGCTGGACTGTGATCGATATGCCGGCAGCTAATGGTGGAGGCGAGATCACCGGCTACACCGCCGGGGCAGAAGTCGAGCTGCGCGCCCAGGCCTTCAGCTTTACCGATGTGGCCGGGCCTTTTACTGCTGTGATCGGGGTCACGATCGGGGCAGGCGATGCGCCAATCCCCTCTGCACTGCCTGCTGACAGCATCGTGGCCACTGCCCTTCTGGGCGGAGCGACGATCACTTTTGGCACGGGGGCAGATGACGCATTGGCCCGTGTCCAGCTGTACCGCTCGACTTCGGCCATCTTGGACCGCGCCACCGATGCGGTAGGTGCTCCGATGGACGTACATCGGCAGCAAACTGTCACTCTGACGCTCGGGGATACGACCCGCGAGAACCTGATTGCCGGGGGCACAATGAACACCCCGGCCGCTTGGGCGATCGGAACCAACTGGGCAATAGCCGGTGGTCTGGCGACGCATACAGCCGGTGCCGCTGGGTCTTTGTCGCAGGCGCGTAGCCTCTCCGCCGGAAAATGGTATCGGCTGAGCTATCGCACAACAGGCGTGTCTGCAGGCACCGTGGCACCTGCCCTAACTGGCGGCACCCAGCGGGACGGGGTGGTCCGCAATTCTGACGGGCAGTGGGCAGAGCGTATCCAGGCCGTCACCGGGAACAACGCCCTTAGCTTCGACGCAGCGGCGGCCTTTTCCGGGTCGATCGATAACGTCGTGCTCTACCTGGAGACCAGCGCCTGTCTGGACCAGGGCATCCATTCCCTCTGGCTCGAGCCTCTGTCCGCCGATGGCGCGCCTGGCCCTGTCAGCGGTCCTTTCTCTCTCACGATCAACTAGGGGTATCTCATGGTCGACGGTGTCAGCACCACATACCTGGACACGGTTTCCATCGCGGACGAGGTGATCGTCAACCGTGACGGATCGACGGCGCGGATGAGCGTCAGCCGTCTGGCGGCTCAGGTGCGCGCTGAGGTGCCCGGTCCTCATTACGAGACCCGGGCGGCGCTGTTTGCGGATCTCGACTGGCCAGCCCAGTCGCAGGGCAGTGTCTGGGGCGATGCGACGGAGGCCTATCGCGGCCTCTATACCAAATCGGGAGCCAGTGGCGCTGGCAGCTGGGCGCGTTACGCCGATCTGCCCCAGACCAGCCTGACCACGGCACAGCTGGCAGCCAAGGCCGACACCGCAGCGCTGACGGCCGAGGTCTCGGCCCGTGAGGCTGCCGAGGCCAGCGGCCTTGTCCTGCGGCTGGTCTCGGCCACCGGAACGGCTCAGGCGGTCAGTGCCGAAATCCCTGCGGCACTGGCCCATATCCCGCTGGCCGCGCGTCAGCTGGTGGCGGTCGTCTGGCCCGAGAGCAACACGGGCGCCGACCCGGTGCTGACGATCGGCGGGGTGGCGCGCACCGTGCGCAGCCGGACGGGCGCGGCGCTGGCGGCTGGAGATCTGCAGGGCGGCAGCTACTACACGATGCATGTTCATAGCGCGACCGTGTTCCGGCTCGCATCGGGCGCCGTCGAATCTGTGGCGGGCAAGGCCGGGGCGGTGGCGTTGGTCAAGGCGGATGTGGGCCTCGGCAACGTCGACAATACGGCGGATGCCAACAAGCCGGTCTCCACAGCTCAGGCTGCGGCGATTGCCGGGGCCGCGAGCAACGGGGATGTGATCTCGCTGGCCAATGTCGCAGGCAGCGGCGATGCGCTGACGGCCGATCTGCCCACCTCCCATGCCGGTGTCGCGGTGGTGCCGGGCACGATGGTCAATTTCGTGGCGCTGGCCAACAACTCCGGCCCTGTGACGCTGACGCTGGCGGGCACCGCCTATGTCTTGCGCGGCCATGACGGGACCGATCTGATTGCCAATATGCTCCGCGCTGGCCGCGCCTATACATTCCGTGTGCAGGGCGCGGCGGCCATGCGCGCCACCGGCCCGCTGCGCCTGGACGATCTGCTGGAGACGGCAGATGCCAAGATCCTGACGGGAGCCGAGCGGACCAAGCTCGCAAGCGTCCAGGCGGGGGCACAGGTCAATGCAGTGGCCAGCGTGGCGGGCAAGACCGGCGCGGTGGCGCTGGAAAAGGCGGATGTGGGCCTTGGCAGCGTCGACAATACCCCGGATGCCGACAAGCCGGTCTCCACCGCACAGGCAGCGGCGATTGCGGGCGCGCGCGACCGCGCCAATCACACCGGCACCCAGCCTGCCAACACGCTGATCGAGACGGCAGATGCCAAGATCCT
>DOMY01000120.1:0-4438 GCA_003509785.1 Gemmobacter sp.
GACGCTTTCCACATCGCCGCCAAGCCCGGCATAATCCACACCGAAGCGCAGCAGAACGCCGCCTTTGGGGTTCAGCCCGGTCACGCGGCTGTCATAGCTGTAGGTTGCGCCCACACCGGAATACATGAGCGCGCCCCGGTCGGCATCATCCTGGATGATCGGAGACGAGGGCAGCTTGTCATCGGGATCGGTGAAATCACCGTCTTCGTTTTCATCCAGACCGGCATAAACGCTGGTGATCTTGGATTGTTTGAGGAAATAGCGCAGTTCGACGCGGCCCTGCTCGCTGACCGGAAACTCGATGGCCGGAATGATGCCGATGGTCCGGGTGTTATAGGTGGCCGAGTCGTTGTTCGCCTGATTGTAATAGGCGTTGAACTTGAACCGCAGGTCACGACCCAGGAAAGCCGGCTCTACAAAGGTGATGGAGCTGTTGGCATCGTCGCTGGTGGTGGCAACGTTGATCCCCACCGTCTGGCCCCGGCCCAGGAAGTTGGTTTCCGTCAGCCCGACGCTGACGCCGATGCCGGAGGAGACGCCATAGCTTGCCCCGAAAGACAAGGAACCCGTGGGCTGTTCTTCCACATCGACCTTGACCACAACCTGATCGGCGCCGCTGCCAGGCTGTGTGTTCACCTGCGCATCGCCGAAATAACCCAGAGCGCGGATGCGTTCGGCCGACTGGCGGATTTCACGCGGGTTGAAGGGGTCGCCTTCGACCGTGCGGAACTGACGACGGACCACCTGATCCAGCGTGGTCGTGTTACCCTCGATGTCGATCCGCTCGACGAAGACCTTCTTGCCGCGCACCAGCGCGAAGGTGATATCCAGCATCCGCCCGGCCTCGTCGCGGGTGATGCGGGGATCGACCGTCACGAAATCGAGGCCTTTCTTCAGCGCCAGCGTTTCCAGACGGGTGATATTGTTGTCAACCTCGGCCGGAGAATAGACATTGCCGGATTTCAGACGCAGCGCGGCCTGAAACTCTGCCGCATCCAGGCCTTCGATCTCGCTGATTGCCGAGATATCGCCAAAGCGGAACTGCTGGCCTTCCTGCACAGTGAAGGTGATGAACACCCCGTCACGTTCGCGCGCAACCTGCGCCGAAGCATCGAGGATCTGCACATCGACATAACCGCGCGACTGATAGAAATCGCGCAGCAGCTGTTTGTCCACCTCAAGCCGTGCAGGATCGAGCGTATCAGCCTTGATGAGCTGGCGCAGGAAGCCCGCCTGCTTGGTTTCCAGCACCTGCCGCAGCCGGCGGTCGCTGAAGGCGCGGTTGCCGACGAAGGACAGCCGCTCAACCTCGACCACCTTGCCTTCGGCGATTTCGAACACCAGATCCACGCGGTTGTCGCTGCGGCGGATCACCTTTGGCGTCACCGTGGCGGCCAGACGGCCCTGCGCGCGATAGCCTTCGGCGATGGTGGCCGCATCCTGTTCCGCCATCGAGGGCGAATAGGCGCGGCGCGATTTCGACTGCACGAAAGTGGAAAGCTGTTCATCCTTGATCCGCGCATTGCCCTCGAAGGACACGGCATTGATCATCGGATATTCCTTGACGCTGATCACAAGGCGGTTGCCCTGTGGCGAGATCGCCACCTCTTCGAACAGGCCCGCATTCTGCAGCTTCTGATAGGCATCATTCAGCTGGGCCGCAGAGATGGTATCGCCGCGCCCGATTCCCGCGAATTTGAGAATGGTGGCGGCATCGACCCGCTCATTTCCTTCGATGGTCACCTGGGAAAAACTGTAGCTTTGCGCCAGGGCCACGGGCACAGCCACGGCCGTAACCCCTGCTGCCGCAAGAAAGACCGTGATGGCGGCACTGCGCATCAGATAGGCCTTGCGCTTGCCCCGCACCGAATCTTGCACCGTGCTTTTGCAACCTGCCCGCGCCATAGCCGATCCTGCCCTGTAAACTCTTCCGACCCTGACTAGCCGGATTGATCCGGCTTGTCAAAACTCTCGACCGCTAGGATTTGGGGGGTCGGCAAAGTTTCATACAAACCCTGTCCGCCCTTCAGGCAAGAGCCTGAAAGGCGGGCAGAGCGTGGATCACCGCGGGAGCAGAGTTGTGCCGAGAAACGCCCCGGCCAGCAGGCCGACGACAATCGTGCCGAGCGTAAACAGCCAGTCCCAGTTGAGACCGACAAGATAGGTCAGCCCGCGATAACCCTTGAGCACAGTTTGCATGGCATCACCTCATCACAGGATGCCATTGATTTAGCCACCGATTGCGGCGCGATTGGGGCGCAAAACGGGCCGGTTTGCGCCTGCCTGCCCCGGTTCAGGGGCAGAACAGATCGTTCGTCAGGGCGAATGCCATCAGCGAAAGCAGCAGCGACAGGCCGACCCCCATCAGCACCCGCAGCGCGCGATCGGATGGCGGGTTGCCGGTCACGGCCTCCCAGGCGTGGAACACCAGATGGCCACCATCCAGCACCGGAATCGGGAACAGATTCATCAGACCCACCGCCGTCGACAGCATCGCCACGAACCAGATGAAGGTCACGATCCCCTGCGAGGCGGCAGCACCCGAGGTTTCGGCAATGCCCAATGGCCCCTGAAGGTTGCACGAAGAGATGGCGCCGGTGATCATGTGCCACAGCCCCGACAGCGAGGTTGAGATCACAGAGCCCACCTGCCCCACGGCCAGCCACAACCCCTCGACCGGGCCGGGGGTGCGGGTTTCGGGGGTGAAGACCAGCCCGCCGGTCAGCCCGACTAGCCAGCGGGTTTCAAACCCGCCTTGCGGCAGTGGCAGATCGGCGCGCTTCGGGCTCATCGTCAGTTCGGTCTGCACCCCATCGCGCAGAAGGGTCAGCGTGACGGGGTTACCTTCGGATTCACCGATGATGCTGCGCATTTCATCGAAGCTGGCGATGGCGCGGCCGNNTCAGAAGCCGCAGACATCGGCTGCACCGCATCCACATAGGGCGGATAGGGATAGGGGCCGGTGACCTCCATCGTGGACCCCGCACGTTCCACGGCGTAAAGCGTGGTGGCGGCAGGTGCCAGATCCCGGGTTGCGGTGAAGAACGATGCCAGATCGGGCGTGGCCTGACCATCCTCCGCCACGATACGGTCCCCGGGTTGCAGGCCCTGCGCCGCCTGCGGCACCGGCTTGACCTCGCCCACCACCGGCAGATCGGTGGCAATGCCGTTGATCCAGAAAAACCCGGCGAAGACCAGAATGGACAAGGCGAAATTGAACACCGGACCCGCGGCAACCGTGGCGGCCCGCGCCCAGAGCGGGGCGCCGTGCATACTGCGCCGTCGGTCGCCTGCGGGCATGTTCGCCATCACCGCCGCATCCTTGCCAGAGGCCGCGTCGCTGTCGCCCAGAAAGCGCACATAGCCACCGAAAGGCAAGGCCGCCACCTGCCAGCGGGTGCCACGCCGGTCAACCCGGCTGAACAGCACCGGGCCGAAGCCCAGGGAAAACACCTCGGCATGGATGCCCGTCCAGCGGGCGACGATGTAATGGCCATATTCATGCACCGCCACGATGACAGACAGCGCGGCCACAAAGGCGATCAGGGTGAAGGCAAGATTCCCGAACGACGGGACAAGACCGATGATATCCAAACTTCCACCCTTCGAAAAATCACGCAGCGCCAGTCAGGCGCGCCACCAGACGCCCGGCCACATGCCGCGCGTCTGCATCCATCCTCGCCACATCCTCCAGACAGGTCGGGGCGATTTGAAGGCCGGACCCGCGCGAAAGCACGGCAAGCGTTTCTTCCACGAGGCCAGCCATATCGGCAAATCCGATCGCGCCGCCAATGAAATGATCGAGAGCGATTTCTTTCGCTGCATTGAAGGCTGCCCCGGCCTGCCCCCCGGTCTGCATCACCTCGCGCGCAAGGCGCAGCGCCGGATAGCGCCGTTCATCCGGGGCGCGGAAGGTCAGCTGGCCGAGCGCCGCGAAATCCAGCCGCGCCACCGGCAGGGCAGCCCGGTCAGGCCAGTTCAGCGCATAGCCGATAGCATGGCGCATGTCGGCCGCACCCAGATGCGCCATGATCGCGCCATCGCGGTAACCCACCATCGAATGAATGATGCTTTCGGGGTGGATGATGACCTCGATCTGATTGGGGGCGACGCCGAAATATTCGCGCGTCTCGATCACCTCCAGCGCCTTGTTGAACATCGAGGCCGAATCGATGGTGATTCTTTGCCCCATGGCCCAGTTGGGATGGGCCAGCGCATCCTTGACGGTCGCGGTCTGCAGGCGTTCCAGTGGCCAGTCGCGCAGCGCCCCGCCCGAAGCTGTCAGCACGATACGTTCGACAGCCGCGATATCCTCGCCCACCAGCGCCTGGAAGATCGCGCTGTGTTCGCTGTCCACCGGCAGGATGCGGGCGCCCTGGGCTGCGGCCTCGGCCATCAGCAGCGGGCCTGCCGTCACCAGGCTTTCCTTGTTGGCCAG
>DOMY01000120.1:4466-8203 GCA_003509785.1 Gemmobacter sp.
CCACATTGCGCCCGCCGGTCAGTGCCACCACGCGGAAGGCATCTGCCCCGCCCTGATGGCGCAGGATATCCGCCGTGCTTTCACCGATGGAGCCGGTGGCGCCAAAGATCGAAATCCGCCGCATGGTTCAGGCCCCCACCGGCAGGCCGCCCGCATGGGCCAGCAGCACCACCAGAACCACCGCGCCGGACAGGGCATCGAACCTGTCCAGAACGCCACCATGGCCGGGAATCAGGCTGGAGCTGTCTTTCACCCCGGCCCGGCGTTTCATGGCACTTTCCGCGATATCGCCCAGCTGGCCCGCCAGCGCCACCAGCGGCGAGATCCAGACCAGCCCGCCCTCGCCATGGCCCGCCATGACGAAGGCCGCCCCCACGGCGGCGGCGCCGATCCAGCCCGCTATGGTGCCGGACCAGGTTTTCTTGGGGCTGACCTTCGGCCAGAATTTCGGCCCGCCGATCAACCGCCCGGCAAAATACCCCAACACATCCGAGGTGACGACGACCGCCACCATCCAGAGGATGATCGAAATCCCGAAGCCGTTGCGCAGGGTAATAAGCCCGTAGCCGGTTGCCATCAGGAAGATGGCATAGATGACAAAGATCACCCGGTCCCGCCTTGGACGGATCGCCCCCGCCAGACCCGGCACCAGCAGCAAAGCCAGCGCCGCGGGCGAGGGATGGGCGTGAACCCCGGCAAGCACCACGCCCGCAAGGATGCCAAGGCCGATGGCGGGCAGGCTGCCCGGCAGGCTGGTCATGCGCGACAGTTCCCAGACCATCAGCCCGGTCACCACCACCACCAGGACCGCGAAGGGCCAGCCGCCCCACCAGATTTCCACCGCCCCCAGCGCCAGCATGGCGACAGCCGAGACGAATCGGCGTGGCAGATCGTTCCAGCGCAGCGCGGCACCGCCGCTCATACGCCCGTTACCNNTTTCCCCCGCCAAAACGCCGCTCGCGATTGCCGAAGCGGCCCACCACGCGCGCCAGTTCATCCGGTGTGAAATCGGGCCAGAGCGTTTCGGTGAATTCGTATTCGGCATAGGCTGCCTGCCAGGGCAGGAAGTTGGATGTGCGCGTCTCGCCGCTGGTGCGGATCACCAGATCGGGATCGGGCAAGGCGGCCGTGTCGTGATAACCTGAAATCGTGGCATCGGTGATCTGGGCCGGGTCAAGCTGACCCTCTGCCACGGCCTGCGCCATGCGGCGGGTGGCGCGCAGGATTTCGTCCCGGCCGCCATAATTGATCGCCACTGTCAGATTGAGCCGGGTATAGGGCGCGGTCCGCTCTTCGATACCGGCCATCAGGCGCTGCAGTTTCGGGTCCAGCCGCGAGCGATCACCGATGAACCGCATCCGCACGCTTTCGGCCGCCAGGCGGTCAGCCTCGCGTTCAATGTAGCGGGCGAAGATCGCCATCAGGCCCAGCACCTCTTCGGTGGAGCGTTTCCAGTTTTCGGTGGAAAAGGCATAGATCGTCAGCCAGCGGATGCCCAGATCCGGGGCGCAGCGCACGATCTCTTTCACCCGCTCTGCGCCCTTGCGGTGGCCGACCAGACGGGGCCAGCCCCGATTGGTCGCCCAGCGGCCGTTGCCATCCATGATGATGGCAACATGATCCACCACCTTGCCGGTTCCGGCGCGGGCAGCGGTTGTCGAAGGCGTGTCGCTGGCGGCCAAATGCTGCCCCTTTGCGGCTGAGGGAAAACGCAAGACCTTAGACCTGCATGATTTCCTGTTGTTTGGATTCCAGCGCCTTGTCCACCTGCGCGATGGCCTTGTCGGTCAGATCCTGCACTTCTTCCGACCACATCTTCTGATCGTCTTCGCCCATGCCTGCGGTCTTGGCCTTCTTGATCTGATCCATCCCGTCACGGCGGACGTTGCGGATCGCGACCTTGGCGCTTTCGGCATATTGCGCAGCGACCTTGGCCAGTTCCTTGCGGCGCTGTTCGTTCAGTTCGGGGATCGGCAGCCGGATCAGCGGGCCGTCGGCGATGGGGTTGATGCCGATACCGCTTTCGCGGATCGCCTTTTCAACCTTGGAAATCATGCCCTTGTCCCAGACGTTGATCACCACCATGCGGGGTTCCGGCACGTTGACGGTGCCCAGCTGGTTGATCGGGGTCATCTGGCCATAGGCATCGACCTGGATCGGATCGAGAATCTGTGCCGAGGCGCGGCCCGTGCGGAGCGAGGCGAATTCCATCTTCAGCGCGTTCATGGCGCCGTCCATCCGGCGTTGAATGGCATCAAGGTCGATTTCGAGATCGTCAGACATGCGGTCCTCATCGGTTCGGCGCGGCGGGCTTTGCCGCTCTATAACAGCAGGCCGCGCGCATGGGTATAGGGGGCAAGGCGGCAAGGCCGCCCCAGATCATGACAGGCGGCTGACGCCGCGCAATTTTCCGCTTAGCCCGAAACGGTGGTGTAGGTGCCCTGCCCGGCCAGGATGGTGCGGAAGCCGCCGGGTTCATCCAGCGAAAAGACGATGATCGGCAGATCATTGTCACGGGCCAGCGCAATCGCCGAGGCATCCATCACGCCCAGATGCTTGGCCAGACATTCATCATAGCTGACGGTTTCATAGCGCTTGGCATCGGGGTTCTTTTTCGGGTCCTTGTCATAGACCCCATCGACCTTGGTGCCTTTGAAGATCGCCTCGCAGGCCATTTCATTGGCGCGCAGGGTGGCGGCGGTATCGGTGGTGAAATAGGGGTTGCCAGTGCCTGCGGCAAAGATGCAGGTCCGATTCTTTTCCAGGTGGCGCACGGCGCGGCGGCGGATATAGGGCTCGCAGACCTGATCCATCGGGATGGCGCTGATGACGCGGGTGAAGACGCCCAGCTCTTCCAGCGCCGATTGCATGGCCAGCGCGTTCATCACGGTGGCGAGCATGCCCATGTAATCGGCGGTGGTGCGCTCCATCCCCTGTGCCGAACCGGCCAGGCCGCGGAAGATATTGCCGCCGCCGATCACCATGCAGACCTCGACGCCCATGTCGCGGACCGATTTCACCTCTTGCGCGATGCGGGCCACGGTCGGCGGATGCAGGCCATAGCCCTGATCGCCCATCAGCGCCTCGCCCGAGATCTTCAGCATCACGCGGCTGTATTTGAGCGGGGGGTATGCGGTTTCGGCGGTCATCGGGTTGATCCCTGGCTATTGTTGCTGTGGCATTTCGTGGTTTCGCTGGCCGGCAAAATGTCGGAAAATGCGGCAAGGTTCAACCGTAGATGCGGGACTACCGGCAGCGGGGGCCAGCCCCCGCACCNNCGCTGGCGCTGGAGATCGTGGCGCGGCAGGGCGGTGTGATCGTCAATGCCGATGCCTTGCAGGTTTATGGCTGCTGGCGGGTGCTGACCGCGCGGCCCTCTGCCAAAGAAGAGGCGCAGGCGCCGCACCGGCTTTATGGGCATGTGGCGCGGGATCAGGATTATTCGGTTGGGATCTGGCTGCGGGAAGTGGCGGCGCTGCTGGCAGAAGGGATGCGCCCGGTGATCGTGGGCGGGACGGGGTTGTATTTCATGGCGCTAACCGAGGGGCTGGCCGCAATACCGGCAGTGCCGCCAGAGGTGCGGGCAGCGGGCGATGCGCTGCGGTTGGCTGATCCGGGCGCGATGGTGGCAGCACTGGATGCGGCGACGGCGGCGAAGACCGATCTGAAGAACCTCGCCCGGGTGCAGCGGGCGTGGGAAGTGTTGCAGGCAACCGGGCGCGGGCTGGCGAGCTGGC
>DOMY01000196.1 GCA_003509785.1 Gemmobacter sp.
TCCGGCGCGATTGGCCACATCAAGGCGCCCATCGGTCGAAAACTTCATCAGGCAGACCGGAACCTGTTCGAAATCCGTCATCGCATGGGCGCCAGAGCCATGCTCCGGCACGGGCAGAAGATAGATCTCGCGCCGCTCTCCGGCGCCTTCGATCTCGGCCAGAATGGCGCGCACCGGGCCATCCGCCGAGGCCACCTCGATCTCTTCGCCGCTGCGCAGGGGTTGATCGGCAAAGATATGCCCCAGCCGTTTGGGCCGAACACCCAGCAGCTTGCGCATGGCAACGTTGGAAAACAGCACCACGCCCGCCTTGTTGGCCACCAGCATCGGCAGGCTCAGCGTCTCTGCCCCGCGCCCAGTGCCCGTGCGATCGACGAATTCCTCCACGCGCCACAGAAACCCCGTCCGGCCAATACGATGCACGCTCAGCCGGATGTGGCCGTGACGCGATACCACATCCTCGCGGGCCGCCCCCCGCGACTGGGCGCGGCTTTGCAGCCGGTACAGCACCGAGGCCGGGCTGGCAAAACAATCACCCAGAATGGCGATCAGCGTTACCCCGTCGCGGTTGCCAAATCGGGCATTTGCGGCAAGGTTCTGAAATCCGATACGCCCCAGCCCGTCGGTGGAAAAGCAGGGTGCCGCATCATGCCCCATCAGCGCCTGCAGATCGCGTTCCAGCCGCCTTTGGCGCAGCCGTTCCACCAGCACGATGCCACGCAACACCAACACCAGCATACAGAATGTCACCCCGGCCATGCCCGCGGGCAGGCGGATGGCCGGATCCGGGCTCAGCGCGACGGTCACCGCACAGGCGGTGGCCGCCGCCAGCAAGGCCCAGACAGATCGCCCAGCCCCCCGCGCCGCCTGTGTCAGCGCCGGGGCGAGTGCGAGCCGATCCTGGCCCGACAACTGCGATGCCGGCCTGCCTGACATTCCACATCCTCCTTGGAATCGAACGGGTCCATTCGGCATGGAAATAGTTAACCTGCGCTTAATGCCGCTGGGGCGCCCAAGCGCGGGATCGTTTGAATTTTACCTGATCCGCTGCAAAACTGCGATGAAAAAGCCGTCGCCGCCGTCCAGCGGGGTGAAACTGCGGCGCGACACCTGCTGCCAATCCGCGGATCCAGCCAGAAAATCATCGACCTGCGCGCCGTTTTCCGCCGCCAGCATCGAACAGGTGGCATAGGCAAAACAGCCGCCCGGGCGCACCAATGCACTGGCCTGCCGAAAGATTGCAGCCTGCACCTGCAGCAGCGCCGCCAGCCTTTCGGGGGTCAGCAGCCATTTGCCTTCCGGCGCCCGGCGCCAGCTGCCTGAACCGGAACAGGGCGCATCCGCCAGAACCAGATCAAAGGGCGCGCGGCGCGGCAGGTCGGCTGTGGTCAGGGGCGCCACCTTCAACCCTGCCCGCGCCGCCCGGGATGGCAGATCTCGCATCCGCCGCGGATCGGCATCATGGGCGAACAGATCCAGCCGCGCCATCGCCCCCATCGCAAGGGCCTTGCCCCCGCCACCTGCGCAATAATCCAGCACTTTCATGCCATTGGTCAGCGGCAATGCCGCCACCACCGCCTGCGAGGCCGCATCTTGTAATTCCACCATCCCCTGCAGATAGGCTGCGGACCCATGGATGCGCCGGGCATGTTCCGTCACTTCCAGCGCCAGGGGCGCCAGCGGATGTGGCGCTGCCGCAATCCCCTCCTCCGCCAATGCGGCCATCGCTGTGGCGGGNNGGGCCGCCACCGCAGGCAGATCGGCCCCCAAGGCCTCGGTGAAACCGGGCAGCAGCCAGTCCGGCAGATCCAGCGCTGCATTGCCTTCGGCGGCCTGCCCGGCATCCTGCGCGCTCAGCGGTGGCGGAGCATGGCCTTCGCCGGTGAACAGCGCCTCCGGCTCCACCCCGGCCGCCCGCAGCCCACCCAGAATCAGCCCCCGCCCGGTTTCGCCCCCGCCCAAGGCGGCAAAGCTGCGGCGACAGCGGATCGCGTCGAACACCAGATCGCGGATGGCATTGCGGTCGCCCGATCCGGCAAAGCGGCTGGCGCGGGCCCAGTTCGTCAGCGCCAACTCGGCCGGGGTGCCCGCCAGATAACGGTCAATGATCTCGATGGCGGCCGAAAGCCGGGCGGCGGGGGTCATGCCTTGCGCTCCTGCTGGATGATGCCTCTTCCTCTGGCCCGCAACGGCGCCATGATGCAAGCCCCTGCAAAGCCCCTGTTCCGGCAAAGTATCGCCGAGGGCGGAACGGAAATCCGCCTGCGGCGTTTGCTCTGCAGTTCAACCAGTCAGCGGAGACAGCAGATGCAGCGTTCCAACATCATGCTCAATGCAATGGGTTTTCTGGGCGGCCTTCTGTTCATGAATGTGACCGTGGGCATCCTGATCGTCGGCTTTTCTGCCCTGCTGACCTGACCTTCCAACCCCCAGATTTGCCCGAGAACGACCTATCGAACGGGGTCAGTGATGCCCCACCTGCCCTCTCTGTGGTTCAGAATCGCTGAGGGTGCAGGAACATCACCCCCAAACCCTTCAGCCATTCATTCCCGGATCGCGCGCCAACATTCCGGCAACAACCGGCAAGACGACCGAAGCTTTCAGCCGCCATTCACAAGCGCCTCGGGAAAGCGATAGCTTTCCGCCCCGATGCGGATCGTGAACAGATCCTCCACCCGCTCAAAGCTGAGCGGCGCATCCAGATCCGCCGAAACCGGCTGGCCACCCTCGAACAGGATCGCCCGCTCGCGGCCCTCGCCAAGTGCAACCCAGATCCCGGCATTGCCCGGGCCGCTGCGCACCACACCAAAGGGGCAAAGGCGCAGCGGGGCCCCCGCGGTCATCGAACATTCAAGACTGCCGGTTGCATCAAAGGGCGTGCCATTGCCGACCGGCCCGCCCTCCGGCGTTTCGGGCATGGCGGGGGCTGCCGTTTCGATCAGGTATTGCCCGGCGACCCAGCCCTGCACACCCGATCCGCTCACCCGGATATTGCACCACCGCATCTGGCCCGTCAGCCGGCAGCCAAGGTTCTGCATCACATCACCATTCCGCGCCTTGCCGACAATGCCATAGCGGCTGTCCGGCCCCAGCCGCACATTCAAGGCGTCGCGGTCAAGGCCCGAAACCTGCCACCAGTCCGGCCCGCCAGACAGACCATCAGCAAAATCAGCCCCCGCCAGCCCTATGCCCAGCGTATAGGCCGCCCCCTCGTCCCGCCGCGCGGCATTGCGCATGAGATAGACCCGAACAACATAATTGCCCGTTGCAGGCACGGAAATATCGGCAACAAAGCCCGCGCTGGAGCCGATGAAAAGCGCCGCATCCTGGCCCTGGGGCAGGATATTGAAATAAAGCCCGGTATTGGCGGATGACAGATCCACCGAAAGCCTCTGCCCTGCCGTGGCCGCCACGACATAATCCACAGTCTCATCGCCTTTCAGCTGGCCTTCGATCACCGTGCCGTCGGCTGCGGCCGCAGTGGCCACGCTCTCGGTGCGGATCGGTTCGGCCTGGCCTGCGGCTGCGATGCCCAGAACAAGGGCGGCACTGAGCAAAAGCGATGTCACGGGCTTTGCATCAAGCATGATAGGCTCCTTCCTGCGTTGCATGGGCTGTCTTGCCTTTCGGGGGCGCGCGTCATGCCTGCAAGGAAACCAGATTGTCCCGCCGCGCGCTATCCATCAGGCGAAGCACAAGGCCCTAACATGACGCAATTCTCGTCCCGACTTGGCCCGGCACCGGCATTGGGCCTGTCTGGCCAGACAGAACGAAGCCCCGCCGCCCTCATCCCTGCAAGACACTCCCGCCGCGATGGACGGTGAACACAAAGAGACTGCCGCTGCGCACACCCTCTGCGCTTGCCTAGCAAGTGTCCCGCAGGCGCCAAGAACTGGAGGATATTGCGTATATTTTACTGGTCTTGGTTGGAATATGGTGCCCGCAGAGGGGCTAAGGGGAGGCGAAGATTCCCCAATAAACGTTGGGCCGAGTGTCCAATTGCGGGGCAAATATCGGCTCTTTGATTTCAATGACTTAGATGGCGAGTGTCCCGCAGATTCCTGACAGAAATCAGTCCCGATACCGCCACAATGGCGGGCCGATCCTCGCCATAGGATTTGTCGGATTTCGCGTGCGCCGAACATCGTCAATCATGGTTTGCGGCAGCGTCAGGATCAGCTCACCATGCGCCCGGCACTGGCTGCAGCGCAGCCGCATCTGAATGTCCTGCACCGGCACTGGCTGCAGCGCAGCCGCATCTGAATGTCCTGCANNCAGCCGCATCTGAATGTCCTGCAACCGCTCATGACGCTGACCCAGGTAGAGCAGCCCCTGCCCCCGGTACAGAAGCGTGCGGCCGCAGCCGGAGCAGTGAACCTGCACCGTGATTCCTTCATCCAGCAGATCGCGCACCCGAACAACCATGAAGGGAACATATGGGGAACAACAGCGATTCTGGAAGGCGGCACATCATCAAGCTGGGAATGCAGCTAAAAGGCTTGGGCACATGGGCGTGCA
This sequence comes from Gemmobacter sp., assembly GCA_003509785.1. Taxonomy (GTDB): domain Bacteria; phylum Pseudomonadota; class Alphaproteobacteria; order Rhodobacterales; family Rhodobacteraceae; genus Gemmobacter. Next base: position 4,519 of record DOMY01000196.1, read on the forward strand.
GGAAAGGGCCGAACATCCTGCGAGTCAATCGCGCGCTCTGGTGCGCAATCACTATTGATTGACGTTCACCTGAGAGCGGCTAGATCCATCACTAGGTTGCATCCATCGGGCTGATCCATAGACAATCACGGCCCTTGGCCGCCGGTCGACCACCGCGAGTGGCGCTGGCAAGGCTTCCAAAAGCGGCCTCTCAAANNGCAGCGAAGTTCCCGAAGAATGCAGCGATGCGCAGTCTTGAATGGTCATATTCGGTTTTCGCGACCAGCTTTACGGGTGGATAGGTCGCCTGTGTTGATATTCGTCGGTTGATTCGGGGTGAGAACTCGGACTGTAGAATTCCTACCTGTTCTGGGTATCGACGGGGTAAGCGGTGGTGAACTTCATCCGTTCCATGGCGAAATGGCTGGTGACGTTCTTGATCGGGACGGCATCGGTCAGGCGTTTGTAGAGGCTGTCGAAGGCGGCCATGTCGGAGACCGAGATGCGCAGCAGGTAGTCCAGCTCTCCGGCCATGCGGTAGACCTCCATGATCTGGGGGATGCTGGCTGTGGCTTGCCCGAAAGCCTCGCGCCATTCGGGCGGNNGGGCGAGTGGTCAGGGGCCTCGATGCCGACAATGACGGTCAGGCCAAAGCCTAGCTTGGCCGGATCGGCGAGGGCGACGCGGCCGGTCAGGACGCCTGCCGCCTCCAGCTTCTGGATGCGCTTCCAGCAGGGGGTTTGCGACAGGCCTACCTTGTCGGCGATCTGGGCAATGGGCAGGGTGGCGTCCCGCATCAGTTCGGCAACGATCTTACGGTCGATCAGGTCAAGGTCGGTCATCTGCATCTGCCTTTCCAGTCGCGCAAAGCGACCCTTGGCCAAGGATGCCGGAAATGGATTAAAAGTCTATAGCATTTATCGTGTATTATGGCTTTGCCCTCTTTTTCTGCCACAAGGCATTGTTTTGTTTGTGTTTCCGCGCAGCTGGCAGGGGCGGCGGCGGACCCCCAACAATCACGAGACTGATTCTTGCCCGTCTCGGGCATATCTCTGGCGCATGATCACGCAGAGCTGAAAGATGCCCTGACCCGGGCTGACATGCTGCGGTCGGCGGCCGTGGCCGAGCAGGTTCCGGGCGCGACGCGTTATGGGCCACCCTCGGACTTTCCTTCCCCTTTCGCCCGACCTCTTGGTGCCTTGCGGCACCATGCGGAGAATCTCGTTCCATAATCACGATCATTTTTGACGTGAATATTTCATTGCAATACTCGACCTTATCTGTCGTTATTAAGGGGCAAACACGATGCAGCCCCTGAAGCACGAAAGGAGTTCAGACATGGAACAACAGACCATCGACAGGACGGATCGCTTCCCGGTCGGAGATCGTTCGATGCAAAGTTTGGCGCGGGCCCGGGCATTGCGCCCCAGTGCAGCCTTCTGCGCCATCGCCCTTTTGTCCGTCGCCCTGTGGGCCGGGCTGATCCTGCGTCTGGTGCTGTGATGGTCGGGATGACGCGCACCTTTCGCAGCCGCGCCTATGCCGTGCAGCTGATCGACCGCCGCACTGGCAGGGTTCACCGTATCAACGGCAGCCCGCTGGAACTGCTGACCCGCCGCCCGGACGAGGCCGCCATCGAGCTTCTGGAAGGCCGCGACGCCGCCGTCTGGGACACCCGGATCGTCCCCATCGAGAGGAGAGGCCAGTGATGACCGACCTGATCTATCCGCACACCATTCTTGGCCTTGCGCCCTTCCCCCATCTTTTCCCGCCCCTGCGCGGCACCCCAAAGGAGACCGAAATGATTGCCACCATCACGCTTGCTGGCACTGTCACGGCGCAAGGCCCTGTCGTGCAACGCCATGACGACGGCCGGTTGACCATCACCGACGGGCTGAGTCGCCTGACGGGTTGGCCGGTGGGCCGGGTGATCCGCAATGGCTTCTCTGCGCTGGCCTTGGCGGTGCTGGGGCTGGGGCTGGGTGCCGCCCCGGCGCAATTGCAGGCCGAAACGCTGCTGAACGTCAGCTATGATCCGACGCGTGAATTGTACCGTGAGGTGAACGAGGCCTTCGCCGCCTGGTGGGTGGCACAGGGCAACGAAGCCCCGGTGATCGAGACAAGCCATGGCGGATCGGGGTCGCAGGCGCGGGCGGTGATCGACGGGTTGGCCGCACAGGTGGTCACGCTGGCGCTGGCCAGCGACATCGACAAGATCGCAGAGACCGGCAAGTTGCCCGCCGACTGGCAGACGAAGTTGCCGCACAATTCCTCGCCCTATACTTCGACCATCGTGTTTCTGGTACGCGAAGGAAACCCCAAGGGTCTGAAAGACTGGGGTGATCTGGTGGCCGAGGGGGTCGAGGTCATCACGCCCAACCCCAAAACCTCGGGCGGGGCGCGCTGGAACTATCTGGCTGCATGGGCCTGGGCGGAAAAGAATGGCCAGGACCCCAAGGCGTTCGTCGGCACGCTGTTCAAGAATGTGCCGGTTCTGGACAGCGGGGCGCGCGGATCAACCACCACCTTTGCCCAACGCGGCATCGGGGACGTGCTGCTGGCCTGGGAAAACGAGGCCTATCTGGCGCTGAAAGAACTGGGCGAGGATCAGTTCGATATCGTGGTGCCCTCGGTTTCCGTGCTGGCCGAACCGCCGGTGGCACTGGTCGAAGGCAACATTGCCACTGACGGAAGCCGCAAACTGGCCACGGCCTATCTGGATTTCCTCTATTCCCCCGAAGGGCAGGCGCTGGCCTACAAGAATTTCTACCGCGCCTGGGATGCCTCGAAGGCGGCGCCGGAGGATGTGGCCCGCTTCCCCGAACTGGAACTGGTCGATATCGCCAGCTTTGGCGGCTGGGCGAAGGTGCAGCCCGAACACTTCGGGGACGGCGGCATCTTCGATCAGATCTACGTTCCGAAATGACCGGCCGTCCGATCATCCATCGTTCCCCCATGCCCGGGCTGGGCCTGAGCATGGGGATCACCCTGACGATGCTGTCGCTTGTCGTCCTGTTGCCTATCGGCGCCCTCCTTCTGAAGGGCGCCACCTATGGTGCAGAAGGGGTCTGGGAAACCGTGAACCGCGAACGGGTCTGGGCTGCGCTGTTCCTGTCGTTCCGGCTGTCGCTGTTTGCGGCGCTGTTCAATCTGGTGTTCGGCGTGCTGCTGGCCTGGGTTCTGATGCGCTACCGCTTCTGGGGGCGCCGCCTTCTGGATGCGGCCGTGGATCTGCCCTTTGCCCTGCCCACCGCCGTTGCCGGTATCGCGCTGACGGCGCTTTATGCGCCCAACGGGATGTTCGGCGCACTGGCGCAACAGATGGGCTGGAAGATCGCCTATTCGCAATGGGGCATCTTTCTGGCGCTGGTCTTCGTCGGCCTGCCCTTTGTCACCCGCACCGTGCAGCCGGTGATCGAGGAAATCGACCGCGAGGTGGAAGAGGCCTCGGCCACGCTTGGCGCCACGCGCCTGCACACCCTGCGCCATGTCATCCTGCCGATGCTGGCCCCCGCCGCCCTGACGGGCTTCGCCCTGTCACTGGCGCGGGCCGTTGGGGAATATGGCTCGGTGATCTTCATCGCGGGCAACATCCCCCTCGTCACCGAAATCGCCCCGCTGCTGATCGTGATCCAGCTGGAAGAATTCAACTATGACGCCGCCGCCGCCATCGGCATTGCCATGCTGCTCATCAGCTTTGCCATGTTGCTGGTCATCAATCTCATTCAGGTCTGGAGCCGTCGGAGAATTGGTCATGTCTGATATTGCACCTATCCGCTTTCGCGCCCCGACCGAAGAAACCCCGCTGGCCCGTCGGGCGATGATCGGGCTGGCGGTGGCGGGCATTGCCGTTCTGGTTCTGGCGCCGTTGCTGGTGGTCTTTGCAGAAGCCCTGTCACGCGGGATCGGCGCGGCACTGGCGAGCCTCGCCAGCCGCGATGCCCTGTCCGCAATCCGGCTGACGCTGCTGATTGCCGCCATCTCTGTGCCGCTGAACGCGGCCTTCGGCATTGCGGCGGCCTGGTTCATCACCAAATTCGATTTTAGGGGCAAGGCCTTCCTCATCACGCTGATCGACCTGCCCTTCTCGGTTTCGCCGGTTGTCGCGGGCCTGTGCATCGTGCTGATGTTCGGCGCCAATTCGGTTCTGGGTGGCTGGCTGGTCGCCAGCGGCTTCCCCATCGTCTTTGCCCTGCCCGGCATCATCCTGGCCACGATGTTCGTCACCTTCCCCTTCGTCGCCCGCGAATTGATCCCGGTGATGATCGAACAGGGCCGGGCCGAGGAAGAGGCGGCGCTGACGCTGGGCGCCAGCGGCTGGCGCACCTTCTGGACGGTGACGCTGCCGAACATCCGTTGGGCGCTGCTTTACGGTGTCCTGCTGTGCAACGCCCGCGCCATGGGGGAATTCGGCGCCGTTGCAGTGGTTTCAGGCAAGATCCGCGGCCAGACCGCCACAATGCCGATCACCATCGAGATGCTGTATAACGAATACCTTTCGGTTGCGGCCTTCAGCCTGGCCGCCGTGCTGACCCTTCTGGCCCTTCTGACCCTGCTTCTGAAAACCGCGCTGGAAATCCGCCATGCCGATCAACTTTCTACCACGCACCGCCATTAGGAGACCGCCCATGCAGATCGAAATCGACGAAATCTCCAAACAGTTCGGCACCACGGCCGCGTTGCACCCGGTATCGCTGGCCTTGCCCACGGGCGCGCTGGTGGCTTTGCTGGGCCCCTCGGGTTCGGGCAAGACCACGCTGCTGCGCATCCTCGGCGGGCTGGAATTTCCCACCTCGGGCCGCGTGCGCTTTGACGGGCAGGATGCCACCGGCCTCACCGTGCAGGACCGCCGGGCGGGCTTTGTCTTCCAATCCTATGCCCTGTTCCGCCACATGACCGTATTTGACAACATCGCCTATGGCCTGAACGCCCGCCCGCGCGCGACCCGGCCCACCAAGGCCGAGATCGCCCGCCGGGTGACCAAGCTGCTAGAACTGATCCAGCTGCCGGATATCGGCGCGCGCTATCCCAGCCAGCTGTCCGGTGGCCAGCGCCAGNNCCCTTCGGCGCGCTGGATGCCAAGGTGCGCAAAGAGCTGCGTCAGGGCCTGCGCGATATTCACGACACCACCGGCCTGACCACCATCTTCGTCACCCATGATCAGGATGAGGCGATGGAGCTCGCCGATATTGTCGTCGTCATGTCCATGGGAAGGATCGAACAGATCGGCAAACCAAACGACATCCGCGCAAGGCCCGCGACACAGTTCGTCAAGGAGTTCTTGGCAGTTTGAAGGGCACAGGATTTGGCAGTCGTCGCATGAAGCGACCAGTGTTCCTGCTGTTTGGGGCGCCCTTTCTCCGCTTTGCGTCGTGCGGACTCCACTTTCACGTTCAATCCAATGGGCCGCGCCGCGCTTCGCATGAACGACTGCTTTCTCAATGTCGCAGCGACTGCCATGCCGCGCCGCCGTCCAGTCTGCTTTCCGCCCTTTGTGTGGGTGTCCTTGCCAAGCGCCCAGGATATGACCTTCGGACATGAGCAGGCGAACTGGCTTTGACATTAGGAACGAGCGATTTCCTTGCCACTCGGAAAGCGACGGTGGTCGTCTTTGTAGGAGATGATGTGACTGGGAAGGGCTGTCACATGCCAGCCCTGCGGAAGCGCGTCCATGCAGAGTTGAAGCATCTCGCGAGTTGTGGTTCCCCGGTGGGTGACGGTGATCTTGGTTTGCTCGTAGTCTACGTGGAAAGATTTTCGCGACTGATGGGGCCTTTGATATCTAAGCAAAAAAGGGAGTTCGGCCTTCAGCCTACCCATTACTTGGGCCACAGTATAGTTTCCAGGATCGAACTGCACGAAAACATGATCTAAGTCGATTGGATATTGCGTATCCCAGTGATCTGCCTTGTAGTTCGTAGTGTCCCGCTCCTTGCCAGGGTCATTAGACCCGAAGCCTGAGTTATTCCACGCGACCTGCGAATNNGCTCCATGATGCTGGATAAGGGCGTACTCCAAATCCATGGCAGTGAACACGTATAGGCGGATTGCCTTGAACTGTACATCTGCCGAGGTGATACTCTTGCGCCCGATCAGTTTCCGAGCATGACGCGTTAGGCGGTGTTTCAAACCTGCTTCGCTGTCTGTTTTTCCAATGTAGACTAGTCGCTGAGGTTTTTTGAGGTATAGCGCATAAACACCCTGCTCTTCAGGGACGTCGATCAAATTCGCGACTGTCAGATCAGCGGCGTCGATGTCCTTGAAGCGTTCCAATATCGCTTCAAGGAGTGCGCCGGGAAGATCGAATTCTAGCTCCGCGAAGCCGGGCATTAAGCCGCCTCGTCGAGCTGCTTCGCCACACTCTCCCCAACGACGCGGGCAAGCTCCACAGGGACGGCATTTCCGATCTGACGCATGCACTCGCTCCACGCGCCGTGTCTGCGGTAGTCGTCAGGGAAGGTCTGGATGCGAGCGGCTTCACGAGTCGAGTAATAGCGCACTGAGCCGTCTGCCCGGCGCAACATGTTCTCCCCGCCCGGAACGCCATGGACGCCGGCTTTCAACGTCTTGCTGGGCTCGTCGAGATAACTGCCGGTATGCCCTGGGTAGACCCGCGCTCCTGGCTGGAAGCGATGGTTGTCGATATTCGCAGCCGCCTTTGGCGCCTTCTCCGGGTCGGGCAAGTCCATGATGGCTTCACGCGTGGTTCTCCACGGTAGACTGTCAGGCTTCTCATCTTTGGACAGGTACTTGGCCATCAGCTTCGCGCGCCCCTCAAGGACTCGATATTTCTTGGCGACCTCATGGCGATCCCAGTAATCCCCAAAAGTCTGATCCCAAACTAGCGCCGCCTGAGTGTGTCTGCCTTCTTCCTTAAAGCTCCACTTCGCGTCGACATCGTCTCTGAACCCGACGAAGAGGACCCGCTCACGCCGTTGAGGAACGCCGAAGTTGGCGGAGTTCAGTAATTTGGTAACGACCTTGTAGTGAAGGCCGTCCCGCTTCGCCGCGGTATGGTGCTGTTCCAGGCGAGCGAGGTGGTCCTGCCAATCCTCGCCATCCTTCGAGACCAACTCCGGGTGCTCCAGCTGAAGCTTGACGTACTCGAAGTAACTCATAAATGAGGCGCGGGTTAACCCCTTCACGTTCTCGAACACAAACGCTCGTGGCCGAGCTTGTCGGATGGCCCGTACCGCTTGCGGGAACATGTCTCGTGCATCGTCGAACGCGCGATGACGCCCGCCGAGGGAGAATGGCTGACATGGCGGCCCGCCAGAAACGAGGTCGAGCTTTCCCTCGAACTCTTCGAAGCTAACCTTCCGGATGTCGCCCTCGATGACGCGCCAAGCTGCGTTCGGACCAGGTTCGCCATCAGTCAGGACGTTATGGTTGTCGCGCAGGGTGTCGCAGCACCATTTATTAAACTCGACCACCATCTTGGGTTCAAATCCGGCCTTGGCCAGACCGATACCAAGTCCTCCCGCGCCAGCGAAAAGTTCGACAGATGGGCGTATTCTTGGAGTCTGTTGCTCGCCCGACATGTCTCTCCCCAGATTCTTTTCTTGACCGAGATAAAGCCAGAGATGGACTCCGGTTGCAAGAACATATTGACAACATCCTAGCGGTAGCGTACACATCGCTCTCAGCATATGGTGTGGCTCCATCAAGTGGTGCAGAGCATCTTCAACTCTTGACAAATCCACCTGCCGCCAAGTGGGAACTACCCAATCTGAACGCTGTCAAGCAGTATCCCCCCATCTCGAGACCCGTTCACTAGGATAGGTAGTGTCATTGAAGGGCGAGACCGGGACGGTGTCGACCAGTGCAAACACTTCAGCATCATGCTTAAAGAGTGCTGGCACTTCGTTTCAGTCGTTTCTGTCTCAGAACCATTAACAATTGAACACTACCGAGAATTTCGCCATGGTCGCCCCAACCAGCAGCTGCGGCAGAGGCGAGCGGACGGAATGAGACATGATGACCGGACCATAAGGTCCATCGGAGAGTTCATCACGAATTTGCGCGATACCACTAAGGGAACACTCGTATGGTTTCGAGGGCAGAAGAATTCCTCGTGGTCACTCCTGCCCAACATAGCACGAAAAACTGAGCAGCACCCTAATGGCCTGATCGATCACGAGATCCCTGCGATCAAGCGCTTCAAACAGAACGCCGATGCTTTTCTTCTAAGGTTACCGCAGGATGAATGGGGTTGGATATTTCTCATGCAACATCACCGCGGCCTCACGAGGCTACTCGACTGGAGCGAGAGCCCCCTCGTCGCATTATACTTCGCGTTGGCGGAATGCGACGATGGCTCTGACGGAGTGGTCTGGTGCCTCGATCCGATGGCCCTGAACACGTTGTCCGGTCATCGTCGCACTAACAAAAGGGATGTTCTGGCGTTCGGCGTCGATGAGGCGCTGGATAGCTATCTACCGGAACGAGTGGGAGATAAAGGTGCTGATATGCAGCCGATTGCAGCTATTGGTCCGCGCAACTCGAGAAGAATGATCGCACAGTCTGGCACATTTACAATCATGCACCATCAGATCCTTCCTGTAGAAAAAGTCGGGGATGGTAATCATGCATGGCGTTTAATCATCCCGGCTGCCGATAAGCCCGCGCTGCGACAAGAACTGAAGCTTTTGGGGTTCAACGAATTTTTGCTTTTCCCAGATCTGGAAACTCTTGCCATTCACACCCAGGAACTTCTGCAATGAGCCGATTCGAAATCAACAGCTTGCAGCGATCGTCTGCATGGTCTCTCTATCGGATGCGCGAGAAGATTAAGATGAACCCTGTTTATCAGAGGCAGGGCGACATCTGGAGCAAATCGAAGCGACAACTTCTGATCGACACCATGATCAATGGCTTTGACGTTCCAAAGCTATACTTACATAAATTCCAGACCCCATTGGAAGAAGGCGGGGAAACGTTCGAGTATGCAATGATCGATGGAAAGCAGAGAGCCGAGGCAATTTTCGATTTCATCGAAAACAGCTATTCGCTCGATAGCAACTTTCAATACATGGCTGACGAAGACGTTGACCTGAGTGGTTTCACTTATCGTGAACTGGCGAAAGAATATCCAGAAATCAAACAGGACTTCGACTCGTTTACATTGGATGTAATTACCATCGATACAGACGACATCGAACTAATCGAAGACCTCTTCTCTAGACTTAATGAAGCGATGCCACTGAATGCGGCAGAGAAGAGGAATGCGAAACCAGGTCCGCTTCCTGCTTTGGTTCGACAGATAGCGGAGCACAAGTTTTTCAAGGAAAAAATTCCGTTTGGAAACTCGCGATACCGTCACTACGATATAGCAGCAAAAATGCTGCTAATGGTTTCGCGCGAGACCATTGGAGACACGAAGAAAGCGCAGCTTGATAGATTCTTTGTATCCCACAGGGACAGCACAGCGGATGATGTGTCCGGTCTGTTAGAAGAAGTCAAATCGGTGTTGGATAAAATGGTGGAAGTCTTCACTGACAGCGATGGACTCTTGAGATCGGTCGGCATGATAAGCCTTTATTTTCTGCTCTTCAGAAGGGCGATCGATAAGGAAAAGACTGATCTCATTTCTCGCATTGAATTCGCCGACTTCGAGGTCCTGCGGCAGGAAAACAGGAGCTTGGCCGAAGAAGAGGATGCTGGCACGAACTTTCAGCTCCTAGAATTCGATCGCTTCGCACAGTCCCCGAACGATGCAATTGCCCTTCGATTTCGCCTCGCTGTCGTTGATGAAGAGTTGTATAACGGCGCGATGGGCTTTGCAGGCGACACTGTTCTTGGGGAAAAATAGAACGTCTCCGATCCGAGGACTGGGGACATTGACCTGCCATTTATTGCACGTCTAGCCGCAACGTGAGCCCAATGGTGACTTACGTTCATCGGCTCAGTTGTACAATCGCACGGCGTGTATTTCTTTGCACCCTGTTACTGCACCAAATCGTCTATCGCCAAAAAGGGCTTTTTGGGTTCACGGCAGCAGTGACGTTGTGTTTGATTTTACTAGCCGAGATCTGGAGCCGGGCTCATTTCCAAAGGAAGCCTATTTTATTTCTGCTCCAGCGTAAGGTGGCTCTCCGACTTTCAGGTCGATCAGGGCGCCCGTGGTCCTGCGGTGTCGACCAACGGCTGCTTCCACACTGCGCGCCAGACCCTTGCTGCGCCATTGACACTCAGCTTTCCACCCTTCGCGCCGCCCACCCTTGGGCAGCGCGAATCGCGCCCCCCTCACGTCACCCCACCCCTTGCTTTCGCCACGCGCGA
>DOMY01000191.1 GCA_003509785.1 Gemmobacter sp.
ACTGGACACGCACCCGGCAATCACCGCTTACGATGCCCCGATCAAAGACCTGTATGAAATCGGTGAAATGCCGCCCCTCGGCCATGTGCCGAAGAACATGTATTCATGGGCGATTCGCCGCGAACGCCATGGCGAACCCGAACAGGCGATGCAGCTGGAGGTCGTGCCCACCTGGGAAATCGACAGCCACGAGGTGCTGGTTCTGGTGATGGCCGCCGGCGTGAACTACAACGGCGTCTGGGCCGGCCTTGGCGTGCCGATCTCGCCCTTCGATGGCCACAAGCAGCCTTACCATATTGCCGGTTCCGATGCTTCGGGCATCGTCTGGGCGGTGGGCGACAAGGTGAAGCGCTGGAAGGTGGGCGACGAGGTCGTGATCCACTGCAACCAGGATGACGGCGACGACGAAGAATGCAACGGCGGCGATCCGATGTTTTCGCCCACGCAGCGCATCTGGGGCTATGAAACCCACGATGGGTCGTTCGCGCAGTTCACCCGCGTGCAGGCACAGCAGCTGATGCCGCGCCCCAAACACCTGACCTGGGAAGAAAGCGCCTGCTATACGCTGACGCTGGCCACCGCTTACCGGATGCTGTTCGGCCATGCGCCGCATGACCTGAAGCCGGGGCAGAACGTGCTGATCTGGGGCGCCTCGGGCGGTCTGGGGTCTTATGCGGTGCAGCTGGCCACGGCGGCGGGCGCCAATGCGATCGGCGTGATTTCCGAAGAGGACAAGCGCGATTTCGTCATGAGCCTTGGCGCGAAAGGCGTGATCAACCGCAAGGATTTCAAATGCTGGGGCCAGCTGCCCAAGGTGAACAGCGAAGAATACAACACCTGGCTGAAAGAGGCGCGCAAGTTCGGCAAGGCGATCTGGGATATCACCGGCAAGGGCGTCAGCGTTGACATGGTGTTCGAACATCCCGGCGAAATGACCTTCCCGGTGTCGAGCCTCGTGTGCAAGAAGGGCGGCATGGTGGTGATCTGCGCAGGCACCAGCGGCTTCAACTGCACCTTTGACGTGCGCTATATGTGGATGCACCAGAAGCGTCTGCAGGGCAGCCACTTCGCCCATCTGAAACAGGCCGCCGCCGCGAACAAGCTGATGTGCGAACGCCGCCTTGATCCCTGCATGTCCGAGGTCTTCCCCTGGGATCAGATCCCGCAGGCGCATACGCTGATGCTGCGCAACCAGCACAAGCCGGGCAATATGGCCGTTCTGGTGCAGGCTCCGCGCACCGGATTGCGCACCTTCGAAGACACGCTGGAGGCCAGCCGCGAAGGCTGATCCAACCAGACCGCCCATGTTGTGCCGCCCTTCTGGGCGGCACAACTTTTTCGCGAACAGGCTTTGGTGACGATCTGTTGACGAATGATCCGGTACCATCGGCGGGCCGGGGCAGGACCCGGTGCTGATGGCAGAGGTCCGGGCACAGATGACCCAGGCATGGATTCTTGAGGTTCTGGGCGATCTGGAGGCGTTTGCCCGCCTTAATGGCCTGCCGTCCCTCGCGGCCCAGCTGCAACTGGCGCGGCATGTCGCCCGTGCGGAAATTGCAGCGGTTGCCGTGCCTTCACCCGCGGATGTCATCGGGGCCGATAAACTGCCGCCCGATACAGGCTGACCCCCTCGCCATCAGCCCGGCGCTGCACTATGGTCCGCGCCATGCAAAATCCAGCCCTGCCTTTTTCCGACGATCAGGCCGAAGCCTGGGATCGCGTGGCCGAACAGCTGCGCGGTATGGGGATCGACCTGCTTGAAGGCTCGCACCAGCCTGCGACCGAAGGCAAATCCACCGTGCTTGCGGTCATTGGCAAGGCAGGCTCTGGCAAGACCATGCTGCTGGCCAGCCTTTACAAGGCCTTGCAGGCCGCCGGTGTCGATATCATCTCGGGCGATTACGAGGGCAAAAAGCGCAAGGATCGCCGCACCCTCGCGATTCTGGCCCCCACCAACAAGGCGGCATCGGTGCTGCGGATGCGCGGGGTGCCTGCCACCACGATTCACCGCATTCTTTATACCCCGGTCTATGATCCGCAATACGAGCTGATCGCGGAATGGCTCGCTGGCACCGGCAAGCGCCCCGAGGTCGAGGGGCTGACAGAACTGGCGCTGGATCGGGCCAAGGCCTTTTACGACCAGGTCGCCTCGATCCCCGGCGCGCTGGCGGCAGCCGGGCTGCGGGGCAGCGATTTCATCAAGGGCTGGAAGCGGCGGGAAGAACCGCTGGATGTGGGCTTCGTGGATGAGGCCTCGATGCTGGATGAACGCCAGTTCGATGATCTGCGCGAAATCTTTCCGACCCTGATCCTGTTCGGCGATCCGGCACAGCTGGCGCCGGTGGGGCAAAGCGGCCAGATGGTGTTCGAACGGCTGGGCGCCCCCCGGCAGCTGATCCTCAGCCGCATCCACCGTCAGGCCGAGGGCAACCCGATCCTCGATCTGGCCCATGCGCTGGCCGATCCCGATCTGACCTTTGACAGTTTCGAACGCATGGTCGAACGCGCCGCGCGCGAGGATGACCGGGTGGTGATGGCGGAACGTGTCGACAGCGATCTGATGGCGCGCAGCCCGGTTCTGGTCTGGCGCAATGCAACCCGCATCCGGCTGATTACCGCCTTCCGCGCCGCGCAGGGGGCGCCGGTGGATGCGCTGCTGCCGGGCGAACCGCTGATCTGCGACGGCATCGAACTGCCGCTGAAGCACCGCAAGAAGCGCATTGATCTGGAGGCGCGCGGCCTCATCAAGGGCGCGCAGGTGATCTATCTGGGGCCGGGCAACCGCAGCGGCTTTGCCAAGCTGCATGTGATCGGCGCCGAAGAACCGCAGCTTTCCGCCGCCTCGATCATCAAGATCGAACGCCCGGATGAAGAGGAGCCCTTCATCCCTTCGGCGGCCACCATGGGGGCGGCCTTCCTGCATGGGGCGGCTGTCACCATCCACAAGGCGCAAGGCTCGCAATGGGATACGGTGCAGGTCTTTGCGCCGGATCTCTGGGCGGCAGCACAGGCCGGGCGCACCGAGGCGGGCATCCCGCTGTGGAAGCGGCTGGCCTATGTGGCCATCACCCGCGCCGAAAAGCGGCTGCTGTGGATCGTGCGCAATCGTCTTGCCCTGCCGAAAACCCCTCTGGGGATCGAGGATCTGCCGCGCAATGCCGCCCCCCTCGCGCTGCAGCAGAGCGAGGCGTGAGGCAAAAGTCTTCAAAGACTTTTGCCCGGCCATGCCCCGCGCTATGCTGCCCCGGAAAAGGAGCTTCTCATGCAATGCGTCTTCGTCCAGTTCCGCTGCACCCCCGGCCAGACCTACAAGGTGGCCGAAGCCATCTATGACCGCGAGGTGGTGAGCGAGCTTTTCTCCACCTCCGGCGAATATGATCTGATCGCCAAGGTCTATATCCCGGATGAGGCCGATGTGGGTCATTACCTGTCAGAACGGCTGTTCGACATTCCGGGCATCGTGCGCACCCTGACCACCATGACGTTCAAGGCTTTCTGACAAGGCCTTCTGAACACATGAAAAAGGGGCCCTTGCGGCCCCTTTTCTGCGCTTGTCCCTCAGGACGGGCGCCCCGCCTGTGGCGTATNNTACCCCGCCTGTGGCGGCTCCGTCAGGCTGGGTGTGACTGGCTCTTCGCTCATGTCCAGCGTGGCCCAATCCCGGGGCCCGCCGGTGGGCGGCAGATCTTTCGTCGTCAGGTTGCGGGCAATATGCGCCTTGGCAATGAAATTCGCGGTGATCGGCGCCGTCAGAAACAGGAACAGCGTAATCAGCAGCTCATGCCAGCTGATATCGCCCCGCTTGAACGCGGCATGGCCCATCGAGGCCAGCAGCACCCCCCCCACGCCCAGCGTGCTGGCCTTGGTCGGCGCGTGAAGCCGGGTCATCAGATCCGGCAATTTCAACAGGCCATAGCTGCCCACCAGGCCAAAGACCCCGGCAATCACCAGGCAGGCGGAAATCAGGATGTCGGCAATCATCTCTGCCCCCTTATTCGATGATGTCGCCGCGAAGGATGAACTTCGCATAGGCCACGGAAGATACGAAACCTGTCATGGCAAACAGCAGCGCCGCTTCGAAATACAGGCCCGATCCACGCTCCATGCCATAAAGCACGATCAGCGCGATCACATTGACCACCATGGTGTCCAGCGCCAGGATGCGGTCGGGGATCGACGGGCTGAACACCACGCGCCACAGCGTCAGCAGCAGGCCGATGCCGAAACAGGAAAAGGCGAAAACAAGGGCAAGGGCGATCATTCGAAGATCCTTTTCAGGCGGGCCTCGTAGCGCGTCTTGATATCGTCGCGCACCGCATCGGGGTCGGGTGCATCCAGGCAATGGATCAGCAGCGCCCGCCCATCGGCAGACAGATCGGCCGTGACCGTGCCGGGGGTCATGGTGATGGTGCCCGCCAGAACCGTGATCGCCTCGGGCGAGCGCAGATCCAGCGGCACGGTCACCCAGGCAGGCTGCAACCCGGCGCGGGGCCGGAACAGCACGATCAGCGCCACCGTGATATTCGATCTGACGATGTCATACAGCACGATCAGCACGAATTCGGCAGCGGCAAACCAGTTGCGGATCACCGGCCGGTCGGGCCAGTAGGCGGCGGTGAACAGCGGCAGGATCACCCCCAGAATGGTGCCGAATACCAGGCTGCCCCATTTGAACTCGTTCACCAGCATCAGCCAGGTCAGGATCAGCAGCAGGGTCAGGCCAGGATGCGGCAGCAGTTTCTTCAGCATCACAGGGCCTCCAGCCGGTTGGCCGCAATATAGGCGGCAGGATCGTGCAGCTGCTGCGCGGTCTCGGCCAGCCAGCTCATCACCGGCCCTGCGGCAAGTGTCAGCATCACCAGCCCGCCCAGCAGGGCAAAGACCGCCACAAAGGCGAGCGGCTGTGCCGCATGCTCTGTGCTCTGGCCTTCGGCCTCATGGGCTTTCCAGAACAGCACCGACCCGGCGCGCGACAGGCCAACAACCATCATCAGCGAACTGCCCAGCACCGCCGCCCAGATCAGCGCGATATCGTCACCGCGCGTGGCATCCAGGACCATCAGCTTGCCCAGAAAGCCTGAAAGCGGCGGCAGGCCCGCCACGGCAATCGACACGGCCATGAAACAGGCCGCCAGCAGCCCATGCTGCGACAGCGGGGGCAGGGCGGTCAGCAAGCTGCCAGAGGCCCGCCGTTCCAGCACCAGATCCGCCACCAGGAACATGGCCCCCGCCGCCAGCGTGGAATGAACCGCATAAAACAGCGCCACCGCCGTGGCCTCGGGGGTGAATTGCGCCACTGCCACGAACAGCGTGCCCATCGAGGTCACGGCACCAAAGGCCACCAGCCGCCCCAGATCCTTCGCGCCCAGCACCCCCACCGCGCCCACCGCCAGCGTCAGCACCGCCGCAGGCAACAGCAGATCAGCAAACAGCATCCCGGTGGCCGTCAGATCTTCGGGGAAGAACAGGGTATAGCAGCGGATCACCGCATAGGCGCCCACCTTGGTCATCACCGCAAACAGCGCCGATACCGGCCCCGGCGCATTGGCATAGGTGGCAGGCAGCCAGAAATGCAGCGGCACCAGCGCGCCCTTGATGGCAAAGACCATCAGCAGCATCACGCCCGCCACCCGGATCAGCGCAAAATCCCCCTCGGGCAGCGTGGGCAGCTTCACCGCCAGATCGGCCATGTTCAGCGTGCCGGT
>DOMY01000278.1 GCA_003509785.1 Gemmobacter sp.
CTGCGCGTGGCGCGCACCATCGCGGATCTGGCCGGATCAGCCGATGTCCGCAACCCCCATGTGGCCGAAGCTGTCAGCTTCCGCATCGCGCTCAGCGAACGCGCTGCCCCCCGCCAGGGGTAACAATATCAACGCCAAAGCTGGCAGAACCCAGCCACCGATCACAATCGCAGCCAGGCGACACACCTTCCCGCAGAGACCCGGCAAAGGCAGAGAAGCAACGAACGCGCCTCATTCCTCTTGGCAAAAATACCCCNNGAGGGGGCGCGGGCGCCCCCTGCCTTCACGGATGAACACAACCGGCCTGACGCCGCCGCTTATCCAGCGCGCTTTGCCTCGATCACTTCCCAGATACGGGCGGCCGTATTGATGCCATCAAACCGCTCCAGCTCCTGAATTCCGGTGGGAGAGGTCACATTGATTTCGGTCAGCCAGTCGCCGATCACGTCGATACCAACAAAAACCTGGCCCTTTTCCTTCAGAACAGGGCCGATGGTGCGGCAGATCTCCAGATCCCGCTCGGTCAGCCCCACCTGCTCGGGCCGCCCGCCCGCGTGCATGTTGGATCGCGTCTCGCCCAGCTGCGGCACCCGATTGATCGCCCCCACCGCCTCGCCATCCACCAGAATCACCCGCTTGTCCCCCTTGGACACCGCCGGCAGAAACTTCTGGACGATCATCGGCTCGCGGCTCATCGAGGGGAAAAGCTCGTAAAGCGATGAAAGGTTGCGGTCGTTCTCGTCCAGACGAAATACCCCGGCCCCCCCATTGCCATACAGCGGCTTGAGGATGATGTCGCCGTGGCGGGCCTTGAACGCCCGGATGGTCTGCAGATCACGGGCAATGGCCGTGGGCGGGGTCAGCTGCGGGAACCGCAGCACCAACAGCTTCTCGGGGCTGTTGCGCACCCAGAACGGATCATTCACCACCAGCGTTTTCGGGTGGATCATCTCCAGCAGATGGGTGGTGGTGATGTAGCCCATGTCGAAGGGCGGGTCCTGCCGCAACCAGACCACATCAAATTCGCCCAGATCCACCTCGGTTTCCGGGCCATAGCTCACATGATTGCCGATTTCACGGCGCAGTTCGATCGGAAAGCCGCGCGCAATCACCCGCCCCTCTACAAAGGCCAGCTTGTCTGGTGTGTAGAAGAACAGCTCGTGTCCCCGCTCCTGCGCTTCCAGCGCAATGCGGAACGTACTGTCGGCATTGATGTTCACCGACCCGATCGGGTCCATCTGCAAGGCAACCTTGAGGCGCATGGGCAATCCCTTCTGCTGTTGCCTCTCAATGCCCGACCCCGGCGCCCGATGCAATCAGGCCGCGAAGGCATTCTCGATGATCTCGACACGGCCCTGGCCATCCACCAGCGCCACATCGAACCGTGCTGCCGTCAGCTGCCCCATCGGCTCGCCTTCCAGAAATTCGGCAGCCGCGTTCCAGATACGCGCCATCTGACCTGCGCCCAGATGTTCCGCAGCCTGGGCATGGGTCAGGCTTTGCTTNNCGCCGCCGGCGCCCCGCCAGCGCCGCGCTGCAATGACCCTGCCGCTGCGCAGATAAACATGTTCCACAACACCTTCCGCTGCGACACCGGCAGCCTGAGCCATCTGCCCCCGGCTCCGCCGCCCCTGCGTTATGGCTCCCCCGCGCCCTGCCATGATCCACCCTCACTGTTCTGCGGCCAGCTGCAAGGCCCGTTGATACACTTCCCGTTTCGGCAACCCGAACGCCTCGGAGACCAGCGCCGCCGCATCCTTCAAGCGATGCGCCCGCAAGGCTTCGCGCAGCGCCGAATCAAGATCCTCAGGTGTCACCGCCCGATCCGGGGCGCGGTCGATCAGTACGACAATTTCCCCCTTCACATCCCGCCCGTCATAGGCGGCGCGCACCTCTTCCAGCGTGCCGCGCGTCACCTCTTCAAAGCGCTTGGTCAGTTCCCGGCAAACCACGATTCGTCTCGTTGTCTCGGTAATCTGCCACAGATCATCTAACAGTTTCTGAATCCGCTTTGGCGATTCATACAGGATCACGGTCGCGTCGCTTTGTGCGATACCGCGCAGGAAGGTCTGCCGCGGCCCGCCAGAGGATGGCGGAAAGCCTGCGAACAAGAACCTGTCGGAGGGCAGCCCCGAAACCGTCAGCGCCGCCAGCACGGCCGAAGGCCCGGGCGCCGCCAGCACGGTATAGCCTGCCTCAATCACCGCCCGGCCCAGCTGATACCCCGGGTCGGCCACCAGCGGTGTGCCCGCCTCTGACGCATAGACCACCGATTTCCCTTCGGCCAGCGCCGCCAGCAGCCGCGGCCGCGCCTGATCGCCGTTATGGTCATGATAGGCCACCATCGGACGGCCATTCAGGGGCACACCGTGGATTTCCATCAGATGCCGCAGGGTGCGGGTGTCTTCGGCGGCCAGCACATCGGCGGCGGCCAGAATATCCAGCGCCCGCAGCGTGATATCCCGCGCAGCGCCGATCGGCGTGGCAATGAAGTGCAGCCCCGGCGGCAGCTTTGCCCTCACCGGCCCGGTTTCGCTCATCTCTGCCTCTTTCCCGCTCGCAAGTTTACTTCGCCGCCGCTGCGGCATATCCTCCGGGCCAAGCGCCCCAGTGTGAGGAAGTCCGCATGTTGTCCCTTTTCGATCTGGCCCGCAAGTCGCTGACCCGCAGGGTGGGCCGTGCCGCTGCTGCCGCCGTCACCGCACTTGGCCTTGCCGCCTGTGTTCCGGCCGATGGTCCCGGCGCCCAGGGCCCGCGGATTGACAGCGGCGCGGTGGTGCCGGTGGCGCTGCTGGTGCCCTCGGGTTCGGGCCAGGCCAGCGACGAGCTGCTGGCGCGCAATCTGCAGAATGCCGCGCGTCTGGCGATTTCCGATCTGGGCAATGCCCGCATCGACCTGCGGATCTATCCCACCGCAGGCCAGCCCGCCCAGGCTCAGGCTCAGGCGATCAAGGCGGTGGATGAAGGCGCCCGCATCATCCTCGGGCCGGTCTATGCGCAAGAGGCCAATGCCGCAGGCGTCGCCGTGGCAGGACGCGGTGTGAATGTTCTGTCCTTCTCGAACAACCCCGATATTGCCGGCCGCAATGTCTTTGTGCTCGGGCCGACGTTCCAGAACACCGCAGACCGTCTGGGTCGCTATGCCGTGCGGGCAGGCAAATCCCGCGTCATGATCGTGCATGATCAGAACCTTGCGGGCGAGGCCGGGCGCAATGCCATCCAGCGCGGCGTCGCGGCGGCGGGGGGGCAGATCGTCTCTGTCAAATCCTACGAATTCTCGCAGAACGGCATCGTGGCCGCCGTGCCCGGCATCGCGGCCGAGGTCAATGCCACCGGCGCCCAGGCGCTGTTCATGACGGCCGATACCGCAGGCGCCCTGCCGCTGGTCACCCAGCTTCTGCGCGACAATGGCGTCGAGCCGCCCACCACAGCCTTCCTGGGCCTGACGCGCTGGGATATTCCGGCCGCCACGCTCAGCCTGCCGGGCGTCCAGGGGGGCTGGTTCGCGATGCCGGACCCGGGCCTTTATGGCCAGTTCCAAAGCCGCTACCAGACCGCCTTCGGGGAACAGCCGCTGCCGATTTCCGGCCTGGCCTATGATGGCATTGCCGCCATTGGCGCGCTGCTGAATTCGGGTCGGGGCGATCCGCTGTCTGGTGCGGCCCTGACCCAGGGCTCGGGCTTTGTCGGCGTCAACGGCATCTTCCGCCTGCGCAGCGATGGCAGCAACGAACGCGGTCTGGCCGTGGCCACCATCCAGAACAACCAGCTTCAGATCATCGACCCCGCCCCCCGCAGCTTCGCCGGAGCCGGGTTCTGAGCTTGCACCGCGCCGCAATTTCCCAGCAGGACATGCTGCTGCCGGGGGTCGAGATCATCGACCCCCGCGCCCTCACCAGGCTGATCCAGCGCGAACTGGTTCAGGAATCCGATGCCCGCGCCGGTCGCGCACTGGTGGTGCGGCATCTGGCCGAAGCCCGCGCCACCGGCAATGCGGCACTGGCCGCCGCCTTTGCCGCCCGCCCGATGGAAGCCCGCGCCCTGACCCGCGGGCAAAGCCATCTCACCGACGGGCTGGTGATCGTGGCCTTCGAACTGGCGCGCAGCCATTTCCACCATGCCCCCAATCCTACCGAATCGGAACGCCTGTCGGTTCTGGCCGTGGGCGGCTATGGCCGGGCCGAAATGGCCCCGTCTTCCGATGTCGATCTGCTGTTCCTGACCCCGTGGAAAATCACGCCCTGGGCGGAAAGCGTCATTGAAACCATGCTTTACATCCTCTGGGATCTGAAGCTGAAGGTCGGCCACAGCTCACGCACCGTGCGTGATTGCGTGCGCCTCGCCCGCGAAGACATCACCATCCGCACCGCCCTGCTGGAATCCCGTCATGTCGCAGGCGATGCCCCCCTCGCCCGTGACATGGACGAGGCGCTGTGGTCAGAACTCTTCCGCAATTCCGGCCCCGAATTCATCGAAGCCAAGCTGAAGGAACGCGCCGAACGCCATAAACGCCAGGGCGGGCAGCGCTATGTGCTGGAGCCCAACGTGAAAGAGGGCAAGGGCGGCCTGCGTGATCTGCAGACGCTCTACTGGATCGGCAAATATCTGAACCGGGTGCCTGATGCCGCGGGTCTGGTGCAGGCGGGCCTGCTGACCCATGATGAATACGCCACCTTCAGCCGCGCCGAAAACTTCCTCTGGGCAGTGCGCTGCCACCTGCATTACATCTGCAAACGCGCGATGGATCAGCTGACGTTCGATCTGCAGGTCGAGGTTGCGGCCCGCATGGGCTATGCCGACAGTGGCGGCCGCCGCGCGGTCGAGGTCTTCATGCAGGATTACTTCCGCCATGCGACCCGCGTGGGTGAGCTGACCCGCGTGTTCCTGACCCAGCTGGAAGCCCGCCATGCCAAGCCCGAGGCAAGCCTGATCGGCATGTTCCGCCGCCGCAAGAAAGTGCGCCCCGGCTTCAAACTGGTGCAGGGCCGCATAGATGCCGTCGATCCCAAACAATTTCTGGCCGACAAGCTGAACTTGCTGCGCGTCTTCGAAGAAGGGCTGCGCACCGGCTATCTGATGCATCCCAATGTGATGCGCCTGATCGCCGCCAATCTGAACCTCATCGACGATGACATGCGCGACGCGCCCGAGGCGCAGCGCATCTTTCTGGATCTGCTGCTGAAACACGGCAATCCCGAACGCAGCCTGCGCCGGATGAACGAACTGGGCGTGCTGGGCGCCTTCATCCCGGAATTCGAACCCATCGTGGCGATGATGCAGTTCAACGTCTATCACCACTATACGGTGGATGAACACATCATCCAGTGCATCTCGACCCTGGCGCAGATCGAGCGGGGCGAGCTGGTCGAGGAATTGCCGCTGTCCTCCTCGATCCTCGAAGCCGGGGTCAGCCGCCGGGTTCTGTATGTGGCGCTTCTGCTGCATGATATCGGCAAGGGCCGCCCCGAAGATCATTCGATCCTCGGCGCCCAGATTTCCCGCCGGGTCGCGCCGCGTCTGGGGCTGACAGAGGAAGAATGTGAAACCGTCGAATGGCTGGTGCGCTATCACCTGCTGATGTCCGACATGGGTNNAACATGGCGCAAAAGCGCGATATCGGCGATCCGCGCACGGTACGCGATTTCGCCAAGGCGGTGAAAACCCGCAAGCGGCTGGATCTGCTGACGGTGCTGACGGTCTGCGATATCCGCGGTGTCGGCCCCGGCACCTGGAACAACTGGAAGGCCATGCTGCTGCGCAGGCTGTATCGGGAGACCGCCGATGCGCTGGAAGGCGGGCTGGAACATATCAACCGCGAACGCCGGCAGGACGAGGCCAAGCGCCAGCTGCGCGAGGCGCTGGTCGGCTGGGATGCAAAGGATATCCGCGCCGAACTTGGGCGCCATTACGCCCCCTACTGGCAGGGCCTGCTGACCCAGACGCAGGAAATCTTTGCCCGGCTGCTGCGCGATCTGCCGGAAAACGAAATCCGCATCGACCTGCATCCCGATGCCGCCCGCGATGCGACGCGCGCCTGTTTCGCGCTGGCCGATCACCCCGGCATCTTCTCGCGGCTGGCGGGCGCGCTGGCGCTGGTGGGGGCGAATGTGGTGGATGCCCGCACCTATACCTCGAAAGACGGCTATGCCACGGCGGTGTTCTGGGTGCAGGATTCCGAANNCCCCGCCTGCGCAGCATGATCGAAAAGACCCTGAAGGGCGAGGTGGTGGCGCGCGACGCGCTGAAGGACCGCGACAAGGTGAAGAAACGCGAACGCGAGTTCCGCTTCCCCACCCATATCACCTTCGACAACGAAGGGTCAGAGATCTACACCATCATCGAGGTCGATACCCGTGATCGCCCCGGGCTGCTGTATGATCTGACGCGCACGCTGGCCTCGAACAATATCTATATCGCCAGCGCCGTGATCGCCACTTTCGGCGCGCAGGTGGTGGACAGCTTCTATGTGAAAGACATGTTCGGGCTGAAACTCCATTCCAAAACCAAGCGCGACGCGCTGGAGAAAAAGCTGCGGCAGGCCGTGGCCGAAGGGGCGGAACGGGCGCAGGCATGAGCAGGGGCCTGATCCGCAATGTCGTCACCCTGGGCGGGNNTGGGCGGGTGGACGCTTCTTTCGCGTGGCGCAGGCTTTGCCCGCGATGTGATGATGGCCAATTATCTGGGCGCAGGCCCGGTGGCCGATGCCTTTCTGGTGGCGCAGTCCCTGCCCAACATGTTCCGCCGCTTCTTTGCCGAAGGCGCCTTTAATTCGGCCTTCGTGCCGATGTTCGCCAAGAAGGTTGAAGGCGGCGAGGATGCGCAGGGCTTTGCCCAGGATGCGCTGAACGGCATGGCGGCACTGCTGGTGGTGTTCACCCTGCTGGGCACGCTGGCCATGCCGCTT
Organism: Gemmobacter sp.; assembly: GCA_003509785.1. Classification (GTDB taxonomy): domain Bacteria; phylum Pseudomonadota; class Alphaproteobacteria; order Rhodobacterales; family Rhodobacteraceae; genus Gemmobacter. The sequence continues at coordinate 6,905 of DOMY01000278.1, forward strand.
CTGGTCATGGCCATGGCCTCGGGCTTTATCGGGGATACGCGCTTCGATCTGGCGGTGACCTATGGCGAGATCGGGTTTTCCTACATCCTGTTCATCTCGCTGGTGGCGCTGATTTCCGGCGTGCTGGTGACGCAGGGCAAGTTTACCGAGGCCGGTTTCGTGCCGATCCTGATGAACCTTGCCTTCATCGCCGCCATGTTTCTGGCCGATTGGCAGGGATGGAACATGGGCCTCACCCTCGCCTGGACACTGCCGCTGACCGGGGTGATGCAACTGGCCTTCACCTGGATATCGGCGCGGCGGTCGGGCTTTGCCTTCACCCTGGGTCGCCCTCGCCTCACGCCCGAGCTGAAGCGGCTGGCGATCATCGCTGGCCCGGCGATCCTGGCGGGCGGCGTGGTGCAGATCAACCTTCTGGTGGGGCGGCAGGTGGCCAGCTTTACCGAAGGCGCAGTGGCCTGGCTGTCCTATGCCGACCGGCTGTATCAGCTGCCGCTGGGGGTCGTGGGCATTGCCATCGGCACCGCGCTCTTGCCCGATCTCAGCCGCCGGCTGCGCGCGGGCGATGCCGAAGGCGGGCGCGCCTCGCTGAACCGCGGGGCGGAATTTGCACTGGCGCTGACGCTGCCTGCCGCTNNCTGCCGCCGTGGCGCTGGTGGTGATTGCCGGGCCGTTGGTGCAGGTACTGTTCCAGCGCGGCGCCTTTGGTGCGCAGGATACCACCAATACCGCGCTGGCACTGGCCGCCTATGGGGCGGGCCTGCCGGCCTTCGTGCTGCACAAGGTGCTGCAACCGCTGTATTATGCGCGCGAGGATACGCGGCGCCCCTTCCGCTATGCGCTGTGGTCGATGCTGGTCAATGCAGGCTTTGCCGTGGCGCTGATGCCGGTGATGGGCTTCGTTGCAGCGGCACTGGCCACCACGGTTTCGGGCTGGCTGATGGTCGCGCAGCTGTGGCACGGATCACGCGGCATGGGGCCAGAGGCGCATCTGGATGCCCGGTTCAAGGCACGCCTGCCCCGGATCATCGCGGCCTCGGTGCTGATGGGCGGGGCGCTCTGGCTGCTGGCCGATCTGCTGGCCCCGCAACTTGTCGCCCCTGCCCTGCGCTGGGGAGCGCTGGCCATGCTCTGCGGCGCCGGGATGGTGATCTATTTCGGCACAGGCACGCTGATCGGCGCCTTCCGCCTGTCGGATTTCAAGGCCGCGCTGCGGCGGAAAAAGGTCTAGGCGGCAGATCAAGCGGGATGCCATCGCATCCCGCACCACGCCAAGGCTGCCGCAATCCGCCTGTGCCGCAAGGCACGGGCCGCGCCCGCCCCGCCATCGGCGGG
>DOMY01000032.1 GCA_003509785.1 Gemmobacter sp.
CTGCTGGTCGGCCCGCCCGGCACGGGTAAAACCCTGCTGGCCCGCGCCATCGCAGGCGAGGCAGGCGTGCCGTTCTTCACCATCTCCGGCTCTGACTTCGTGGAAATGTTCGTGGGTGTCGGCGCATCCCGTGTGCGCGACATGTTCGAACAGGCCAAGAAAAACGCCCCCTGCATCGTCTTCATCGACGAGATCGACGCCGTNNCGAAATGGACGGGTTCGAGGCCAACGAGGGTGTCATCATCGTCGCCGCCACCAACCGCAAGGATGTGCTGGACCCGGCGCTGCTGCGTCCCGGCCGCTTCGACCGCCAGATCCATGTGCCGAACCCCGATATCAAGGGCCGCGAAAAGATCCTGACCGTGCACGCCCGCAAGGTGCCGGTCGGCCCCGATGTCGATCTGCGCATCATCGCCCGTGGCTGCCCCGGCTTTTCCGGTGCCGATCTGATGAACCTGGTGAACGAGGCGGCGCTGATGGCCGCCCGCGTTGGCCGCCGCTTCGTCACCATGGATGACTTCGAAAATGCGAAGGACAAGGTGATGATGGGGGCACAGCGCCGCTCGATGGTGCTGACCCAGGATCAGAAGGAAAAGACCGCCTATCACGAGGCTGGCCATGCCATCGTCGGCATGAACCTTCCGAAATGCGATCCGGTCTACAAGGCCACCATCATTCCGCGCGGCGGTGCGCTTGGCATGGTCGTCAGCCTGCCCGAGATGGACCGGCTGAACATGCACAAGGATGAAGGCAAGCAGAAGATCGCCATGACCATGGCGGGCAAAGCGGCCGAAATCATCAAATACGGCGCCGAAGGCGTGTCCTCCGGCCCGGCCGGCGATATCCAGCAGGCCTCCAGCCTGGCCCGCGCCATGGTGATGCGCTGGGGCATGTCGGATCTGATCGGCAATATTGATTATGCCGAAGCCCATGAAGGCTATCAGGGCAATACCGGCGGCTTCTCGGTTTCCGCCGAAACCAAGACGCTGATCGAATCCGAGGTCAAGCGCCTGATCGACGATGGCTATGAAACCGCCTACAAGATCCTGACCGAGCAATCGGAACAGTTCGAACGCCTGGCGCGCGGCCTGCTGGAATACGAAACCCTGACGGGCGACGAAATCCGCAAGGTCATGGCGGGCGAGCCTTTGGGCGGCGACAATGACAGCGGATCGACCCCCGGTGACGGTGGCGCTTCGGTGATCGCCATTCCGAAAACCAAACCCAAGGCCGCCAAACCCGAAACCGGGCTCGAGCGGGAGCCGCTGGCCTGACACTTGGCCGCCACGCCGACAGATTGGAACCCCGGGGCCTATGCAAGGTTCCGGGGTTTGCGTTTGCGCCCCGCGCTGGATCTGCTGGCACAGGTGCCGGATCTGCCGCCGGGCGATGTGGTGGATCTGGGCTGTGGCGACGGGGCAGTGGCGGCCCCCCTGCGGCAGCGCTTCCCCGACCGTCGGCTGATCGGCGTCGATACCTCTCCCGCCATGCTGGCACAGGCCGCAGGCTATGATGCCCATGTTCAGGCTGATATCGCAGACTGGCGGCCCGACACACCGCCCGCGCTGATCTTTTCCAACGCCGCCCTGCAATGGTTGCCCGATCATCCCCGGTTGTTCCCCCGTCTGGCCGGATGCCTCGCCCCGGGGGGCTGCCTTGCCATCCAGATGCCCCGCCAGTTCGATGCGCCGTCACACCGGCTGCTGCGGGATCTGGCGGTGGCGCTGTTCCCCGACAGGTTCGCGGTAGATGATCCCGTGCGCGTCGCTTCGCCCGCGGCCTACTGGTCGCTTATGGCGCCATGGGGCAGCCTGTCGATCTGGGAAACCGTCTATCTGCAATCCCTGCCGCCTGCCTCGGTCGGGCATCCGGTGCGGCGCTTCACCGAAAGCACGGCCATGCGCCCCTTTCTGGCCCGGCTGACGCCCGCCGAGGCAGACCGCTATCTGGCGGCCTATGATGCCGCCCTTCTGGCCCCCTATCCGCTGCTGCCCGATGGTGGCGCGCTGTTCCCCTTCCGGCGGCTGTTTCTGCTGCTGACGCGCCCGGCTGCCCCCCGCCCATAGGCCCGCCACGGCGATTTTCTTTCGGCTGATGTCGGATTCGATCCGTTTTCCCCCGGCACTGCCCCGTATCGTCACAGATGGAGGAGCGGCCGCCACAGCCGAGGGAGAGAAAAAAATGACATTCAGGACAGATATCGAAATCGCCCGCGAGGCGAAAAAGAAACCCATCATGGAGATCGGCGCAGGCCTGGGCATTCCGCCCGAACATCTGCTGCCCTACGGGCATGACAAGGCAAAGGTCAGTCAGGATTTCATCCGCAGTCTGGATGCCCGCCCCGATGGCAAACTCATTCTGGTGACCGCCATCAACCCCACCCCCGCGGGCGAGGGCAAGACAACCACGACCGTAGGGCTGGGCGACGGGCTGAACCGCATCGGCAGACGCGCGGTGATCTGCATCCGCGAGGCCAGCCTTGGCCCGAACTTCGGCATGAAGGGCGGGGCGGCCGGTGGCGGCATGGCGCAGGTCGTGCCGATGGAAGAGATGAACCTTCATTTCACCGGCGATTTCCACGCCATCACCAGCGCGCATAACCTGCTGTCGGCGATGATCGACAATCACATCTACTGGGGCAACAGCCTGGGGATTGATGAACGCCGCGTCGTCTGGCGCCGGGTGATGGATATGAACGACCGTGCGTTGCGCGACATCGTGGTGAGCCTGGGCGGCGTGTCCAACGGCTTTCCGCGCCAGACGGGTTTCGACATCACCGTGGCGTCCGAGGTGATGGCGATCCTCTGCCTGTCGCGCGATCTGGCCGATCTGCAGACCCGGCTGGGCAATATCGTGGTGGCCTATACCCGCGACCGCCAGCCGATCCATTGCCGCGATCTGAAGGCCGATGGCGCGATGACCGTGCTGCTGAAAGATGCGATGCAGCCCAACCTTGTGCAGACGCTGGAAAACAACCCGGCCTTCGTGCATGGCGGCCCCTTCGCCAATATCGCCCATGGCTGCAACTCGGTCATCGCCACGCGCACCGCGCTGAAGCTTGGCGATTATGTGGTGACAGAGGCCGGTTTCGGTGCCGATCTGGGGGCCGAAAAGTTCTTCGACATCAAATGCCGCAAGGCGGGCCTGAAACCCGCGGCCGCCGTGATCGTGGCCACCGTGCGCGCCATGAAGATGAACGGCGGTGTGGCCAAGGCCGATCTCGGCTCCGAGAATGTCGAGGCGGTGAAGAAAGGCTGCCCCAACCTTGGCCGCCATATCGCCAATGTCAAATCCTTCGGCGTGCCGGTGGTGGTGGCCATCAACCACTTCTACAGCGACACCGAGGCAGAGGTGCAGGCGGTGAAGGATTATGTCGCGGGCCAGGGCGCCGAGGCGATCCTGTGCCAGCACTGGGCGAAAGGCTCCGAAGGGATCGAGGATCTGGCGCGCAAGGTCGTGGCGCTGGCCGAAAGCGGCGCTGCGCATTTCGCCCCGCTTTATCCCGATGACATGCCGCTGTTCCAGAAGATCGAAACCATCGCCAAGCGCATCTACCACGCCGACGAGGTGCTGGCCGACAAATCCATCCGCGATCAGCTGAAAGCCTGGGAGGCGGCAGGCTATGGCCATCTGCCGGTCTGCATGGCGAAAACCCAGTACAGCTTCACCACCGATCCCAATGTGCGTGGCGCGCCCACCGGCCATTCCGTTCCGGTGCGCGAGGTGCGGCTTTCGGCAGGTGCCGGTTTTGTCGTGGCCATCTGCGGCGAGATCATGACGATGCCGGGCCTGCCGCGCGTGCCCTCGGCCGAGGTGATCCGCATCAACGACCAAGGCTTTGTCGAAGGTCTGTTCTGACAGCGGCAGCCCGCCGCCTTGCACTTGTGCCCGCGAGCGTCTACCTCGCGGGCATCTGCAAGGAGGCTATTCATGAAAACTCCGGCCGAATGCCGCAATATGGCGGAACTGCGTGTCGAGATTGACAGGCTGGATGGCGAAATTGTCGCGCTTCTGGCCGCCCGCGTCGGCTATATCGACCGTGCAGCCCAGCTGAAACCGGCAGAAGGGATGCCCGCCCGGATCGAGGCGCGGGTGGAAGAAGTGGTGGCGCGGGTGCGTGCCCGGGCCATGGCCGAAGGGTTTGATGCCGATCTGGCCGAAGCCCTGTGGCGCCGCATGATCGACTGGTCGATCCTGCGCGAGGAAAAGGTTCTAGGGCGCTGTCCGGCGCCCTTTCGCATGGGGCGGCCCGATCCGGGCCCAAGGCAGGAGACGGCAGGGATGACGGCAGCTATCATCGACGGCAAGGCTTTCGCGGCCAGGGTGCGGGCACAAGTGGCGGCCCATGTGGCAAAGCTGGCCGAAGAACAGGGGCGCAAGCCGGGCCTGGCCGTGGTGCTGGTGGGCGAAGACCCGGCCAGCGCGGTCTATGTGCGCAACAAGGGCAAGATGACGGTCGCCACCGGCATGGAAAGCTATGAGTTCAAGCGCCCGGCGAGCATCGGCGCGGACGATCTGCTCGACCTGATCGAGGAGCTGAACCATGACGAGCGGGTCGATGGCATATTGGTCCAGTTGCCGCTGCCCGATCATATCGACGAGAGCGCCGTTCTGGCCGCGATCGACCCGGCCAAGGATGTCGACGGGTTCCATGTCGTCAATGCCGGCAAGCTGGCGACGGGGCAGGAGGCGCTGGTCCCCTGCACGCCGCTGGGCTGCATCATGCTGCTGAAAGACGAACTGGGCGACCTGAGCGGCCTTGAAGCCGTGGTCGTGGGCCGGTCGAACATTGTCGGCCAGCCGATGGCGCAATTGCTGCTGGCGGAAAGCTGCACCGTGACAATCGCCCATAGCCGCACCCGCGACATTGCGAGCATCGTCCATCGCGCCGACATCGTCGTCGCTGCCGTCGGGCGGGCCGAAATGGTCAAGGGCGANNGATGTCGCGACGGCCGAGGCGCTGGCCCATGTCCGCGCGATTACGCCGGTGCCGGGCGGCGTCGGGCCGATGACGATCGCGGTGCTGCTGCGCAATACGCTGGTCGCGGCCCATGCCCGCGCCGGGCTGGCGAAGCCCGACGGGCTGTGAGGGTGCGCCCGACGCTGCTGGCACCGCTGCTGGTTTTGGGCGCGGCGGTGCTGGTCGCGGCGAAACCGCCGATGCGCTTTCAGCCCGATCCCAGTTCCGTGATCGCCGCCGAAATCGCCTTTAGCCGGCTGGCGCAGGAGAAGGGGCAATGGACCGCCTTTCGCGACACCGCCGCCGATGACGCGGTGATGGTCGTCCCGCAACGGGTGCTGGCGAAGGATTGGCTGAAAGGCCGGGACGATCCGCCCGCGCCGATGAACTGGTCGCCTTCGATCGTCTATGTCGCCTGCGATGGCAATCTCGCTGCCAGCACCGGCAATTGGAGTGCCACGGACGGATCAGTCGGCTATTTCACCACCATCTGGCGGCGCGACAAGAAGGGGCGGTGGAAATGGATCTTCGATCACCGTGCCCCGCTGGCCAGCCCCCGCGCCGCGCCCGAATTTCTGACCGGCAAGGTCGCGACCTGCAAGCGGCCGCCCCGGCCCGATGG
>DOMY01000318.1:0-8862 GCA_003509785.1 Gemmobacter sp.
GCAAATCGCCCTGTATCGTCGGCCCCGGCGCCGATCTGGATCAGGCCGCACGTTGGATCGTGTTCGGCAAATTCGTCAATGCAGGGCAGACCTGCATCGCGCCGGATCATGTTCTGGTGCATGACAGCGTGCAGGATGGCCTGCGGGCCGCGCTGCGCCGCGCGGTAGAGCAGGCCTATCCCGGCGGGCTGGCGGCCAGCGATCTGGGCGCCATCGTCAACGACAGCCACACCGCCCGGCTGACCGGGATGCTGGGCGAGGCGCTGGCACAGGGCGCGCGCCTTGTNNCCCCCACCATTGTGGAGGCCGTGCCCGAGGGCTGCACGCTGGACCGGGCCGAGATTTTCGGGCCGATCCTGCCGCTGATCCCTTACAGCGATCTGGATCAGGCGCTGGCCCGGATCAATGACCGGCCAAAGCCTCTGGCGATCTATGTCTTTGACCGGGACAGGGCGTTGATCGACCGGGTTCTGACCGAAACGCGTTCAGGGGCGGTGGGTGTCAATCTGACGATGCTGCAGTTTTCCAACCCGCGCCTGCCCTTCGGGGGCATCGGCACTTCGGGGCTTGGCGCTGCGCATGGCGAATGGGGCTTTCGTGCCTTCAGCCATGAAAAGCCGGTGCTGCGCAATCATCTGTCGCCGGTGCCGCTGCTGTTTCCACCCTATGGCGCGCGGGGGGCGCGGCTGATCGGCTGGGCGCGGCGGCTGCTGGGCTGAGGGCGGATCAGCCTGCGGGGGCAAGCTGGCGGGCCAAGGCCTCCAGCGCGGCGATAGAGGCATCATAGCTGGCCCCCGCCTTGGGAAACAGCGCCTTCTGATCGCGGTAAAAGGCAAGCCATTTGGCCAGATCGGCCACCGGATAGGTATTGGACCAGGCGCCCCGCGTCAGGGTGAATGTCTGGCCGTCTTCGGAAACAGAGGTTATCATGCCCCTTGTTTCGCGCCACACAGGCCCGGGGTCAAGCCGGAACGCAGCCCGCTGCGGCCCATCCGCAGGGGCATGTTTCACTCTGTTACAGCGCGGCAGGGCCACGGCCTGCCGGAAAGCCCGAAATCGGCGCCTGCCGCAGGGAAACGCGCCAGACAGCGCCCGTTTGGCGGCCCCGCTCGGCAAAAACCCCCTTTTCCGCCGCAAACCCGGCCCCGGCCACCTTTCACATGTGTCTTGAGATACTTACACTGCACCACATGGATATTGCCCTTTTCGTTGCCGCCGTCGCCCTGTTGTTCATCGTCATCGCGCTATGCGAGCCGGTGGCGGATCGCCTGCGCCTGCCCTATACCGTGGTTCTGGCCATTGTCGGGGCCACGCTGGGTGTGGCCGCCGTGGTGGTGCGCAACACCATGGGAGACAGCCTGAGCGCGGAAACGCTGGCGCTTCTGTCCTTGCCGATCCGGTCTGCGGTCTTCATGAACGTCTTCCTGCCGACGCTGATCTTTCAGGTGGCGCTGGGGCTGGATCTGCGGCGGATGCTGGATGACTGGGTGCCGATCCTGGCCATGGCGGTGATGGCGGTCTTTGTCGCCACGCTGTTCGTGGGCATGGCACTGGTGCCGTTCAGCGGCATGGGGGTTCTGGCCTGCTTCCTGCTGGGGGCCGTGGTCTCGACCACCGATCCTTCGGCCGTGGTGTCGATCTTCCGCAGCCTTGCCGCGCNNGTGGCCCGCATCGTCGAGGGGGAAAGCCTGCTGAACGATGCCGCAGCCATCGCGCTGTTCGGCTTCTTCCTGACCTTCGTGATGGCGGGCGTGCCCAATCCCACGCTGCAGGATGCCTTCATCGGCCTGCCGATCACCATTCTGGGGGGTGGGGTGCTGGGCTGGGTTCTGGCGCGCGGGGCGCTGTTCCTGATGGTTCTGCTGGGGTCTTATCCCCTGGCGCAGCTGTCGCTTTCGGTGGCGGTGCCCTATCTGACCTTCCTGCTGGCCGATCAGGTGCTGGGCGCGTCTGGCGTGGTGGCCGTGGTGGTGGCGGGCATGACGCTGAACTGGGTGGGGCCGGGCCGTCTGGCGCCCGCCACCTGGACCAACCTGCGCGAGGTCTGGGAACTGCTGGCGCATTGGGCCGGGGCGCTGATCTTCGTTCTGGCCTCGCTGCTGATCCCGCGGCTGCTGCAAAGCGCCGGGCTTTATGACGTGTTTCTGGTGGGGGTCGTCATTCTGGCGGCATCGCTGGCGCGGGTGGTCATGCTCTGGGGCATGTTGNNGCGCGCCTGCGCCTGTCGCCGCAGGTGGAACAGCCCTACCGCGTCACCATCCTGTGGGGCGGGTTGCGCGGCGCCGTCACCCTGGCCCTGGCTCTGGCGGTGACAGAAAACTACCGCGTCCCGCTGGATGTGCAGCGCGAGGTGGGCATCCTTGCCACAGGCTTTACCCTGTTCACCCTGTTCATTCAGGGCACTACGCTGCGGATGCTGATCGAACGGCTGGGGCTGACCAAGCTCGCGCCCATCGACCTGGCGCTGTCGCGGCAGGTGGTTGCCGTGGCCTTGCAGAATGTCCGCGAAGAGGTGTCGGGGGCGGTCAAGGATCATGGGCTGAACCATGATATCGTCCGGCAAGAGGCCAAGGCCTTTGGTCAGCGGCTGGAACGCGCGGTCACCCTGGCGGAAGAGGCCGAAGAGATCCGCGAGAAAGACCGCATCACCCTTGGCCTGCTGGCGCTGGCCGGGCGCGAACGCGATCTGGTGCTGGAGGCCTTCCGCGAACAGCAGATCGCCTCGGCCCGCGCCGAAGCGATGCTGACCGATGTGGACCGCCTGTTCGAGGCAACGCGCCTGAACGGCCGCATCGGCTATCGCCGGGCAGCGAAGCGGGGCATGGGCTATGGCCGGTTCCACCGGATGGCACTGCGGCTGCACAACCGGCTGCGGCTGTCGCGCCCGCTGGCCCGGATGACCGCCGACAGGTTTGAAATCCTGCTGAACCAGCGGTTCATCCTGGCCGCGCTGCACAGCTATGCCGATACCAAGATCCGCCGCATCCATGGCCGCCGCGTGGCCGAAATCCTGCATCAGGTGCTGCGCCAGCGCGAAGAGGAAACCGAACAGGCGATCGAGGGGCTGCGCCTGCAATACCCCGGCTATGCCGAAGAAATGCAGCGCCGGTTTATCCGTCGTCTCGCCCTCCGGATCGAAGAGCGCGAATATGACCAGCTGCTGAAGGATGGGCTGATCGGCCGCGAGCTGCATGTCAGCCTGCGTACCAAGATGGCCGAGGCGCGGCGCTTGCTGGCCTTCCGCCCCAAGCTGGATCTTGCGGTGGAAAAGACCGAAATCCTGCGCCAGATGTCGGCGCTGTCGGGCTTGGATGACAGCCAGCTGAAGGTGGTGCAGCGCAGTGTCAGCACCGTCCACGCCCGCCCCGGCGAAGTGCTGATCCGCAAGGGTGATCCGGCGCGGCATGTGTTCTTCATCGCATCCGGCGCGGTCGAGGTGGAATTTGCCAATCAGCGGCAGCTGCTGGGCCGGGGCGAGATGTTTGGCCAGCTGGGCATCCTGACCCGTCGCCCCCGCAGGGCACAAGTGACGGCCATTGCCCATTCCACGCTCTTGCGGCTGGATGAACAGCGGTTTCTGGAGCTTTTGCAGCGCAACGAGGTGCTGCGCACCGCGGTTGCCGAAAGTAGCGCGAAACGCGGCCTGCTGGAGGCCGAGGGCAAACCGGCGCAGGCCGGGCAGAAGCCTGCGGCCCAGCAGCACGCCACAGCCGCGCCGCAGGCCGAAGCAGAGCCAGAGTCAGAGTCAGGGCCAGAAGTGACGCAGATGATGGCGGATGACGGCACCCGTTCAGATCAGCCCGCGCCGGTCGGCGGCCAGGGCAGCCTCGGCACGGGATGAGATGTTCAGCTTGCGATAGATCGCCTTGGTATGGGTGGCGCAGGTATTGACCGAAATCCCCAGATGGCGTGAAATTTCCGCCATGGTCAGGCCCTTGCCCAGCAGGCACAGAACCTCGCCTTCGCGCGGTGTCAGCTCGGCGGGGCAGCCGCCTGCATCTTCGGTGCGGCGCGGCGCGGGCAGGGCCTTGAAATGGGCCAGCATCCGCTGCGCGATCCGGGGCGAGATGGGCGGTTCGCCCTGTTCGATGCGGCGGAACTGTTCCACCAGACCGGCAGTCTTGACGCCTTTCAGGATATAGCCCTGCGCCCCCGCCGACAGCGCCTCGAACAGGGTGGCGTCATCGTCGAAGATGGTGATGACGATCGGCGTTGTGGGCAGGCCATGCTGCAGGATCGCGCGGATGATATCCAGCCCGCTGCCATCCGGCAGATCCAGGTCGATCAGGGCAAAATCAAAGCGGCTGGGGGCATCCAGCAGCAGCGCCATGGCCTCGGCCACGGTTGCGGCCACATCCACCTGCGCCATGGGCAGCGCCAGCGCCAGGGTTTCGGCAATCCAGCTGCGGGTTTCGCGGTTGTCGTCGATCACCAGCGCGCGCAGGCCATGGCCGTCATGGGGCAGGGCGGGCTGTGTGCCGGGGGCTTGCGGGCGGTCGGTCATGGCGTACCCTCGGGGCGGGCGGTCAGCGGCATGGCCAGCGTGACAACCCAGATCCCGCGCGCCGGATCGGCCGCGCTGTGCAATTGCCCGCCCATGGCCTGCGCCCGGCTCTGCATGTTGCCACAGCCCGCGCCGCGATCCGGCCCGGCGCCTGCCTGTGCCGCGGCCAGCGGGTTTTCCATCCGGTAATGCAGCATCATGCCCTCGCAATCGGCCGTAACCCGGATCTCGCCCGGCGCGCCATGCCCCAGCGCATTTGACAGGGCCTCGCGGTGGATGGCGGTCAGATTGCGGCGGGTCTGATACGATATCAGCTGCGTGCAATCATCGGCGCTGCCCAGTGGCCAGTGCAGGCTGTGGCCCCGCGCCTCGGCCCGGTTGCGGCTTTCGGCGCGCATTTCGGCAATCTGTGCCTCCAGCGTGACAGGCCGCCCGGCCAGCCCCGAGGCGATCTGGCGCAGATCGGCCAGCGCCTCCAGCAGAAAATCCTGTCTTGGCTGTTCGGCCTTTGCATGAAGGGCCGACAGCAGATTGGCCCCCACATCATCATGCAGATCACGGGCGATGCGGCGCCTTTCGCGGTGCAGCGCGGCCTCATAGGCCGCCCGGTCCTGTTCGGCAGCCTGCACCAGCTGCGTGACCTGCGCGGCCAGTGCGACATCTGCGGCGGCGAACAGCCGCCCGCCCCCATCGGCATGGCCCAGCCGCAGCGCAGGCGCGCCGCCCTGCGCCGGAACCAGCAGCGCCAGCCCTTCATCCGCGATCCGGGCGGCTGGCACCGGATGATCGGCCGGCGTCACATGCAGCGGTGCGAACAGCCGGGTCAGCAGCAGCTGCCAGGCCTCGGCCTTGGCCGCCGGGTCGATCTGAAAGGCCACGGTCACCGCACCTGCATGGATCGAGGCCAGATCAGGGCGGTGCCGGGCAAACAGCCGGTCAAACACCAGATCCCGCAGCGGCAAATAGGCCAGCCCCACCAGCGCCACCGCCGATGCCATCGAGGCAGGCCCCGAAAGGCTGAGCGTAACCAGAACCAGAATATCCACCGCGATCAGCAGCGCCACCACACCCAGATGGAACATGATGCGCAGGGCCCAGCGATCCAGATCGAACAGGCGATAGCGGGCGAAGGCCAGTGCGGTGCCAAGATAGATCGCGCAGATCGGCAGGAAGGCCATCCCCTGTGACAGGATGCTGTCATGCTGCAGGGCGACCGGCAGCGCCACCAGCGCCACAAACACCCCCGACCCCAGCAGGATCGAAAGCCCCAGCCAGCGCAGCGCCGCCCGGTCGGCCGGGTGGCCGCGCGTGGCACGATGCTGCGCCACCACCAGCGCGATGATGGCCACAAACAGCAGGGCGACTGAAATCTGCGGGCTGACCAGATCATGCGGCAAAAGTTCAAGCCGGTAGGCCAGCACCTGCAACGCCACCAGCCCCGCCCCGGCCACAACCCAGCGCCGTCCCAGCAAGGGGCGGGGATAGCGCGCGAAAAGCGCGGTCATTCCCACGCCGAACAGCAGGGTGAAGATGTGGTTCAGCGCCGATGCCAGCTGCATCGTGCCACCATCCATCACCAGCCCGCGCGACGAATACAGCCCGGCGGTAAAGGCAGATACCGCCGCCCCCAGCCCCGCCAGCACAAAGCCGCCCAGCCCTTCGGGGGTGGGGCGGCCCGTGCTTTGCCCCGCGCGCAGCGCCACAAAGCAGGCGGCCACCGCCAGGATCACCGCGCCGCAGCCCAGCTGCACCCAGAAACCGGCGGGCAGTGCCCGGGCGGGCATCCGCGCCGTCACCGGCAGATCGACCAGCGCGTTCTGCCCGTCCGGCAGGGCGATCAGCCCGCGCAGCGGCAAGCCGCGCGCCAGCGCATCTTCGGCCAGCGCCATCAGCCGGTCCTGCGCCGCAAACAGCTGCCGACGGGCGGCATAAGAGCCCAGCATGTCGGGGTCTTCGATCACCAGCGCCGGGGTGACGGGCAGGGGGGCGGCCTCCGCACCCATTGCGGGCAACAGCGCCAGCAGCGGCGCCGGGCCTTCCCGCCCCGTATAGATCGTGCCGCGCGCCGCGTCGATGGTCAGCAGCCCGGCCCCGATGGCAGGCTGTGCCAGCCGCAGGGCCAGCGTGGCCGAAACCAGCGCCGCCGCAAGGATCAGCAGCAGGGTCAGCCGGAACAGCGGCACCTGCAGGGTCGAGCCAATGGCCCAACGCAGCTGTTGCCCTCCCGGATCGGCTGCCGGTGCTTCTGCGCCGTCGCTGTGCCCCATATCCACGTTCTCCCCGCAGGCCAGCTTAACCGTCTGACTGCAGGGATCAATCTCTTGGATGCAAAAGCGGAAAATGGCCCTGCTCACCCGAATGGGGGATGGGGCAGGGCTGCGATCCGGGGCATATGTTCTGCACAGTCTGCAAGCGCTGCGCGCCCGGTTCCCCGTACTTGTCCACCGATCCCGGGTGCACTCGCTGTTTGGCTGTTGATTCTTGTTCTGGCGGGGGTCGACCCTCTTCCGCCAGAGATATCATTTCAGCATGTTAGGCGCGGGGCCCCCTCCCGCGCCACATTGCGTGGGGGCTGCGTTCTAGACCTCTTCCACCAGAACCACGCCCTGCATGGCCTTGATGGCCCCCTTGATCTGCGGCGATACCGGGTAAAGATCGGGCAGCATCAGATCAATCTCGCGCCCCGTTTCATCCGCCACCGTCAAGGTGATCTGGCCTTTGGACCGGCCTGCTTCCACCCGGGCAAACAGCGCCGCCACCGAAGCCACGGCCTCTGCCCGGTCCAGATGGATGCGCAGATTCGTCCCGCCCGCCTCGGCGGCCACGCTGTCGATGGGGGCTGCACTGCGCGCCAGCAGCTTCAGCGTCTCGCCCTCCAGGTTCGCCTCGACCGTCAGCACCACGTTCTGCCCGGGCTCCAGATGATCGCGGCAGGCCTCCAGCGTGTCGGAAAACACCGTGACCTCGTAAAGCCCGGTCGGATCAGACAGCTGCACAAAGGCGAAACGGTTGCCCTTGGCCGATTTGCGTTCCTGCCTGCTGCTGACGGACCCGGCGATCTTGGCGGCCACCGGCCCGCGTTCGCAGGCCAGCGTCAGCTCGGCCAGCGTCATCACCTTCTTGCGCTTCAACGGCCCCATGTAATCATCCAGCGGGTGCCCCGACAGATAGAACCCGATCGCCTGATGTTCCTGCGCCAGCCGTTCCACCGGCAGCCAGTCATTGCGCCCCGGCAGCCGGGGTTCCGGGATATCCGATCCCGCCTCGCCGAACAGGCTGACCTGGTTGGAGCTTTTGGCCTCGTGGATCGCGGCGGAATAGGCCACCAGCGCATCCAGCCCGTCGAACACCCGCGCGCGGTTCGGGTCCAGCATGTCGAAACAGCCGGCCCGCGCCAGCATTTCCATCGGGCGCTTGCCCACCCGTTTCAGATCGACCCGCCGCGCCACATCGAACAGCGTGGCAAAGGGCCTGTCGCCCCGCGCCTCGACGATCATCTTCATCGCCTCGACGCCGACGTTCTTCAGCGCCCCCAGCGCATAGACCACCGCGCCATCCTTCACGCTGAACATGGCCTGCGACCGGTTCACACAGGGCGCAACCGTCTTGATCCCCAGCTTGTCCAGCTCGCGCTTGTAGATCGCCAGCTTGTCCGTCAGATGCAGGTCGCAGTTCATCACCCCGGCCATGAATTCAACCGGATGATTGGCCTTCAGCCAGGCCGTCTGATAGCTGACCACCGCATAGGCGGCGGCGTGGGATTTGTTGAAGCCGTAATTGGCGAATTTCTCCAGCAGGTCAAAGACCTCACCCGCCTTCTTTTCGTCGATGTTATGCGTGGCCTTCGCGCCCTGAATGAACTTCGGGCGTTCCTTCGCCATTTCCTCGGCGATCTTCTTGCCCATGGCGCGGCGCNNCATCACCTGTTCCTGATAGACGATGATGCCCTGGGTTTCGGCCAGAATGGGGTCGATGGTCTTGTGCAGGCTTTCCAGCGGGCGCAGCCCGTGCTTCACCTCGCAATAAACCGGAATATTCTCCATCGGGCCGGGGCGATACAGTGCCACCAGCGCCACGATATCCTCGATGCAGGTCGGTTTCATGCGCCTGAGCGCATCCATCATCCCCGAACTTTCCACCTGGAACACGGCGACGGTTTTCGCCTGCGAATACAGCTCGTAACTCGCCTTGTCGTCCAGCGGGATATGGCCGATGTCATTCTCGGCCCCGGGCTTGGGTTCATAAAGCTGGCGGCCATCGGCGGCGACATGCAGGGGCCGCCCGGTGCCCAGAATCAGGTCGATCGCATTCTGGATCACCGTCAGCGTCTTCAGCCCCAGAAAGTCGAACTTCACCAG
>DOMY01000318.1:8896-13627 GCA_003509785.1 Gemmobacter sp.
CTGGATGCTGACGGGCTTCACCCCCTCCACCGGGATCATCTTCGACAGCCGGTCCACCTGCCCATAGGGCATCTGCAGAACCCGCCCCACATCGCGCACCGCCGCCTTGGACAGCAGCGCCCCGAAGGTGATGATCTGCCCCACCTTCTCGCGGCCATAGCGCACCTGCACATAGCGGATCACCTCTTCGCGGCGATCCATGCAGAAGTCGATGTCGAANNGCCCCCGAGCCCCGCCCCGGCCCCACCGGAATGTCATGCGACTTGGCCCATTTGATGAAATCGGCCACGATCAGGAAATAGCCGGGAAATCCCATCTTCTCGATGATGCCCAGCTCGAACCGCAGCCGTTCCTCGTATTCCTCCACTGGTGCGGCATGGGGGATCACATCCAGCCGCCGTTTCAGCCCGTCCCAGGCCTGACGGCGCAGCTCTTCCACCTCGTCATCGGCAAACCGCGGCAGGATCGGCGCCCGCTTGAATGCCTTGAAGGCGCAGCGCTTCGCGATCTCCACCGTATTTTCCAAAGCCTCGGGCAGATCGGCGAACAGCGCGCACATCTCGGCTTCGGATTTGAAGTAATGCTGCGGCGTCAACCGGCGGCGCGGCGTCTGCTGATCGACATAGGCCCCCTCGGCAATGCAGATCAGCGCATCATGCGCCTCGTACATCTCGGTCTTGGGGAAATAGACATCATTGGTGGCGACCAGCGGCAGCCCCTTGTCATAGGCGATTTCCACAAACCCCCGCTCGGTCGCGGCCTCGGCCTCCATCAGCCGCCCGCCCTCGCCGGGATGGCGCTGCAATTCGATATACAGCCGGTCGGGATAAATCTCCGCCAGCCGCGTGGCCAAGGCCTCGGCCTTGGTGCGGTTGCCCAGCTGCAACAGCTTGCCCAACGGCCCCTCCGGCCCGCCGGTCAGGCAGATCAGCCCCGCCGCATGGCGCGCCATCTCGTCCAAGGTGATCTGCGGCAGCTGCCCGCCCTTGCCGATATACAGGCAAGAGGACAGCTTCATCAGGTTTTCATACCCGACCTCGTTCTGCGCCAGCAGCACCACCGGTGCAGGCGCCCGGGGCTTTTCGCCCGGCGCGGGCGGATCATAG
Organism: Gemmobacter sp.; assembly: GCA_003509785.1. Classification (GTDB taxonomy): domain Bacteria; phylum Pseudomonadota; class Alphaproteobacteria; order Rhodobacterales; family Rhodobacteraceae; genus Gemmobacter. The sequence goes on from DOMY01000318.1 coordinate 10,003, forward strand.
GCCACCGTCATCTGGCAGCCCACGATCGGCTGCAGCCCGGCCCCGCTGGCCAGCGTCGAAAATTCCAGCGCCGCGAACATCGAATTGCTGTCGGTCACGGCCACGGCGGGCATGTTCTGCGCGGCGCAAAGGCCGATCAGCTTTTTCACCGGCACCGCGCCTTCCAGCAGCGAATATTCGGTATGGACGCGCAGGTGAATGAATCGGACAGGTTCTGACATGCAGCCAGCCTAGCCCAGCACCAGCCCCGGCGAAAGAGCGGGTGATTTTTCGGCATTGCTTGAAGCAGCTTGCGCCAAAACCGGAAAGGTCTTTCTTGCCATGGCGCTGGCTTGCCGCTTGAGTATAGTCACAAAAGAACAGGGCGCGCAGCCGTTTTACGCCGCATCGGGCGGTTGCGCAAAAGCCTCACGGGGAGAAGGCGGCGGGAAAAGACATGGCCGAAATCGCGTTTCTCCTGAACGGAACGCCGGTCCGCGTATCGGATGCCGATCCGACGCGGACGCTGCTGGATTTCCTGCGCGAGGACAAAGGCCTGACCGGCACCAAGGAAGGCTGCAACGAAGGCGATTGCGGTGCCTGCACCGTTGTCGTCACCGATGCCGAGGGGCCAAAGGCGCTGAATGCCTGCATCCTGTTCCTGCCGCAGCTGGCAGGCCGGGCGGTGCGCACGGTCGAAGGCATCGCTGCCGCCGATGGCTCATTGCATCCGGTGCAGCAGGAAATGGTCCGCCATCATGGCAGCCAGTGCGGCTTCTGCACCCCCGGCTTCATCGCCTCGATGGCGGCGGGCCATGCGCAGGGTCGCAAGGATCACGATGTGGTGCTGGCGGGCAATCTCTGCCGCTGCACCGGCTATGCTCCGATCATCCGTGCCGCACAGGCCGCCGAACCGGCCCCGCTGCCCGATTGGGTCGCCACCGATGCTGCCTTTATNNGTCCGGGGGCAGGCAGCCCCCGGCGCGGTCCGCCCCGCGACCACCGATGAACTGGCCGCCTTTTACGTCGCCAACCCCGATGCCACGCTGATCGCCGGGGCCACCGATGTCGGGCTCTGGGTCACCAAACAACTGCGCGACCTGCCGAAACCCGTCTTCCTGAACGGCATCGCTGATCTGGCGCGGATCGAGCCGCAGGGCGATGCCCTCCGCATCGGCGCCGGGGTCACGCTGACGGCGCTGCGCACCGCGATGATGGACAGCCACCCGCATTTTGCCGCCATGCTGACGCGCTATGCCAGCGAACAGGTGCGCAATGCTGCCACCATCGGCGGCAATATCGCCAATGGCTCGCCCATCGGGGATGGCCCGCCCGCGCTGATCGCGCTGGGCGCCACCCTGCATCTGCGGCGCGGCGATACACGGCGCGACATGGCGCTGGAGGATTTCTTCCTGGATTACCGCAAGCAGGACCGTCAGCCCGGCGAATTCGTCGAAGCGGTGACAATCCCCGCCAGTGCGCCCGCGCTGCGCTGCTACAAGCTGTCGAAACGCTTCGATCAGGATATTTCGGCGGTGCTGGGCTGTTTCAATGTCACTGTTGAGGATGGTCAGGTCACGCAGGCCCGCATCGCCTTTGGCGGTATGGCGGGCATCCCGAAACGCGCATTTGCCGCCGAGGCCGCCCTGCTGGGCCGATCGCTGACCGAAGGGCTGGGGGCCGCCCGCGCCGCCATGGCCGAAGATTTCCAGCCGCTCAGCGACATGCGCGCCTCGGCCGCCTACCGGATGGAGGCCGCCCGCAACATGCTGACCCGCTATGCCCATGATCTGGCAGGCGAAACCGTTTCTGTGCTGGAGGTCCGGGCATGAGCATCGGCAAACCGCTTCCGCATGATGCCGCCCCCCTGCATGTCACCGGGCAGGCGCGCTATACCGACGATATCCCGCTGCCTGCAGGCGCGCTGCATCTGGCCTTCGGGCTGTCCACCGTGGCGCATGGCACCATCTCCGCGCTGGATCTGCAGGCCGTGCGCGCAGCCCCCGGTGTGGTGGCGGTGCNNCCCCTGCTGACCGTGGAAGAGGCGCTGGCCGCGAACAGCCGGTTCGAAAACGGCCCCGTGGTCTGGACGCGCGGCGATGCCGCCGCCGCCATCGCCCGCGCCCCCCATGTGATCGAAGACATGTTCGAGGTTGGCGGGCAGGAACATTTCTATCTGGAAGGTCAGGTCGCCGCCGCATTGCCGCAGGAAGGCGGCGATATGGTGGTCTACAGCTCCACCCAGCATCCGAGCGAGATCCAGCACAAGGTCGCCCACGCCCTGCACCTGCCGATGAGCGCAGTGCGGGTCGAGGTGCGGCGGATGGGCGGCGGTTTCGGCGGCAAGGAAAGCCAGGGCAACCATCTGGCCGTGGCCTGCGCCATGGCGGCCCGGGCCACGGGGCGGCCCTGCAAGATGCGCTATGACCGCGNNTCACCGGCAAGCGGCATGATCTGAAGATCCGCTATCGTGCGGGATATGACGATCAGGGCCAGATCCTCGGAATCGAATTCCAGCACCTGTTCCGCTGCGGCTGGTCGATGGATCTGTCGCTGCCGGTGGCGGACCGGGCGATGCTTCATGCCGACAATGCCTATCATCTGGCGCATGTGCGCATCGAAAGCCATCGCCTGCGCACCAACACCCAGTCGAACACCGCCTATCGCGGCTTCGGCGGGCCGCAGGGNNAGGATATTTCGGCCAAGATAAAGAGGCAGGGTGATCTGACCTCGCGCGGGGCTGCGGTGGCCGCGGGGCCGGTGCCTGCGGTGCCAAAGGGTGTGCAGACCACGCATTACGGCATGCCGGTCGAGGATTTCGTGCTGCGCGCCATGCTGGACGATCTGGAGGAAAGCAGCGGCTATCAGGCGCGGCGGGCCGAGATCGCGCGCTGGAATGCCGCCTCGCCCGTGCTGAAACGCGGCATTGCGCTGACCCCGGTGAAGTTCGGCATTTCCTTCACGCTGACCTGGCTCAATCAGGCAGGGGCCTTGGTGCATGTGTATCAGGATGGCTCGATCCATCTGAACCATGGCGGTACCGAAATGGGGCAGGGGCTGTTCCTGAAGGTGGCGCAGGTGGCGGCTTCGGTGTNNGCACCGGCAAGGTGCCCAATCCCTCGGCCACCGCGGCCTCGTCTGGCAGCGACATGAACGGCATGGCGGCGCAGGCGGCCTGTGTGACGATCCGTGACCGGATGGCCGCCTTCATCGCAGAGAAATACCAGGTGCCGGTGGACAGCGTGCGCTTTGAAAGCGGCATGGTGAAACTGGCTGGCGAGAGCTTCGAATTTGCCCGCGTCGCCGCCTGGGCCTATCAGGCGCGGGTCTCGCTGTCGTCGACCGGGTTCTATGCCACGCCGAAGATCAGCTGGGACCGGGTGAAGGGGCAGGGCCGCCCGTTCCTCTATTTCGCCTATGGCGCCGCCGTGACCGAAGTGGTGATCGACACGCTGACCGGCGAAAACCGCATCCTGCGCGCCGATATCCTGCATGACACCGGCGCCAGCCTGAACCCGGCCATCGACATCGGCCAGGTGGAGGGTGCCTATGTGCAGGGCGCGGGCTGGCTGACCACCGAAGAGCTGGTCTGGGATGGCAAGGGGCGGCTGGCCACCCATGCGCCCAGCACCTACAAGATCCCCGC
>DOMY01000318.1:13691-13866 GCA_003509785.1 Gemmobacter sp.
GGCCTGCTGGCGGCGCTGGAGCACCATGGTGCCGTGGTGCGGGTGGTGGTGGCCGCTTTCGACGGATCCTCCCCGCGCGAAGTGGGGGCGGCGATGCTGGTCTGGAACACCGGGCAAAGCGGCACCATCGGCGGCGGCGCGCTGGAGTTTCAGGCGGCAGAGCGCGCGCGCGCCA
>DOMY01000008.1 GCA_003509785.1 Gemmobacter sp.
CACGCCGAACAGCATGGCAAACACAAACCCGCGGATCACGTCGCCACCGAAGATGATCAGAGCCATCAGCGCGAGGAAGGTGGTCGTGGCCGTCATCACCGTGCGCGACAGCGTTTCGTTGGTCGTCAGATTCATCAGATCCCGCAACGGCATCTGCTTGTATTTCTGCAGATTTTCGCGCAGCCGGTCAAAGATCACCACCGTGTCGTTGATCGAATACCCCAGAATGGTCAGCAGCGCCGCCACGATGGTCAGATCGAACTTCAGCTGGAAGATCGAAAACACCCCCACCGTCACCACCACGTCATGCACCAGCGCCGCCACCGAGCCGATGGCGAACTGCCATTCAAAGCGCAACCAGACATAGATCCAGATCCCCGCCGATCCCGCCAGGATCGACAGCAGCGCCTTCCAGATCAGCTCTTGCGAAACCTTGGGCCCCACCGATTCCACCGAAGGAAAGGTGATGGCCGGATCAACGGCCTGCAGGGCGGTTTCCACCTCGGCGATCACCTCGGGCGTCACCGCCTCGGATCCCTCCTGCGGCGCGATGCGCACCATGGCCACATGCTGATCCGCGGCGAAGGTCGGATCGAACACCTGGGTGATCGACACATCGCCCAGCCCCAGCGTATCCAGTGCGGCGCGGTATTCGCCCACATCCACCGCCTGGGTGCTTTCGGTGCGGATCGTGGTGCCACCCTTGAAGTCGATCCCGAAATTCAGCCCCAGCACCGCCACCGACAGCAGCGAGATCACCACCGCCAACACCGAGGCGCCAAAGGTGATCCACTGCCATTTGAAGAAGTCGATGTTGGTATGGGTCGGAACCAGTTTCAGACGAAATGCCATGACGCGCTCCTCAGACGATGATGGTCTTCGGGCGACGCCACCCGATATAAGCCGTGATGATCGCCCGCGTCACATAAACAGCCGTGAACATCGAGGTCAGGATACCGATCCCGGTCGTCACGGCAAAGCCGCGCACGGCACCGGCACCGATCACGAACATGATGATCGCCGTCAGCATCCCTGTCACGTTCGAATCCCAGATGGCCGACAGCGCCTTGTCATAGCCCATGCTGATCGCGGCAGCAGGCGATTTGCCCTCGCGCAACTCCTCGCGCACCCGTTCATAGATCAGAACATTGGCATCCACCGCCATGCCCATGGTCAGCACGATGCCCGCAATCCCCGGCAGGGTCAGCGTCGCCCCGATGACAGACAGGATGGCAAAGATCAGCGCGATGTTGATCGCCAGCCCGACGATCGAGAACATGCCGAAGATGCCATAGCTGGCGATCATGTAAACCGCCACCAGCGCCACGGCGACCAGTGCCGCCACCTGCCCGGCTGCCACCGAATCCGCGCCCAGTTCCGGGCCGATGGTGCGTTCTTCCAGAAAGGTCATCTCGGCCGGCAAGGCGCCCGCGCGCAGCAGCACCGCAAGCTCTGTGCTTTCCTCGACGCTGAAACTGCCGGTGATGATGCCGCGTCCGCCCGGAATATGGCTCTGGATCACCGGGGCAGAAATCACCTCATTGTCCAGAACGATGGCAAAGGGCTTGCCGATGTTATTGGCCGTGTAATCCCCGAACTTCCGCGCGCCGGTGGTATCGAACTGGAATTCGACTGCCGGGCGGTTGTTCTGGTCAAAGGCGGGCTGCGCATTGGTCAGCTCTTCGCCGGTCACCACCGGGGTTTCCTCGACGATGTAATAGACATTCGCCTGATCCATCGCGGGCAGCAGCAGGTTGCGCGCGCCCGGGCTGGCGCCTGCATCCGCCGTCTGGCCCACCACCGGATGGAAGGTCAGCTTGGCGGTGGTGCCGATCAGCGATTTCAGCTCTGCCGCCGAACCGATGCCCGGCACCTGAATCAGGATGCGGTCCTCGCCCTGACGCTGAATCGTCGGTTCGCGGGTGCCCACCTCATCCACCCGGCGGCGGATGATTTCCAGGCTCTGCTGCATGGTGCGCAGGTCGGTGGCCACACGTTCGGCCTCGGACAGCTGCACCACGATGTCGCTGCCTTCGGCGCGCACCTCGATATCGCTGGAACCGATGCCAGTCAGGCTGACCACCGGGGTTGCCAGCGTCCGCACCTTGGCCAGCGCCGCATCCATTCCCGCCGGGTTGGAAATCGCCACGCGCAGCACGCCATCCACCGAAGGCAGCCGCCGCACATTGCCCACCTGATCGCGCAGGTCGCGCAGGCTGTCGCGCACATCGGGCCAAAGCGCATTGATCCGCGCCTTGTAGACATCCGCCACCTTCACTTCGGCCAGCAGATGCGCCCCGCCCCGCAGGTCAAGCCCCAGCGGCACGATGGCCGAAGGCATCCAGTCGGGCCAAAGCGCGCGATCAGCGGCCTGATCGGCACTGGCCGTGCCACCCGCCGCCGTGATGGCGGCGGCGGCGTCATTGTGTTTTTCCACCCGGTCGTAAAACAGGTTGGGCGCGGCGAAGGCCAAACCAAGGACCACGAGCCCCCAGATCAGCAAGCTCTTCCACAGCGGGGTATCCGTCATATCTGCTTTCCGTTAACGGGCGGAACGGGGATCGTCGCAGCCTCAGGCCGCAATCGCCGGTTCGGTCTTCGACATGACCTGCGCAATGGTGTTGCGCGGGGTCTTCACGGTCACGCCGGGCGCGATTTCCACTTCCAGCACGCCATCGTCATGCACCTTCATGACCTTGCCGATGATGCCGCCTTGCGTCAGCACCTGATCGCCACGGCGCAGCGCCTCGACCATGGCCTTGTGATCTTTCATCTTCTTCTGCTGCGGCCGGATCAGCAGGAAATACATGATCCCGAAAATCAGGATCAGCGGCACGAAGCTGGTGAAGGCGCTGGCAGCGCCACCGGCGGTCTGGGCGAAGGCGGGGGTCACGAACATGGGGTCGTCCTCTTGTCGTCATCGTCACACCGGTTGACCCGGCAAATTCAGTGGCGCACCCTATCCGCGCGGCCAGGGTAAGGCAAGGCACGCAGCCCCGGCCTTGGCCGCCAGATAAGATCACTTGCCCGCCGGTCCAAGGGCTTGCGGCAATATTCCTGCCCGCATCGCCGTCCCGACACCGGCCAGACGCCTGCGGGACGCGGGCAGGACAGCGGCCAGACATGTTTTTCCGCCTTTCCGCTTCACGAAGCCCGGCCGATGCTGCATATGGGGGGCACTGTTGAACACCAGGTGAGATCATGCACGACATCCGCGCCATCCGCGAAAACCCCGCAGCCTTCGACGCCGCTCTGGCACGCCGCGGCCTGTCGCCGATGTCGCCGGATCT
>DOMY01000106.1 GCA_003509785.1 Gemmobacter sp.
GTATTTTTGCCAAGAGGAAGCAGGCAGCGACATTCCGGCTTTCTTTCGTCGGACATCTCCATTCCTCTTGGTCCAAATACCCTCAGGGGTGAATGGGTGCGCAGCACCCAGAGGGGGCGGAAGCCCCCTGCAGTCCTCTACTCCCCCCACGCCAGCTGATTTCTGCACCGGGGCCGCCACTGCGGCCGCGCGGGCGTGGGGCTCGATGCCCCGCGGCCGCGCCCCCCTGCCGGGAAACCGGGCGGAAAACCGGCCAAACCGTTTTGGTCTCTGCGCGTTAGCGCGACCGGGCTTGCCGCAGCCCGGCCCCGTCGTTACCACAGGGCGAACCGCATTGACCTAACGGGGATAACATGGCTGACGCCAAGCAGTTTCAGGATCGTTTGCTTTCATTGGGCCTTGCCCGTGTATCCGAGGCCGCCGCTCTGGCTTCGGCCACGCTGATCGGGCGGGGCGATGAAAAAGCCGCCGATCAGGCCGCGGTCAACGCCATGCGCGACCAACTCAACCTGCTCGATATCGCAGGCGTCGTGGTCATCGGCGAGGGTGAGCGCGACGAGGCGCCGATGCTGTTCATCGGCGAAGAGGTCGGCACCGGCAATGGCCCGGCCGTCGATATCGCGCTCGACCCGCTGGAAGGCACCACGCTGACCGCGAAGGACATGCCGAACGCCCTGACCGTGATCGCCATGGCCCCGCGCGGCACGCTGCTGCACGCCCCCGATGTCTATATGGAAAAGCTGGCCATCGGCCCGGGCTATCCGGTGGATACGGTCACGCTGCACATGTCGCCCGCCGAACGTGTTCATGCGCTGGCCGCCGCCAAGGGCTGTGCCCCCGGCGATATCACCGTCTGCATCCTGGAACGCCCGCGGCACGAGGATCTCATTGCCGAGGTCCGCTCCACCGGCGCGGCGATCCGGCTGATCACCGATGGCGATGTGGCAGGCGTGATCCACTGCGCCGAGCCGGAACAGACCGGCATTGACATGTATATGGGCTCCGGCGGCGCGCCCGAGGGCGTGCTGGCGGCTTCGGCGCTGAAATGCATGGGCGGCCAGATCTATGGCAAGTTGTTGTTCCGCAACGATGATGAACGCAGCCGCGCCGCCAAGGCCGGCATTACCGATCTGGACCGCATCTATACCCGCGACGAGATGGTCACGGCCGATGTGATCTTCGCCGCCACCGGCGTCACCAGCGGGTCGATCCTGTCAGGCATCCAGCGCGAACCCGGCTGGGTGACGACGGAAACCCTGCTGATGCGATCCAAGACCGGATCGGTGCGGCGGATGACCTACCGCTCGCCGGTGAAGTGAGACAGGAAAGCCCCCGGTGACGGGGGCTTTCCTTTTGAAGATTGCGCTTGCTGGCGTGATCGGGGCGATGCNNGCGCGTCTGTCCCCCTCCCCTGCCGCTACACGTCTGTTCCGGCGACCAATCGCCTGAACATCCGAAGCGCCATTGTACATTTGGCGTCGATCTCCGCCTTTGAAGGGGCGGGAGAGTTATGAATGATACGCTTTACCTGCGCGTCACCGACCAGAAGGCTGACGAACAGATGAGCGGCTTCGTCAGCGGCCATGGTGCTGTCGGCACAGATCCGGTCCATCACCCGGGCCAGAAGCGGCATGACCTGCGCACGCCCGCCGGAAGATATGGCGCCGCCCAGTTCCCCTGTCGGATCGGCGGCAGCAGCCCTGTTCAGCAGAATTGCATGGTCCCCCAGCACCATACCAAGAAACACCGAAGCGACATGTTCAAGGGTCTCGTATGGATCGGTCTGTTCCTCCAGCGCGCGCAGGAGCATCGACCGCGTTTGCGCTGCATTGTCCTCGACCATGGCGTGGAACAGCCCGTCCTTGCTGCCGTACCACCTGTACAGGGTTTCGTTCGACGCCTTTGCCGCCGTGGCGATCCGCATCATCGAAGTGCCGGCATAGCCGTGTTCGGCAAGCAGATCATAGGCCGCGCGCGAGATGGCGGCGTGTCGCGTCTGACGATCTTTCTCGTTCATGTGACCTACTGATAATTAACTTCTTTACCCGTACACCTAGATACGGATAAGTAAAGGCGTATCAATCTGTACGCCATCAATTCGGAAAGCGGACATGAAACAACTGACCTTCGCCGTAATCCTACTGTCCCTGACGCTGAGTGCCGCGATTTTCGGGTTTTTCTATGCCTGGGTCTGTTCGACCATGTGGGGGCTGGATGCAGCCGATCCGCGCGTCGCCATCGGTGCCATGCAGGCCATGAATGCCTCTGTCAGAAATGCAGTCTTTGCCCCGATCTTCTTCGGGACGCCGTTTGCACTTGCGGCGGCTGCGGCGCTTTTGCTGACAGGGCGCCAACGCCGCAGCGCTGCGGCTTTTGCCGCAGCGGCCATCGTGTATTTTTGCCTGGGCCTGGTGCTGACGATGTCAGTCAACGTCCCGATGAACGAAGCCTTGGCCAAGGTCGATATCCCAGCCGACGTCGAAAACGCGCGGGCAATATGGCAAGGCTATTCCGGGCCGTGGCAGGTCTGGAACCAGATCCGCACGGTTGGCTCTGGCATCGCATTCTTTCTCGCTGTCTCCGGGCTGCTCATGATGGAGCGGCGCAGGGTCTGACACAGGCGCCGCGCCGAAAAGATAAGAGCTTTGGTCGGGCGCCCAGACATGCCGATTGGCTCCACCCTCAGAAACTACTCTGCACCTTCAGATGCCGGTGCGCATGGGGCGGGCCGTCGTTGTGCACATGCAGCACCTCGTCCTCGGTCACCGGCACCAGCGACAGGGCGCCGTGCATCACGCCGCGTTCCAGAAACAGCGTTTCGGCATAGGCGGCCACGTCGCCCACCCGGCCCCGCATCACCGTCACCTCCAGCGCGGTGGCGTGATCCAGCGGCACCGACAGCGCGGCCACCGTCTGGTCGTGCCGGTCCAGCCGCCCCTGCGGCACGCGGCTGGCCAGATTGCGCAGCGAATGATCCACCGTGCAGCTGACCACGCCGAAACAGCCTGCCTCCGCCGGGGCATCGGGCCGGGTGGCCAGGCCCCGGCGCAGCAGATCGCGGATCGCCTCTGACCGGCTTTGGGCGCCGGTGCTGGCCATGAACCCGTCAAGCTCCGCCGCCAGATCCTCGTCCAGCGTGATGGTGATGCGCTGCATGGCCGCCCCTTCCCTGTTTGCCCCAGACTAGCCGCAACCCGGCGGCATGGAAACTGTGCCGCAGCGCAGAAATGGTCTTGCCGATGCGGCGGCGGTATGAGTAAATTTTACAAAAATCATACCGACAGGAGTTCCCATGCGCCCCGCTCTGCTGCCCGCCCTCTGCCTTGCGATCACCGCAGCACAGCCCGCCACCGCGCATTTCCTGCAAGCCATCCCTTCCGCCGATGTACTGCCCGATGGCGGCCCGGTCACCCTGGATCTGACCTTCACCCATCCGATGGAGGGTGGCCCNNGTGCGCGTGTGGGCGTGCTGACCGAAGGCGCAATCACCGATCTGGCCCCGGCCCTCACCGCACGCAAGGTGGATGGCGCCACGGCCTGGCGCCTGACGCATGACCTGCCCGCCCCCGGCGCCTCGGTCTTTTTCGTGCAGCCGCAGCCCTATTGGGAACCGGCGGAGGGCAAGTTCATCGTCCATTACACCAAGGTGGTCGTCGACAGTTTCGCCAGCGGCGAAGGCTGGGATGCGCTGGTGGGCCTGCCCGCCGAAATCCGCCCGCTGACGCGGCCGACCGGGCTCTGGGCCGGGAACCTGTTCACCGGCGTGGTGCTGAAGGATGGCCAGCCCGCGCCCTTTGCCGAGGTGGAGGTGGAATGGGTCAATGACGGCAGCGTGGCCGCGCCCAATGATGCCTTCATCACCCAGGTTCTGCGCGCCGATGCCAATGGCACCTTCAGCTATACCATGCCGCGCGCCGGCTGGTGGGGTTTTGCCGCGCTGCTGGAAGCTGACGCGCCGATGACCGCGCAGGATGGCGCGCAGGTGCCGGTCGAGGAAGGTGCGCTGATCTGGGTGCAGGCCACCGATATGGGCGGGAACTGAGACGGTGGCGCATATCCCCGATGGCATCCTGTCGGCGCCGGTGCTGATCGGTGGTGCGATGCTGGCGGCGGGCGGCGTGGCGCTTGCGCTGCGCGGGCTGGAGGATCGGGCGATCCCGCGCATGGCAGTGCTGGGGGCGGTGTTCTTCACCGGATCGCTGATCGCGGTGCCGGTGGGGCCATCTTCGGTGCATCCGATGTTCGCCGGGCTGATGGGGCTGATGCTGGGACCGGGCGCCTTTGCCGCCGTGGCCGTGGGGCTGGCGCTGCAGGTGCTGCTGTTCGGGGTGGGCGGGCTGACCACGCTGGGGGTGAACACGGTGAACATCGCGGCGCCGGGCATCCTGCTGGGCTGGCTGCTGGGGCCGATGTTGAGGTGCAGCACAGGTGCCCAGCGCGCCGCACTCGCCGCCGCCGTGGGTGGTCTGGCGGTGCTGGGCACCGGGGCGCTGGTGGCGCTGGTGCTGGCCCTTTCGGCGCCGGAATATACGCCCGTGTCGCGGGTGATGCTGGTCACCTACCTGCCGCTGGCCCTGGCCGAAGCCGCGCTGACCGCCGCCGTTGTGGGCTTTCTGGCCCGCGTTCAGCCCGAGGCGCTGGCCCCCGCCGGGGCGCAGCCATGATCCGCGCGCTGGCCCTGCTGCTCGCGCTGTTGCTGGCCAGCCCGGCACTGGCGCACAAGTTGCGGGTCTATGCCAGCTCTGACGGGGCCGAGATCACCGGGCGCGCCTTCTTCATCGGTGGTGGTGGGGCGCGCGGGGTGGATTGGGTGGCCAAGGATACCACCGGGGCGCCCCTCGCCACTGGCAAGACCGATGCCGCAGGCAATTTCCGCTTTGCCCAGCCTGCCGCCGCTGCAGGGCTGACGGTTTCGGTGAACACCGGCGACGGCCATATGGCCAGCGCCACCTTGGGCGGGGCGGCGCCCGCGCCCGTGGCACCCGCATCTGCCGCCGATGGCGCCCCGGATACCGCCGCAATCGAAGCCGTCATGGCCCGGCAGATCGCCCCCCTTCTGGCCCGGATCGAAGAAATGGACGCCCGGCTGCGCGTCACCGATGCGCTTTCGGGCCTGTTCTTCATCTTCGGCCTCGCCGGGGTCGCGCTCTGGGCGAGGGGTCGCCGGGGATGAGCCTTGCGCCCGCCGATCTGCGGCTGCGGCTGCTGGCGGCGCTGGCGCTGGCCATGGCGCTGTCGCAACTGCAGCGCCCGTTGACCGCCGCCCTTGCGCTGGTGCTGCTGGCCGCGCTGGCGCTGGCCGACCGGATGCCCGCAGAACGCTGGCGCCGCCTGCTGCATGTCGAAGGCTTCGTGCTGCTGCTGGCCCTGTCGCTGCCGCTCACCCTGCCCGGCCCGGCGCTGCTGCATCTGGGGCCGCTGCCGCTCAGCGCTGATGGCTTCGCCCGCGCGGGCCTGCTGGCGCTGCGCATCAGCGCGGCCGCGCTGGCCCTGCTCTGGCTGCTGGGCGGCACAGATCCGATGCGACTGGGCGGCGCCCTGCGCGCGCTGCGCGTGCCGGAAAGGCTGGTGCGGCTGTTCCTGATGACGCTGCGCCACACCAGCCTGATCGGCGCCGAGGCGCGCAGGCTGCAAGAGGCGATGCGCGCCCGCAGTTTCCGCCCGGGGTCGAACCGCCATACCTGGCGCAGCCTCGGCAACCTGTTGGGCATGGTGCTGGTGCGGGCGCTGAACCGCGCCACCCGGATCGAAGAGGCGATGCGCTGCCGGGGCGATGCGGGCCGCTTTCCCGGCAGCGCCCTGCCGCCGCCCCCGGCCCGCGACGTGCTGGCCTTCGGCCTGTTGCTGATGGCCGCCGTGCTGGCCGTGCTGGGGGACAGGATGTGATCCCGCTGATTTCGCTTTCCGATGTGACAGTCACGCGCGACGGCGCCCCGGTGTTGCAGGGCGCCAGCCTGACACTGGCCGCGCGCGACAGGCTCGCCATTGTCGGCCCCAATGGCGCAGGCAAGACCACGCTTCTGCGCGTCATCATGGGGCTGGAACCCGCGCAGGGCCGCATCCGCCTGTTCGGCGCCGATTGCCTGCGCGAACGGGATTTTCGCGCCCAGCGCCCGCGCATCGGCCTGCTGTTTCAGGACAGCGATGATCAGATCTTCTGCCCCACCGTGCTGGAAGATGTGGCCTTCGGCCCGCTCAACCTCGGCCAGACCGAGGCAGAGGCGATGGCCACGGCACAGGCTACGCTGGAAACGCTGGGCATCGGCCATCTTGCCCAGCGCATCGCTCACCGGCTTTCAGGCGGGGAAAAGCGGCTGGTCTGCCTGGCCGGGCTGCTGGCCATGCGCCCCGATGTGCTGCTGCTGGACGAACCCACCAATGGGGTGGATGCCGCGAACATGGTGCTGCTGCACAGCGCGCTAAAGGCGTTCGATGGCGCAATGATCCTCGTGTCGCATGATGCGGCCTTTGTGGCCGGGCTGGCCAACCGCGCCATGCTGCTGGACCGGGGCCGCCTGATCCCGGCGCGGGTGCACGATCACCCACATCTGCACAGCCATCCGCATCTGCACCCGCTGGAATGACAAACGCCCGCCANNCAGGCCGCGGGGATCAGCGGCGGCGGTCGCGCCGCGCGCTCATCGGCTGGAAGGCCACGCCCACATGCGCCTCGCAATAGGGTTTGCCGGGCTGCGAGGGCAGGCCGCAGAACCAGAAATCATCGGTCGCCGGGTCACCGATCGGCCATTTGCAGGTGCGTTCGGTCAGCTCCATCAGCGTCAGGCGGCGGGCGCGCTTTTCCACCTCGCGGGCCGAGGCCAGCGTTTCAGGGCTGATCTCGTTGGCCGAAGGCTGCGGTGGCAGCGGCTGGCCTGCCGGGATGATCGCCTTACGCTGCGGCATCGGCATCACATTGCCGGCCGAAGCGGCGGGGGCCGGCTGCGGCTGCGCGGCGGCGNNATTCGGGCTTCGGCGGTTCGGCCTTGGGGGCCGGGGCTTCCGCCACAACCTCTTCCTCTTCGTCCTTGCCACCCGGGCCCACACGGTTCGACAGGCCCAGACGATGCACCTTGCCGATCACCGCATTGCGCGTGACGCCGCCCAGTTCCTTGGCGATCTGGCTCGCGCTCTGGCCATCGGCCCACATCTTCTTGAGCGTCTCGACACGCTCGTCGGTCCAGGACATGCTGTTCTCCGGCTTGAAATCCCTGCGGCCGCGGCAGGCCGCGCAAGGTTGCCCCTATTTTATCCGTCCCGGCAGCAGATACAAGCGCCCAACGGAAAAAGGCCCGAAAGCCGCTTAATCCAGACGGAACACCTTGTCGCGCGCCGTGGCGCCGCGCAGCAGCACCAGCCGGGTTTTCGCCACCCCAAGGGCCTCGGCCAGCAGATCCTGCACTGCGCGATTGGCCCGCCCACCTTCCGGCACGGCCGTCACCATGGCCTTCAACACGCCGTCCACCTCGGTCAACGCATTGCGCCCGGCGCGGGGTGTTACCCGCAGCGCGAATTCGGCCCCCGGCAGCGCGCGGGCGCGCAGATCGGCCAGATCGCGCCGCGCCATCAGCTGCGCAGGCCGGTTTCTTTCAGCAGGCCCATGCGCTTGGCCTCATAGTAATAGCCGCGCCGATACCAGCCGATTGCCCGTTCGTGATGCCCACGCGACACCAGATAGGCGCCACGCAGATATTTCACGCCGTATTTCAGGTTGGTTTCCGCATCCAGCAGATCCTGCGCCGAACCGCGATGCCCCATGGTGCGCGCGGTTTCCGGCAAAAGCTGCATCAGGCCGTAATAAGGCCCGTTGCGCGCCCCCGGATTATAGCTGCTTTCCGATTTCACCACCCGATGCACCAGCTTTTCCGGCACATCATAGGTGCGGGAGTATTTGCTGATCAGATACATCACCTCTGCCGATCCGCCGGGCCGGTCTGCCTGCGGTTCGGGTTTCCGCCCGCCACAGGCCGCCAGCGGCAGGGCAAGGGCAATGGTCAGCGCGGTGCGGCGGGNNCCCGCCTGCACCCTTCCATCCCTCCGCCCTGCCCCCTATGTTGCGCCCGATGCCGCGCCAGCGGCCCTGAAGGAGCCGATGATGCCCGCCGCCAATCCCGCCGCCCTGGATTTCCTGCTGAACCGCCGCTCGCGCCCGGCCAAGACCCTCACCCTGCCGGTGCCCACCGCGGCCGAGCTGGCACCGATCCTGACAGCAGCCCTGCGCGTGCCCGACCATGGCAAGCTGGAGCCCTGGCGCCTGATCGTGCTGACCAAACCCGCCATGGCCCGGCTGGCCGATCTGGCCGAGGCACGGGCGCGCGATCTGGGCCTTGATGCTGAAAAGACCGCCAAGGGCCGGGGCCAGTTCGATCAGGGTCAGCTGGCCGTGGTGGTCATCAGCAGCCCCAAAGCACAGGACAAGGTGCCGCTGGCCGAACAGGTGCTGTCGGCGGGCTGTGTCTGCCTGGGGCTGGTGAATGCGGCGCTGGCCTCGGGCTGGGGCGCCTGCTGGCTGACCGGCTGGGTCAGCCATGACCGGGGCTTTGCCGAAGCCGCCTTCGACCTTGCCCCGCAGGAAAGCGTTGCGGGCATCGTGCATATCGGCACCGAAGGCAGCGCCCCGCCCGAACGCCCGCGCCCCGATTTGGCCGCCCTGACCCGCTGGATGGTGGAATAAGCGATGATCTTTGCCTGTTTTGGCCGTGCGCTGGGCCAGTTGTCAGACCCGCGCTTTCTGCGGGTGGTCGCCCTTGGCATCCTGCTGGCCGCCGTGCTGTTGCTGGGCGTCTATGTCGGCACCTTTGCGCTGATCGGCTGGCTGGCGCCGGATCAGCTGGTGCTGCCGCTGATCGGCCCCGTGGGTGGGGTGGATACGGCGCTGTCCATCGGATCGGTGCTGCTGGTGATGGGGCTGTCGGTCTTCCTGATGATGCCGGTGGCCGCGCTGTTTTCCGGCCTGTTTCTGGAAAGCGTGGTCGATGCGGTCGAGGATCGCCATTACCCCGGCCTGCCCCGCGCCACCCCCGTGCCGTTGGCCGACAGCCTGATCGACGCCGTCAACCTGTTCGGCCTGCTGATCCTGGCCAACCTGTTTGCCCTGCTGCTGTATCCCTTTGCCGGGCCGCTGGTGCCCGTGGTGTTCTGGGCGGTGAACGGGCTGCTGCTGGGGCGCGAATATTTCACGCTGGTCGCCATGCGCCGCCTTGGCCGGCAAGGGGCAAAGGCGCTGCGGGCGCGCCATTCCGGCACCGTCTGGCTGGCGGGTGCGCTGATGGCGGCGCCGCTGTCCATTCCGCTGGTCAACCTGGTGATCCCGGTTCTGGGCGTTGCCACCTTCACCCACCTGTTCCACCGCCTGAACGGGCAGAAGTAACCGCAGCCTGTACCCCTTCCCCGCAGGGGCGGCACCCGCCGCCCCAACAGGTCAAGAGAGCAACTTACGCCGCAGCCTGTCGACTAAACAGGTCGGCCTACGCCGCGGGCTTCTTGCAAAACAGGGCGGCTTACGCCGCCCCGGCCACCGCCTCGGCCACCACCCGCGCCGCCGCATCCAGCGCTCCCGGCCCGTGCGGAATATCCAGCGCCACCATGCCCGCCTGCATCGTCGCCAGAACCCCCAGCGTCATGTGCGCGTTGACATGGCCCATATGCGCCACCCGCAGAAAACCGTGATAGGCCGGGTCATCCGGCGCGGCCATGCCAAGGCCGATGCCCAGCGTCACACCCGCGTTCTTCTCCAGCCAGGCCCGCAGCCGCGTGGCATTGGGCGCAGGCCCCAGACGCGCGGCGGTCACAGAATGGCCGCGATGCGCAGGCCCCGCGATGTTCAGCCGGATCTGCGAATTGCCCTGCCCCCAGGCCTCGAACGCGGCCCAGACGCTGCGCGCCAGCGCCGCATGGCGGGCCCAGACATTCTCCAGCCCCTCCTCCGCGATCATGTCCAGGCTTTCGCGCAGACCGAACAGGTGATGCGTCGGCGCCGTGCCATTCCAGTACTGCCAGAATTCCGTTGCCGTGAACCGCTGCCGCCAATCCCAGTAGGGCGTGCGCAGATCGGACTGGCGGCACCGCTCCACCGCCCGGTCGGATACCCACAGCAGGCCCAGCCCCGGCGGCACCATCAGCCCCTTCTGGCTGGCCCCCACGATCAGATCCACACCCCAGTCATCCATCCGCATCTCGTCGCAGCCCATCGAGGCGATGCAATCCACCGCCAGCAGCGCCGGATGCCCCACCGCATCCAGCACGCCGCGGATCCCTGCCACATCGTTCTTCACGCTGGTGGCCGTATCCACATGCGTGACCAGAACCGCCTTGAACGCATGGGTGTGATCGGCCTTCAGCGCCGCCTCCAGCCGCGACAGATCCACC
>DOMY01000014.1 GCA_003509785.1 Gemmobacter sp.
ATCAGCTATATCCACGCCGAAGGCTATGCCTCGGGCGAGCTGAAACACGGCCCCATCGCGCTGATCGACAACCGGGTGCCGGTGATCGTGCTGGCCCCGCATGATGCGCTGTTCGAAAAGACCGTGTCGAACATGCAGGAGGTGATGGCGCGCCATGGCAAGGTGCTGCTGCTGTCCGATGCCGCAGGCGTGGCCGAGGCGGGCGCGGGCTGCTGGCCNNCCCGATGCGCTGGCGCCCATCCTTTATGCGATTCCGGCGCAGCTTCTGGCCTATCACACCGCCATCGCCAAGGGCACCGATGTCGACCAGCCGCGCAATCTGGCGAAATCCGTGACGGTGGAGTGATGGCGAAGCAGTTTGCGGGCTTCACCGAAGATCACACCGGCTTCATTGCCGCACAGCCGATGTTCTTTGTGGCGACCAGCGCGCCCGAGGCGCGGATCAACCTGTCGCCCAAGGGAATGGATTCGCTGCGGGTGCTGGGGCCGAACCGGCTGATCTGGCTGAATGTCACCGGATCGGGCAATGAAACCGCCGCCCATCTGCCGCGCGATGCGCGGATGACGGTGATGTGGTGCAGCTTTGGCCCGCGCCCGCTGATCCTGCGCGCCTATGGCACGGCGCGGGCGATCCACCACAGCGATGCCGACTGGCCTGCACTGGCCGATCAGCTGCCCGCCCTGCCCGGCGCGCGGCAGATCTTCGACATGGCGGTGGATCTGGTGCAAAGCTCCTGCGGCTTTGCCGTGCCCTTCCTGGATACCCCGCGCGAACGCCCGGTGCTGCGCGACTGGGCCACACAGAAAGGCCCCGAAGGCCTGTCGGCCTATTGGGCCGAAAAGAACCGCCACAGCATCGACGGCCTGCCCACCGGCATCGACGCCAATCTGGGACATGCCGAATGAACCTTGCCGAAGCTCTCGCCCTGATCGAAGCCGCTGCCGAACCCGCAAAGGCCGCCGAAATGGCCGCCTATCACAAGGTTGACCGGCGTTATCTGGGCACATCCGTTCCCGCGATCGACGCGCTGGCGCGTGACTGGCGCAACGATCTGCCCCTCGACGACCGGCTGGCGCTGGCCGATGATCTGTGGCGCAGCAATATCCACGAAGGCCGCGTGGCTGCCGCCAAGCTTCTGGCGCAGGCACGCATTCGCCCGGATGACAGCGGCGCCTGGGCGCTGATCCAGTCCTGGGTGCCGGAATTCGATGCCTGGGCCATTGCGGATCATGTCTGCAGTGCCGGGCAGAAGCGCATCATGGCCGATCTGTCGCGCCTTGATGCCGTCGAGGGCTGGACCACCTCCGACAACTTCTGGGTGCGCCGCGCCGCACTGGTCATGACCCTGCCCCTGACCAAGCTGAACTTCCCGAAACCGGAGGAAGCCGCCGCCCGGGAACGGGTGCTGGGTTGGGCTGCCGCCTATGTGCCCGACCGGGACTGGTTCATCCAGAAAGCGGTGGCTTGGTGGCTGCGCGACCTGTCGAAACACGATCCCGCCCGCACGGCCGCCTTCCTTGACGAACATGGGCCGCAGATGAAGGCTTTCGCCCGCAAGGAAGCCGCGCAATACCTGCCCGCCGCCTGACCGGCCCAGCTATACTTATCCACAGGCTGGCGCCCCCCTTCTTCTTGGCCCAAATACCCTCAGGGNNCCCCCCTACCGCCGCGACACCTCGACCTGCGGCAGATCGGTCAATCCCAGCCCCAAGGCACGAAAGGCCGCCAGCGACAGCTGCGCCGCCCCGCTGCCCGGCAGCAGATCGACCTGCACCGTCTGCCCAGCGGCGGTCTTCACCACCCCTGGCGCAGGCGCGCTGACCAGCCCGCTGCGCAGCCAGAAGCCTGGCGTCGTCACATCGCCCAGACTGACGACAACCGTCCCGAGGCTGGCCGAGGGGGCGGCAGCGACCGGGGCCATGGCCGCCGCTTTCTGTTCTGCCGTGGTGGTATCCAGCGCCTCGGCCGTGCGGGCGCCTGCCGGAACCGCCGGCGCCATAACGGTGCCGGGCGCGGGCAGAGCCTCTGGCTGCGCCATGGCAGGCTCTGGGGCATCTTTCTTCCACGGCATCAGCTCTGCCACCCGGCTGCACCCGCTTGCGAGCAGGGCAACCGTGGTCAGAACCACCATCTGCCGCAGCCTGTCACTCCCTCTGGTCATGCCGGGTCTCCTTCTTTGCGTTGAACCAGACGTTAGTGGGCACAGCCGCCCGCATCAACCGCTGCCTTCGCCCTTGCCGGAGTTCTGCCGAAAGCCTAGGCTTTCAGAATGAACGCACCTCTGATCGACCCTTTCGCCCGTGCCATCCGCTACCTTCGGGTATCGGTTACGGATCGCTGCGATTTTCGCTGTGTCTATTGCATGGCCGAAAACATGACCTTCCTGCCCAAGGCGGATCTTCTGACGCTGGAAGAGCTGGACAGGATGTGTTCCACCTTCGTGGGGCTGGGCGTGGAAAAGCTGCGCATCACCGGGGGGGAACCGCTGGTGCGGCGGGGCATCATGACGTTTTTCCGGGCCATGTCGCGCCATCTGGAAACGGGCGCGCTGAAAGAGCTTACCGTCACCACCAATGGCAGCCAGCTGGCACGCTTTGCCGATGAGCTGGCCGCATGTGGGATGCGGCGGATCAATGTCTCGCTCGACACGCTCGACCCTGACAAATTTGCCGCGATCACGCGCTGGGGTCGGCTGCCGCAGGTGCTGGAGGGGATCGAGGCTGCGAAACGTGCCGGGCTGCGGGTCAAGATCAATACCGTGGCGCTGAAAGGCTTCAACGAGGACGAGCTGTTCCGTCTGGTGGATTGGTGCGCCGCTGAAGACCATGATCTGACCTTCATCGAGGTCATGCCGATGGGCGATCTGGGCAACGAAGACCGGCTGGATCAATACTGGTCGCTGAAGGATCTGCGCGCCCGGCTGGCCGAGCGTTTCACCCTGACCGATCTGGCAGAGCGCAGCGGCGGCCCTGCCCGCTATGTGCGGCTGGAGGAATCGCGGCAGAAGGTCGGGTTCATCACGCCGTTGACCCATAATTTCTGCGAAAGCTGCAACCGCGTGCGGCTGACCTGCACGGGCGAGCTGTATATGTGTCTGGGTCAGGAAGACATGGCCGATCTGCGGGCGCCGCTGCCCGCCACGGACGACCCGGCGCTGCTGGAATCCGCGATCCGCGCCGCCATCGCCCGCAAGCCCAAGGGCCATGATTTCGACTATTCACGCCAGCATGTCGGTGGCCAGATGAGCCGCCACATGAGCCATACAGGCGGGTGATCCACGGCCTTAGCCGAATGTTTTCAGCAGCTGCACGACATGGGCATCTGAAAAGGGCATGTCCAGCAGATGGCAGGGCCCCAGACCTTCGGGCATGTCGTCCCGCATCAATACAATCCTGGCCCCCAGTTCGCGCAACCGGGCGATCAGGCCGGAACTGGCGGCCTCTTCGATCCGCAGTTCGATGAAGGCGGCACTGATCGGTACGCCGTCACGAAGCATGTTCATGGCCTCACTCGCCGTGGTGGCCATCATTACCCGCGCCCCTGGTTGCGCATCGCGCAGCACCTGCGCCAGATCTTCCGCGATCAGGGTCAATGGCACGACGACCAGAAAGTGGCGGCTGTGTTCGTCTTGCATGGGGTTTCCGTCCTTGGTCAAGCAAAGGGGGACCATGGAACGGATTGCCGCATCGCGCATTAAACTGTGACATAGTCAGAGATGGAAAAAGACACAGATGCCAACCCGCTGCAAAGATTGCCCGCTGCATTGCAAGCCACTCTTCCAGCCACAGACCGATGCCGAAACCACCTTCATGCAGCAGTTCAAACGCGGCGAATTGCAGGTGCAGGCCGGCACGACGCTTTTGCTGGAAGGCGCCGCCAGCCCGCAGCTTTATACTGTGCTGAAAGGGCTGGGCCTGCGGTACAAGACGCTGGAGGAAGGGCAGCGGCAAGTGCTGAACTTTGCCTTTCCGGGCGATCTTCTGGGACTGCAATCGGCACTGATGGGGGAAATGAGCCATTCGGCCGTGGCTTCGACCGATATGGTGCTGTGCGTGTTCGACCGTGGCGGGCTGTGGGATCTGTTCCGCGAACAGCCGGGCCGGGGATATGATCTGACATATCTGGCCGCGCAGGAAGAGCACTTTCTGGGGGATGCGCTCGCCACCATCGGCCAGCGCGATGCGCTGGAACGGATGTCCTGGGCCATCCTGAAACTGTGGCGGCGGGCAGAGGCGCTGGAGATGACCGAGGGTGACAGCGTTGCCTTGCCTTGGCGGCAGCAGGATCTGGCCGACGCGCTGGGGCTTTCACTGGTTCATACCAACAAGACCCTGGCGCGGCTGAAACGTGAAGGGGTGATAACGTGGCAGGAAGGCCGGTTGCGCATGGTCAACCGCGCCCGGCTGGCCGAACTGGCCATGGCGGAGGATGGCGAGATCATCACAAGGCCGCTGTTCTGAGGAGGCCGGTTCTTGAGGCCGGTTTAAGCTAGCGCCGCGCCAGATGAGAAGCGGTGCTCCCTCCCCGGAAGGGGAGGGAGGATGGGGCAAAGGCAGATCGGAGGCCCTTTTATGCGGCCGCAGGCATCCGCGCCTCGACCATGCCGGCATACCAGCTGGAGCCGAAGGGGATGGCATTGTCGTCGAAATTATAGGCCGGGTGATGCACCATGGCGGTATCGCCATTGCCCATGAAGATATAGGCGCCGGGACGTTCGTTCAGCATGAAGCTGAAATCTTCGGCCCCCATCAGCGGCGGGGTGCTGGCATCCACCTGCCCGGAAACCGCCTGCGCCACCTGCACCGCGTAATCGGTGTTTTCGGCCGCGTTCACCGTCACCGGATAGCCGCGCTGATAGTGCAGCTGCGCCTTGGCCCCCAGCGCCAGCGCCGTGCCCTCGACAATTTCTTTCAGCCGCTGTTCCACCTGATCCTGCACGGCGGCATCCATGGTGCGCACCGTGCCCTTCATCTTCACCACCTGCGGGATCACGTTATGGGCGGTGCTGTCGGTCTGAACGGTGCAGATGGACACGACCACCTGTTTCAGCGGATCGACGCTGCGCGAGGCGATGGTCTGCGCCGCCACGATGATATGGGCAGCGACCACTGTGGTGTCGATACATTCATGCGGTTTCGCGGCATGGCCCCCCTTGCCGGTCACCGTGATGTCGAACTGATCGGCGGCCGCCATGATGGCGCCCGGGCGGATGGCGAAATGGCCGACCGGAAT
>DOMY01000269.1 GCA_003509785.1 Gemmobacter sp.
TGGCATGTCGGTGCAGCACCGCATTGCGCGCCGCCGCAAACCCCTCGGCCCGACGCAGGCCAAAGATGATATCGCGCGCGGCCCGGGCACTGCTGGCCGCATCCACCACCGGTTCGGGATAGCGCCGCCCCAGCAGATGCCGCGCGCCTTCCCACCGCCAGGGTTCCTGCAGGAACATATCGGGCACCGGCGCCAGTTCCGGCACCCAGCGCCGGGTAAAGGCGCCGGTCGGATCCTGATCCCACCCCTGTTTCACCGGGTTATAGATGCGCGGCGTGTTGATCCCCGTCACCCCCGATTGCATCTGCACCTGCGGCCAGTGGATGCCGGGTTCATAATCGGTGAACCTTTGCGCCAGGATCGCCCCGGTATCGCGCCAGTCCAGCCACAGGTGATACGAGGCACAGGCCATTACCATGGCCCGCATGCGGAAATTCTCCCAGCCGGTGGCGCGCAGATAGCGCAGGCAGGCATCCAGAAACGGCAGGCCGGTTTCGCCCGCCGCCCAGGCGGCCAGCCGCGCGGCCTCGGTCTGGCGCAGCCCGTCTGCGGCGCGGTGCAGCGCGCGGATCTCGATCTGCGGCTCATCCTCCAGCTTCTGGATGAAATGATCCCGCCAGGCCAGACGTGATTGGAAACTGCGCAGGCTGGACGACCATTGCACCCCCGGCTTTTCGGCCTGCCGTGCGGCGGTGGCCTGCACCACTTCGCGCAGGCTCAGCGTGCCCAGCGCGATATGCGGCGACAGACGCGAACGGGCCCGTTCCGCCGACAGCGGCGACGACATGGCCTGCCGATAGGGCGCCCCCCGGCTGGTCNNCATCGACCAGCCGCAGGCTGCGCGCCGTGGGGATGCCGCCCGGCTCCACATCCGGCACCGCCCGCGCCGCCCCGGGCTGCACCTGTGGTGCCGCCATGAACCCATCCCGCAACCCGGCCCAGCCCGCCCGGGCAGGCAGCCGCCGCACCACGCCCGATTGCGGCAGTTCCGTCCAGCGGATGCCCGCGCCCCGCGCCCAGGCCGCCACCCGGCGGTCGCGCGCATAGGTCCACAGATTGCCGGTTTCTTCGTGGCTGATGATCTCGGTGATGGCATGGGCGCGGCACAGCCGGTCCAGCAGCGCCACCGCCTCGCCGGTGCTCACCACCAGCGGCAGGCCCAGCGCGGCCAGACTGTCGCGCAGGCCGGTCAGCGATTCAGCCGTAAACGCCCATTGCCGGGCCGAGGTATCGGGCAGCGCCAAATAGTCGGGTTCCACCAGATACACCGGCAGAACCCGCCCGCGTGCTGCGGCATGGGCCAGGGCGGGATGATCTTCTGCCCGCAGATCGCGCTTGAACCAGACAAGAACATTCATGGAACACAGGTTTAGCGCAAGCTGCAGATTCGTAAAGGACCGCCGGGGGGCGGGCCTTGGTAAATCCACGAAATCGCGGTGATTATTGCGCCTTGGCCTCCAGCCGCCGCTGATGCAGCACGGGTTCGGTATAGCCCGAGGGCTGCTCCCGGCCCTCAAACACCAGATCGCAGGCCGCCTTGAAGGCCACACCGTCAAAGCCCGGCGCCATCGCTGTATAGGCCGCATTGCCCGCATTCTGCCGATCGACCACTGCCGCCATCTTGCGCAGTGCCGCCATCACCTGATCGGGGCTCACCACCCCATGATGCAGCCAGTTGGCCAGCGCCTGGCTGGAAATCCGGCAGGTCGCCCGGTCCTCCATCAGGCCCACATCATGGATATCCGGCACCTTGGAGCATCCCACCCCCTGATCGACCCAGCGCACCACATAACCCAGGATGCCCTGAGCGTTGTTCTCGATCTCTGACCGGATCTCGTCTTCGGACCAGTTCACCCCCTGCGCCACCGGAATGGTCAGCAGATCGCGCAGCGTGCCGCGTGCCCCGCCTGCCGCAATCTCGGCCTGCCGGGCCAGCACATCGACCTTGTGGTAATGCGTGGCATGAAGCGTGGCCGCCGTGGGCGAGGGCACCCAGGCGCAATTGGCGCCGGCGCGGGGATGGGCGATCTTCTGATCCAGCATCGCCGCCATCAGATCGGGCGCCGCCCACATGCCCTTGCCGATCTGTGCCCGGCCCTGCAAGCCGCAGGCCAGACCGATATCGACATTGCGCTCCTCGTAACTCTTGATCCAGGCCGCATTTTTCATCTCGCCCTTGCGGATCATCGGCCCGGCTTCCATCGAGGTGTGAATCTCGTCGCCCGTGCGATCCAGGAATCCGGTGTTGATGAAGGCCACCCGCGATTTCGCCGCGCGGATACATTCCTTGAGGTTGACAGAGGTGCGCCGCTCTTCATCCATGATGCCCAGCTTCACGGTATTGGCGGACAGGTTCAGGCAGGTTTCCACCGCATCGAAGATCTCTACCGCAAAGGCCACCTCTTCGGGGCCGTGCATCTTGGGCTTCACCACATAGACAGAACCCGCCACCGAATTGCGCGCGCCGCCGGTTTTCTGCAGATCATGCAGCGCGCAAAGCGTGGTGACGAAAGCATCCATGATGCCTTCCCCCACTTCGCGGCCTTCGGCATCCAGAATGGCCGGGTTGGTCATCAGATGGCCGACATTGCGCACCAGCATNNTCCGGGGCCAGCCGGCGGGTAAAGCTTTTGCCGCCCTTCACCACCTCTTCCGCCAGATCGCCCTTCATCAGCCCCAGCCAGTTGCCATAGGCCAGAACCTTGTCGGGGGCATCCACCGCCGCCACGCTGTCTTCGCAATCCATGATGGCGGACATGGCGGATTCCAGCCGCACATCTGCGATATGCGCAGGATCTGTGGCCCCGATCTGCGAGGCGGCGTCGATCACCACCTCGATATGCAGGCCATTGTTATTCAACACAAAACTACCAGGCGCGCTGGCGGTGCCGCTATAGCCCGTGAATTGTGCCGGCCGGGCCAGCCCGGTGGTCTGGCTACCCAGCTTTANNCCGCAAAGCCCTGGACCGCGCGCCAGCTGGCACCGTTCAGCGGCGCCGCGCCATCCAGAAAATCGCGCGCCCAGTCGATCACGCGCTGCCCGCGCGCCGCATCATAGCCCTTGCCGGCCGGCAGATCGCCCAGCGCATCGGTGCCATAAAGCGCATCATAAAGGCTGCCCCAGCGGGCATTCGCGGCATTCAGCGCATAGCGCGCATTCATCACCGGCACCACCAGCTGCGGCCCGGGGATCATGGCGATCTCTGGGTCCACATTCGCGGTTTCTACTGCGAAATCAGGGCCTTCCGGCAGGATATAGCCAATGTCGCGCAAAAAGGATTCATAGGCATCGGCATCAAAGGCCTGGCCTTTGCGGGCCTTGTGCCAATCGTCGATGGCCGTCTGCAATGCTGCGCGCTTGTCCAGCAGGGCGCGGTTCTTCGGGCCAAGCCGCGTCACCGCATCCGCAAGGCCGGCCCAGAACCGATCCGCCGCAATCCCGGTGCCGGGCAGGGCGCGGCTTTCCACGAAATCGACCAGCCGGGCATCCACCTGCAACCCGTGTTTCGCAATCCGCTCGGCCATATCGTTCCCTTTCGCGCTGATATGGCGGGAGAATGGGGAAATTCTGCTGCAAGCGCAACAAAACAGGCGCCTTCATTTGATGGAACTGAAAGAAAACACCTTTCGGGGTTTTGATGTAATGGCGCCGTCCGCTGTGTGGGCATTTCGGGCCGGTCTGAGGGGCAGGAGTGCAGAATTCACTTCAAGATACTGAATAATAACATATTATTTATCCGCTATCTTCCGGGCTATCGGCGCGTCATGGCAAAACCGCTCAGCGGAAATGCCAGTGTCTGTCATTGCCTGCCATGCTGAAAATGGCCAGTCTGCGGCAGGCGGGATGGCTGGCTATCTGGGAGGATGGGATGAACGCAAAAGACCCGATCGTGATCGTTGGCGCGGCGCGCACGGCGATGGGCGGATTTCAGGGGGCGCTGGCCGGGCTGCGGGCCGCCGATCTGGGCGCCGCGGCCATCGGTGCCGCGCTGGACAGGGCCGGGCTGCCCCGGGAGGCGGCAGAGGAGATCCTGATGGGGTGCGTCCTGCCCGCAGGCCAGGGCCAGGCGCCGGCCCGGCAGGCGGCGCTGAAGGCGGGGCTACCTTTGGGGGCAGGGGCCACCACCATCAACAAGATGTGTGGATCGGGCATGAAGGCGGCCATGCTGGCGCATGATCTGATCTGCGCCGGTTCCGCCGAGGTGATCGTGGCAGGCGGCATGGAAAGCATGAGCAATGCGCCCTACCTTCTGCCCAAGGCGCGCGATGGTTATCGCATGGGACACGGGCAGGTGATGGATCACATGTTCCTGGACGGGCTGGAGGATGCCTATGACCCCGGGCGCCTGATGGGAACCTTTGCCGAAGATTGCGCCGAGGCCTATCAGTTCAGCCGCGAGGCGCAGGATGCCTTTGCCATCGCCTCTTTGGCGCGGGCCAATGCGGCGATTGGCGCGGGGCATTTTGCGGGCGAAATCACCCCGGTTCAGGTCACCGAGGGGCGTGTGGTTTCCGTCCAGCAAACCGACCAGCAACCGGGCCGCGCGCGTCCCGACAAAATACCGACGCTGCGCCCGGCCTTTCGCGAGGGCGGCACGGTCACGGCGGCCAATTCCTCTTCGATTTCCGATGGCGCGGCGGCGCTGGTGCTGATGCGCGCCTCCGAGGCAGAGCGGCGCGGGCTGACGCCCCGGGCCCGCATCGTGGGCCATGCCACCCATGCCGACCGGCCCAACCTGTTTCCCACGGCGCCGATCGGGGCGCTGCGCAAGCTGGCCGCCAGAACCGGCTGGGCTTTGGGCGATGTGGATCTGTTCGAGGTGAACGAGGCCTTCGCCGTGGTGGCCATGGCAGCGATGCAGGATCTGGATCTGCCGCATGACAAGGTGAACATCCATGGCGGCGCCTGTGCGCTGGGCCATCCCATCGGCGCGTCGGGCGCCCGGGTGCTGGTCACGCTGCTGGCCGCGCTGGAAACCCACGGCCTGCGCCGCGGCATGGCGGCACTGTGCATCGGCGGTGGCGAGGCCACGGCCATGGCGATCGAGCGGATCGGGTGATGCCGCGCAGGCCGCGCGGTGCAGATGCGCGGTCGCCTGCCCGCACCTGCCACGCGGCAAGCCCCTGTAGTCGGTGCAATTTCAGGAAATTTGCGCAGCGGGCTTTCTTTGCCCGCTGTTCCGCATTATCCAGAGCGCGTCGAGTCGTTCCGGGCACCATCCGCCGCTGCAGAACGACAGGCCCGCATAGCTCAGCTGGTAGAGCACCTGATTTGTAATCAGGGGGTCGGGGGTTCGAGTCCCTCTGCGGGCACCATTACCTTGGAAACAATCAATAAAATATGGGCAATGTGTCCCACCTTTCAGGACTGCGGGACACCTACCAGTCTAGAGCCGACAGCGCGCGCATGGCGTCGTCGCTCAGAATCCGCCTTTGCGCGCCCTTCGTGTAGATCTCCGACGTCTGCGCCTGGGTATGCGCCATGATGGCCATGATCTGGTGTTGGGTGCATCCGGCTTCGGCCAGCAACTCGGCCACCGCCTTGCGGATGCCATGGGATGAGCGGTCTTCGATGCCTGCAGTCGTGCACCATTTCCGCACGCGGTTGCGCAGGCTTTCGGCCGAGGCAAAGGGTTTGCCGTGGTCTGTCAGCAGATAGCTTCGGCCCTGCACCTGCATGGCCCGTGTTGCGGCCAGCAGCGGCGGCAGCAGCGGGATGCTGACCGGGGCAGAGCCTTTCTTGCGGGGCTGCCATTCAAGGCGGGTGATGCCGTCGCGCACAACCTCATTCTCGCGGCCCAGCCAGATCGCATCACCGATACGGCAGGCCGTGAACATGTGGATCGTCAGCCACAGATGCGCCATCGTGCCCTTTGGATGCGCCTCTCTGAACTTCTTGAGGTCGGATGCCGTCCAGGGGATCGCGCCGCCACGCGACCGGTGCAGCTTGCTGATGCCTGCGGCCGGGTTGTGGTCGATTTCCTGCCGTTCCATGGCCCAGGTGTACATGGCCCGAACGGCCTTCATCAGGTTGTCGGCCTCGGCCGGGGTTGCGGCCCAGGCATCGCGGATGCGCACCCATGCGCTGGTCGGGGCGTCCATGTCGCATTCGCCATACCGGCCGTTTTCTTCGTCCACATGGGCGCACATCCGCGTCAGGATGCTGCGCCGCTGCCGCAGCGTGATGGGCGAGGCGAGGTCAGCCGTGACCAAGCGCTCCAGATGCTCCAGATAGCCCCGTGAAAGCCAGTCCAGCGATCGGCGCACGGGCTGCGGTTTCTCGGTCGGCTGCCATTTCTCGCCGCCACGGGCAGACCAGTAATAGCTGCCGAAATCCGGGTGATCCGGCCCGACAGGAATGCTGATCCGCTTGGCCTTGTTGCCTTCGACACGCACGCGGTAGCGTATCACGCCGGATCTGTGCCTTTCGATCAGCAGGCCGGGAAAGTTGACTTTCATCTTCATCCCGTCTTGCGCCACTGCCGGGGGCCAGAATGTGGCACCTCTTTTTCCGGTTCGGCAACGGGGGCAGTGAGAATGATCTTGCCCTCGGGGGTTACCTCCATCTTGCCGATCTGCAGGCCTGCCGCTTTCCAGGCGCCAATGGCCCGGCGGATTGCGGCTTCGGTTGCGCGGGGTGCCGGCATGTCATTCTCCTTCGCAGTGCGCTGTGGCGCGCATGTTGCACTTCGGCGGGCGATGATTGCTCATGCCGCCCTCCTGACTTGTTCGATGGCATGGCCGCCCCATTGATCGGCGCAGGCTTCGGCCACACCGGCAAAGGTGCGGCTGCGGAAGCGGGC
>DOMY01000097.1 GCA_003509785.1 Gemmobacter sp.
TGCTGTCACGGATGATGGAGCTGACAGAGCCGCAGGAGGGCGTGCTGAACGTGGCCTTCAAGCTGGCCGATGACGAGGGGCTGGCGCTGCTGGATCTGAAGGATCTGCAGGCGATGCTGACCTTTTTGGGCGAACATGCGCGCGAGGTATCCACCCGTTATGGCTTGGTGTCGACCACCTCCATCGGGGCCATCCAGCGGCGGTTGATGGTGCTGGAGAATCAGGGCGCGGCGCGGCTGTTCGGGGAACCGGCGCTTTCGCTGGCGGATCTGATGCTGAGCGAGGGCGGGCGGGGCCGGGNNTTCGACGAGGCGCATCTGCTGTTTGATGATGCGCCCAAGGCGCTGGTCGACAAGGTGGAACAGGTGGCGCGGCTGATCCGGTCCAAGGGGGTGGGGGTGTATTTCGTGACCCAGAACCCCGGTGATGTGCCCGAGGATATTCTGGGCCAGCTGGGCAACCGGGTGCAGCACGCGCTGCGGGCCTTTACGGCGCGCGATCAGAAGGATCTGCGGCTGGCCGCCGATACCTATCGCCCCAATCCGCGCTTCAGCACCGAAGATGCGATCCGCGATGTGGGCACGGGTGAGGCGGTGACCTCGTTCCTGGAGGCGAAGGGTATCCCGGGCGTGGTGGAGCGGACGCTGATCCGGCCACCCTCTTCGCAACTTGGGCCGATTGCGCCAGAGCAGCGCCGCGCGCTGGTGGCGGCATCGCCGCTGGCGGGCAAGTACGAGACGCTGATTGACCGGGTTTCGGCCTATGAAAAGCTGCAGGCCCGGGTGGAGCAGGCCGAAGCGGCCGAAGCCGGGGCTAGTGAGCGTGAGGCCAATGAGCGCGAGGCCGGTGAGCGTGAGGCTGGTGAGCGCGAGTTTTCGCGCGGGCGGCGCTATGGCGGGGAGNNCCAAACCCGCCCCGCGCCCGAAAACCAGCGGCAGCCGGTCTGACAGTGTGACAGAGGCCTTTGCGAAAAGTTTTGCGCGCCAGATCGGCAGCAAGGCGGGGCAGGCGGTGGTGCGCGGCGTTCTGGGCAGCCTGTTCCGCCGCCGCTAGGTCAGCCCGCGGCAGTCACGCCATTTTGAGCGTGGCTGCCCGAATTGACCCCAATCATGCCTCAATTCCTTCACCGATACCGGTTAGATCCGGTTTCAAGCATGATGTGTGAAACGGACCAAGGAACGGTTATGGCGATCTCTGCAGCGGAACAATACGCAATCGAACTGGTCAACCGGGCGCGGTTGAACCCTGTGGCAGAGGCCAAGCGCTTTGGGATCGGCCTGAATGACGGGATTGCCGCGGGCACCATTTCCAATGCTGCCAAGCAGGTTCTGGCACCGCATCAGGCGCTGGACGGGGCAACCGAATCGCATGGCCAGTGGATTCTGGATACGGATACGTTTTCGCATACCGGCGTTGGGGGCAGCCGCGCCGGAGACCGGATCGAATGGGCGGGATACGGTGCGTTCGGCAGCGGCAGCGGCTGGGGGGAAAACCTGTCGCTGATGTCTTATGCAGGCATGTCGGAAGCCCAGATCATCGAGGCGCATCACGCGCAGCTGATGCGCAGCTCCAGTCACCGGCCGGAACTGATGGAGACGCAGCACCGCGAAATCGGCATCGGTGTGGTGACCGGATATTACCAAAGCTATGATGTGTCGGTGGAGGTGCAGAATTTCGCCTATCGCCCGACCGTGGCTTATGTGACGGGCGTGGCCTATGGCGACAGCAACCGTGACAAGTTCTATTCGCTGGGGGAAGGCCAGTCTGGCGTGACCATGGCGCTGCTGGGCGGATCTTCGACGGTGACGACCGAGGCGGGCGGCTATGCGCTGGAAGGTATTGCCGGCACCGAAGTTGGCCTGACCATCACCGCCAATGGACAGGAGACCCGGCTGGGCGTCGATCTGACCGATGGCAATGTGAAGGTGGATGTGGTCAACGGCAATCTGTTGAAGGTATCGGGCGATATCACGCTGTGGGGCGGGGCGATCCGCAATGTCACCGCGCTTGGCGTGGGCGATATCGACCTGACGGGCAGTGGTGCAGCCAATACGCTGACCGGGAATTCCGGCAAGAATGTGCTGATCGGCGGCGGCGGCAATGATGTTCTGGTTGGGCTGGGTGGCCATGATCGGCTGCTGGGGGGCAATGGCAATGACCGGCTGCTGGGCGGTAATGCCGGGGATACGCTGGTGGGGGGCGCAGGCCGCGATACGCTGATTGGAGGCGGCGGCTATGACCGGCTGACCGGCGGTGGCGGGCCGGATACCTTTGTCTTTGCCAATGGCTTTGCCCGTGACCGGATCACCGATTTCAACGCAGCCCAGGGCGACAAACTGCAGTTCGATGACAATCTGTGGTCGGGCGGAAAGTCTGCGCAGGATGTGGTGAACAGCTTTGCGCAGGTGACCGCCGATGGCGTGGTGTTCGATTTTGGCGGCAATGACCGGGTGACCCTGGTGGGTGTGACCAGCCTGGAAGGGCTGGCCGATCACATCGCCATCATCTGAACCATCATCTGAGGCCGCCCGCCGCCTACAGGCGGCGGATCTTCAGCTTGGCAATCCGGTTTTCGCGCCGGGCGGCCACTTCGAAGCGGAAGCCATGGAAGCTGAACACCTGGCCTTCGTTCGGGATCATCTGCGCTTCGTGGATCACAAGGCCCGCGATCGTGTTCGCCTCTTCATCCGGCAGGTGCCAATCCATGGCGCGGTTCAGGTCGCGGATCGTCATCGAGCCTTCGACCAGATAGTTGCCTGTCTTCGGATCGGCCTTCAGCCCGCTTTCCTTGTGAACCACATCGAATTCGTCAGTGATGTCACCCACGATTTCTTCGATGATGTCTTCAAGCGTGATAAGCCCCTGAAGCGAGCCATATTCATCGACCACCAGCGCGAAATGGGTGCGGCGTTTCAGGAATTCGCGCATCTGTTCATCAAGCGTGGTGGTTTCGGGCACGAAATAGGCCTTCATCGCCACTTTCATCACATCCAGCCCGGCAAAGCTGCCCACCGGGCCTTCGGAGGTGCGCATCAGCCGTTCAACCTCGCGCAGCAGATCCTTGGCATGGATGACGCCGATGATGTTTTCGGCATCATCGCGGAACACCGGCAGGCGGGTATGGGGCGAGCCTAGAACCTGCGCCAGAATCGCCTCGGGCGGTTGATCGGCATCGACCATTTCGATGTCACGGCGGTGCAGCATCACCTCTTCCACCGTGCGGTCGGCCAGATGCAGGGCGCCCAGCAGGCGGTCGCGGTCTTCCTTTTCCACAGCGCCTTCGCTGTGACCCAGAGAAATGGCGCCGACGATTTCTTCGCGCATGGCCAGCATCCGCCCGCCCGGATCGGCGCGCAGGCCAAACAGCGTCAGCATCCCGCGCACCAGCACCCGCACCATCGACACGATGGGCGAAAACAGCACGATCAACACCCGGATGACCGGCGCCACGCGCGAGGCCACGGCCTCGGGGTGGATGATCGACAGGGTCTTGGGCAGAACCTCGCCGAAGATCAGCACCAGAACCGTCATCACGATGGTGGCGGTGGCCACACCACCATCCCCCAGCAGCCGGGTGAACAGCGAGGTGGCCAGTGCGGCCGACAGGATATTGACGATGTTGTTGCCCAGCAGCAGGGCACCGATCATGCGTTCGCTGTCTTCTGTCACCTGCATGGCGGCGCCTGCGCCGGTGCTGCCCTTGTCGGCCTGCGATTTCAGCTTGGCGCGCGAGGCGGCGGTGAGCGCGGTTTCCGAACCGGAGAAGAAGGCAGACAGCACAAGAAGAACCGCAATGGCCGCCACGGTCAGCAGGGTGGCGGTATCAAGATAGGATGTGGCATCTGGCGTCATTCGGTTGGCTTTCCTTGGGCGAGCGGATGGTGGTCGAGCACCAGCGATTTCAGGG
>DOMY01000268.1 GCA_003509785.1 Gemmobacter sp.
TCCCCCGCTGTTCCACGGCGCCCCGTCCTCGACGGAGTTTCGCAAGCTGCGCAAACGGCTGGTGCGCGAGGTGCGTGAGGCGATTGATCATTACGGCATGATCCAACCGGGCAGCCGCTGGCTGGTCTGCCTGTCGGGCGGGAAAGACAGCTATACCCTGCTGGCTGTGCTGCACGAGTTGAAGTGGCGCGGGCTGCTGCCGGTCGATCTGCTGGCCTGCAATCTGGATCAGGGCCAGCCCAATTTTCCGGCCACCGTGCTGCCCGAGTTCCTGAAAAAGATGGGCGTCGAACACCGCATCGAATATCAGGATACCTATTCGGTGGTGATGGACAAGATCGGGCCGGGCAAGACCATGTGCAGCCTGTGTTCGCGGCTGCGGCGTGGCAACCTGTACCGCATCGCGCGCGAAGAGGGCTGTTCGGCCGTGGTGCTGGGCCATCATCGTGACGATATGCTGGAAACCTTTTTCATGAACCTGTTCCACGGCGGGNNCCACCATGCCGCCGAAACTGGTGAACGAGGAAGGGGATCTGTTCGTCTACCGGCCGCTGGCCTTTGTGGCCGAGGCCGATTGCGAGAAATTCGCCCGTGCAATGAACTATCCGATCATTCCCTGTGATCTTTGCGGCAGCCAGGAAGGCTTGCAGCGCCAGCAGGTGAAGCAGCTGCTGGACGGCTGGGAGGCGCGCAGCCCGGGCCGTCGGCAGGTGATGTTCCGCGCATTGATGAATGTGCGGCCCTCGCATCTGCTGGACCCCGGAATTTTTGATTTCCTCGGCCTGTCGATCGCGCCGAAACCCGAAGAAATTGACGAAAATGTTCCGCATCTGAAGGACGCGCATTAACAAAGCCGGAAGGGCTGCGCCCTAGCCTGCCATCGGGGGCCGATCCTGGCCCGTTTGCCGATGAGGATTCGCCGGATGCTGCAGGGGATGCGGAACAGGCTTTGCAACGGGATGATGCGGCTGGCGGCATGGCTGCGCAAGCCGGAGTTGATGGTGTTCCTGCCTGCCATCACACTGGCGGCCTTCTGGATCGGTGGCGAAAGGATGCTGCTGATGGTCGCGCTGGGGATGCCCCTGGTGTTTCTGATGGCCGGGGCTTTCCGCTTTCACGAACCGCCGCCGCCTGCGCTTGTGGAGGGGTTCAATGGTCTGGCCTTTCGCCCGCAGATCATCGCCCTGCTGGACCGTATTCTGCAGGAGGCGCCGGTGACAGGCCGCAACACCGCCTGTCTTGTGCTGCAGTTCGACGAGGTGGATCTGCTGCTGGATCGCCACGGCCGCGCCGCACAGACCGAAATGATTGCCCGCAGCGCGGAACGGATCTGCGCGGCCCTGCGCGAAGGCGATGTCGTCGCGCGGCTGGAGGGCGGCGGGCTGGCGGTGGCGCTGGCCCCGCAGCGGCGGCTGGATCTGGAGGGGATGGTGCAGCTGGCCGCACGGCTGCAGGCCGCCATAGCACCGCCGATCAGCATTGACGCCGCGCGCCATTATGTCAGCTGTTCAATCGGTTTCTGTCTGGGTGCGCAATTGCCGGATGCCCTGGGCGCCGGGCTTCTGGATGCCGCGCAGGTTGCCGCGGACGAAGCCCTGCGCAATGGCCCCGGCGCCATCCGTGGCTTTTCATCTGAAATGCCGCGCAAGCGGGCTGACCGCGATGCGCTGCGCCATGTGCTGGAGGCGGCGCTGGACAGCGGCGAGATCCGCGCCCATTTCCAGCCACAGATTTCCACCGATACCGGCACGGTTTCGGGGTTCGAGGCGCTGGCGCGCTGGCATCACCCCGAACGCGGCATCGTGCCCCCAGCCGAATTTCTGGGTGCGCTGGAGGATGCGGGCCTGTCGGAACGGCTGGGCGAAACCATGCTGTTCGAGGCTCTGTCCGCCCTGACGCGCTGGGATCGCGCCGGGGAATGGGTGCCTGCGGTGGCGGTGAACTTCTCGGCGGCAGAGTTGCGCAACCCGCGGCTGGTGGAACGTATCCAGTGGGAGCTGGACCGTTTTGGCCTACCCCCCGAACGGTTGACCATCGAAGTTCTGGAAACCGTGGTGGCGGGCACGGAAAATGACATGATCGTGCGCAATATCGCGGCGCTGGCCCGGCTGGGCTGCGGCATTGATCTGGATGATTTCGGCACCGGTCATGCGGGCATCACCAACATCCGGCGGTTTTCTGTCCGCCGCCTGAAGATAGACCGCAGCTTCGTGACCCGGGTGGATGAGGACCGCGAGCAGCAGAAGATCGTATCGGCCATCCTGTCACTGGCAGAACAGCTGGGAATGGCGACATTGGCCGAAGGGGTGGAAACGCAGGGGGAACATGCGATGCTGGCCCAACTGGGCTGTGGCCATGTGCAGGGCTTTGGCATCGGCCGCCCGATGCCGTTCGAACAGACACGGGCCTGGATGGCCGATCACCGCGCCCGCCATCCTGCGCCGCCGCGGATCGGACATCGCGCGCGATAATCTGAATGCCGGCCCGCCGGATCCGCAGAACCGTCGCCCGCAGCGCTTTGACGCGGGCAAAGGGCTGGGCCAAGGATGGACGGATTTACGCAAGCTGCAGCCAGGCAATGGCTGAAAAGCGCAAAAGCCTGCGGCCCGCGCCAGTCATCCCCCCTGCTTCGCCCTGCCAAACCGGAAAACCGCTTGACCTTTCCGCCCCCCTTCTGTTGAACCACGCTGACCCTGAAAGGGCAAACCTGCAAAGGACGGTGGGGATCGCAAATGAACGATCAGAACAAGAACCTCATTCTTGCAACCGCACTCAGCTTCCTCGTGATTCTGGTGTGGTTCGTGCTTTTCCCCCCGGAGGAGCCCGCGGTCGATCCGAATGCACCTGCCGCCGTGCAGACCACGGATACCGCTGCACAGCCCGGCGTGACCGCGCCGGATCAGACCGCGATTGCCGCCGTGCCGCAGGCCCCGCGCCTGCCGGTGGATACGCCGAAGCTTCAGGGCTCGATCTCGCTGCAGGGCGGCCGGATCGACGATCTGTCGTTGAAAAACTACCATGTCACCACGGATGACAGCTCGCCCATCGTGCGCCTGCTGTCGCCGGTGGGCGAAGATCACGCCTATTATGCGCTTTATGGCTGGGTGCCGGGCGGCGCGCTGGAATTCAGCGATGTGCCCGGCGCGGAAACGCAGTGGGAAATCGCCTCTGGCGATACGCTGGCCCCCGGCAAGCCCGTCTCGCTGCGCTGGGACAATCGCAAGGGCCTGGTCTTCACCCGCGAGCTGAGCATCGACGAAGATTACATGTTCGGCGTGAAGGACAGCGTGCAGAACCGTGGCACGGCGCCGGTCACGCTGCAGCCCTATGGTGTGGTGGCACGCCACGGCACCCCGCCTGATCTGCAGAATTTCTTCGTGCTGCATGAAGGCGTTGTGGGCCGGACCGACGGCAGGCTGCATGAAATCAAATATGATGACGTGACAGAACTGCCAGAGGTTGCCCGCGAAGGCGCCCGTGCCGAAGTGACCGAGGCTGCGACGGATGGCTGGCTGGGCTTCACCGACAAATACTGGATGACCGTGATGGTGCCCGAACAGGGCAAACCCTATACGGCCGTCGTGAAATACAATGCTGCCGCCAGCATCTATCAGACCGAAACCCGCCTGCCCGCCATGACCGTGGCCCCCGGCGCCTCGGGCGAGGTCAGCTCGCGGCTGTTCGCCGGGGCCAAGGAATGGGAAACCATCCGCGGCTACCAGAATGACCAGGGCATTGCCGGTTTCATCGATTCGATCGACTGGGGCTGGTTCTTCTTCCTGACCAAGCCGATTTTCGCCCTGCTGCACTGGCTGAATGCCCAGATCGGCAATATGGGTCTGGCCATCATCGCACTGACCTTCGTTCTGAAGTTCCTCGTGCTGCCGCTGGCCTACAAATCCTACGTTTCGATGGCGCGCATGAAAGAGCTGCAGCCCGAGATGGAGGCGCTGAAGGAACGCGCGGGCGAGGACAAGGCAAAGCTGCAGAAGGAAATGATGCAGCTTTACAAGGACAAGAAGGTGAATCCGGCGGCGGGCTGTTTGCCGATCCTGATTCAGATCCCGATTTTCTTCAGCCTTTACAAAGTGATCTTCGTAACGCTGGAACTGCGCCATGCGCCGTTCTTTGGCTGGCTGAACGATCTGTCGGCGCCGGATCCATCCTCGCTGTTCAACCTGTTCGGCCTGCTGCCCTGGGGCACACCCGAAGTGGGCTCGATCCTCGCGCTGGTGTTCATCGGTATCCTGCCGATCCTGCTGGGGATTTCGATGTGGCTGCAGCAGAAGCTGAACCCGGCGCCGGCTGATCCGGCTCAGGCGATGATCTTTGCCTGGATGCCCTGGGTGTTCATGTTCATGCTGGGCAGCTTTGCCTCGGGTCTGGTGGTATACTGGATCACCAACAACATGATCACTTTCATCCAGCAATATGCGATCATGCGAAGCCACGGCCACAAGCCGGATATCTTCGGCAACATCCGGGCCAGCTTCAAGAAGAAGCCCGCGCCCGTGGTGCCGCCCACGAAAGGCAAGAAATGACGGCACGGCTGACACATATCTGCCGCCACCCGATCAAGAGCCACGGACGCGAAGACCTCGCGTCCGTTCGGCTTTTGGCGGGCGAGGGCCTGCCCTTCGACCGGCACTGGGCTGTGGCCCATGAGGCGGCAAAGCTGCGCGAGGGCTGGAGCCCCTNNACCCGCGGTGCCAAGGCCCCTGCCCTGATGGCGATCACCTGCGCGCTGGATGAAGCCGACCGCAGCGTGACCCTGCACCATCCCGACCGCGGCACGATCACCATCCGCCCGGATGAGGCAGAGGATCTGCCCGCTTTTCTGGATTGGGTGATGCCGCTGAACCCGGCGGATCGTGCCCTGCCCGCCCAGATCGTTTCTGGCAGCCGCGCGATGACGGATAGCGAGTTTCCCTCGATCTCCATCCTCAACCTGGCGTCGCTGCGCGATCTTTCGGCGCGGATGGAGATTGCGCTTTCGCCACATCGGTTAGCGGGCAACCTGTGGGTCGAAGGCTGGGAGCCATGGGCAGAATTCGATCTGATCGGCCGCAGCCTGCGCATCGGTGATGCGGTTCTGGAGGTGCGGGAACGGATCACCCGCTGCCGCGCCACCATGGTGGATGTGGAAACCGGCACGATCCACGGCGATACTCTGGCCGCGCTGCAGGCGTTTTATGGCCACAAGGATTTCGGCATCTATGCCGTAGCGACCCAGGGCGGCGAAATTGCCGCCGGGCAAGAGGTAACCATTCTATGAGCGTCCTTCCCTTCCCGCTGGCCGAAGAGCCTGATGATTTCGCCCGCGAGCGCGGACGGCTGCTGTTTGCGGGCCCGGTGGATTTTGTCAAAGGCGTGGTCGCCATGCCCGGACTGCCCCCTGCCGACCGGCTGGAGGTCTGCTTTGCAGGCCGGTCCAATGTTGGGAAATCAAGCCTTATCAATGCGCTGACGGGTCGCAAAAGCCTGGCCCGTGCGTCGAACACGCCGGGGCGAACCCAGGAAATCAACTATTTTGCCCTGGGCGAAAGCCGCTATCTGGTGGACCTTCCGGGCTATGGCTATGCCGAGGCGCCGGTGGCCACCGTGCGCAAGTGGCAGCAGTTGCTGAAGGCCTATCTGCAAGGCCGCCAGACCCTGCGCCGGGCCTTCGTGCTGATCGATTCGCGTCATGGCGTGAAGGATGTCGATGACGAAATCCTGACCCTGCTGGACAGATCGGCCGTCACCTTTCAGGTGGTGATGACCAAGATGGACAAGTTGACGATCCCCGAGCGGGAAAAGCATCTGGATCAGGTGCGCGCCGCATTGGCAAAACACCCTGCCGCCTACCCCGAGATCGTCATGACCTCGTCGGAAAAGGGCGATGGCATCGCCACCTTGCGCGCCATCATCGCGGGGCTGGAATGATCTTGCCGCCGGTCCTTCAGGTGGCCATCGGCGGGGCGCTTNNGCTTGGCGCTTCGCTGCGCTATGGGGCGAATATCGGCATCCAGCGCGTGGCGGGAACAGCCTTCCCCTGGCATACGCTGGCAATCAACGTGGCCGGTTCGGCCTGCATGGGCCTGGTGATGGTGCTGCTGGCACATCGCGGGCAAATGCACTATGCGCCCCTGCTGATGACCGGCGTTCTGGGTGGTTTCACCACTTTTTCCGCCTTTTCGATGGAAACCCTGCTGCTGATCCAGCGCGGCCAGACCGCTGCTGCAGCGGCCTATGTGGCGGGCTCTGTCCTGCTGTCTCTCGCGGCCTTTGCCTGTGCCGCCCATATTGCCCGGAGCCTTCTGACATGAGCGGCGTGAAACTGTTGACCGTATCCGCCGACGAGGGCGAACAGCGCCTTGACCGCTGGTTCAAGCGTCGCTTCCCGCATGTGACCCAAGGCGCGGTGGAGAAGATGTGCCGCACCGGCCAGGTGCGCGTTGATGGCGCGCGCGCCAAGGCATCAGACCGGGTGGCGCCCGGCATGGAAATCCGCGTGCCGCCGCTGCCCGATGTGGATGCACCTTCGCGCCCGCGCCCGGATGGCATCAGCGCCGCCGATGCCAA
Organism: Gemmobacter sp.; assembly: GCA_003509785.1. GTDB lineage: Bacteria > Pseudomonadota > Alphaproteobacteria > Rhodobacterales > Rhodobacteraceae > Gemmobacter. Next base: position 6,565 of record DOMY01000268.1, read on the forward strand.
GATGATTCAGGATGCCGTCATCTTCAAGGACGAGCATATCATCGTGCTGAACAAGCCCGCGGGCCTGCCTTCGCAAGGCGGTTCGGGGCAAGGGTCGCGCCACGTCGACGGCCTGACAGAGATGCTGAAATTCGGCTACAAGGACCGCCCGAAACTGGTGCACCGGCTGGACAAGGATACCTCGGGCGTGCTGGTTCTGGCCCGCACAGACCGGATCGCCCGCGCGCTGTCCGAGGCGTTCCGGCACCGGAACACCCGCAAGATCTATTGGGCGGTGGTGGCCGGCGTGCCGCAACCGAAACAGGGCAGCATCAAATATGCGCTGATGAAGGCGCCGGGCCATGGCCGCGGCGGCGAAGGCGAAAAGATGATGTGCATCCACCCGGCCAAGATGGGTGATTACCCGGATGCCAAGCGGGCACAGACCGATTACTTCACCCTGTGGTTCCTGGGCACACGGCTGAGCTGGATGGCGCTGGAGCCGATCACGGGCCGCACCCACCAGCTGCGCGCGCATATGTCGGAACTGGGTCATCCCATTCTGGGCGATGGCAAATATGGCGGTTCGGGGCAGGATAACCTGGGAGATGGCTGGGGCGCGCAGATCGGTGGCGACCTGTCAAGGAAGCTGCACCTGCATGCGCGGCGGCTGATGGTGGAACATCCGATCACCAAGGAAATGCTGACCTTCACCGCCCCGCTGCCCGATCACATGGCCCGCACCTGGGAGGTGCTGGACTGGAAAGAGGGCGATGTGCCCGAAGACCCGTTCGAGGGGATCAGATGAGCGCCTGGAAGCCCAAAAGATTCTGGCAGGCCGCGACACCCGAGGCCTGCGAAGGTGGTTATACCGTCCGGTTGGATGGCCGCCCGGTGAAGACGCCTGCGAGGGCGCCGCTCGTGCTGCCGACGCGGGCCCTGGCGGCTGCGATTGCAGCAGAGTGGGACGCACAAGAGAAAGAAGTGCGCCCCGAAACCATGCCCGCAACCCGCACGGCAAATTCGGCCATCGACAAGGTAAACCGGTACTTTGCCGAAGTGGCGGAGATGATCGCGGAATATGGCGGGNNGGATCTGCTGTGCTATCGCGCCGAAGGCCCTGCGGCTCTGGTCGAGCGCCAGGCCGCGGCCTGGGATCCGCTGCTGCACTGGACGGCAGAGCGGTTCGGCGCGCCACTGCGCCCCACCTCCGGGGTGATGCCCGTCGCCCAACCCGAACCCAGCCTTGCCGCCTTGTCGGCCGCGGTGCGGGCGCAAAGCCCGTTCGAACTGGCAGCCCTGCACGATCTTGTGGCGATCACCGGATCGCTGGTTCTGGGTTTGGCCATTGCCGAAAGGCGGCTGGCGCCCCTCGAGGGATTCGCGCTGAGCCGAATCGACGAGCATTGGCAGATCGAACAATGGGGCGCGGATGAGCAGGCAGCCGAAATAGAGGCGATAAAACGCCAGGCCCTGCTGGATGCCGCGCAGTTTTACGGATTGTGCCGGTAACAATATTGCACAGTTTATAGGCAGCGCAACTGGTTCTTGCGTCAAGCACTAGGCAAGACAGGCCGTGACAGGGTGTTACCGCCAACAGGCCGGTTTCACTTGACGATCCAAAGCGCTTTACACGAAACTGTCGGACACTGAGGGGGCAACCTTCCTCAAGTCGCACACCCCGCCACGGGGTTTCAAAAAACATCCGCCTGAAAACAGGTGGAAACTCAGGAAGAGGTACGCATGAAAAAATCCGTATTCCTTGGCACGCTTTCGGCCGCGGCACTTGTCGCCGGTATCGCAGGCGCAGCCACGCTGGACGACGTCAGGTCGCGCGGCGAGCTGATCTGCGGCGTGAACGTCGGTCTGACCGGCTTTGGCGCCCCGGATGCCAACGGCAACTATCAGGGTTTCGACGTTGCGATCTGCAAGGCCGTCGCTGCAGCCGTGCTGGGCGACGCCTCGAAAGTGAAATATGTGCCGACCACCGGCGAAACCCGCTTCACCGCGCTGGCTTCGGGCGAAGTGGACCTGCTGGTTCGCAACTCCACCTGGACCTTCTCGCGCGATAACGATCTGAAGTTCGATTTCGTCGCCGTGAACTACTATGACGGCCAGGGCTTCATGGTGAAGAAAGACCTCGGCGTGTCTTCGGCCAAGGAACTTGATGGCGCTACCGTCTGCATCCAGACCGGCACCACCACCGAACTGAACCTCGCCGACTTCTTCAAGGCGAATAACATGTCCTACACGCCGGTCACCGTGGCCGACGATTCGGAAGGCCAGCGCCAGTATCTGGCCGGCGCCTGCGACGCCTATACCACCGATGCTTCGGGCCTTGCCGCCTCGCGCGCCACCATGCCCGACGCCGAAAGCCACATCATCCTGCCGGAAATCATCTCGAAAGAGCCGCTTGGCCCGCTCGTTCGCCATGGTGACAACCAGTGGGGCGATATCGTTCGCTGGACCTATTTCGCACTGGTTGCCGCCGAAGAATATGGCGTGACCTCGGCCAATATCGAAGAAGTGGCCACCAGCACCCAGAACCCCGAAGTGAAGCGCCTGCTGGGCCTTGAAGGCGATCTGGGCGCGATGCTTGGCCTCGACAAAGAGTTTTCGAAGCGCGCCATCGCTGCCGTCGGCAACTATGGCGAAATCTTCGAAGCCAATATCGGTTCGGCAACCCCCATCGGTCTGGCCCGCGGCCTGAACGCATTGTGGACGCAGGGCGGCCTGCAATACGCCCCGCCCTTCCGCTGATATCACCGATCCGGGCGCCCCAGCGGCGCCCGGATGCCTTCTGCCTAACCATCTGACACGCCCGAAAGAACAGGCCATCAAGCCGATTGCGGTCAGATCACTGGGGGTTCCCTACATGTCACTCGTCCAGGACGTGCCGAAAGATAGCTTTCGGCTCTCGATGCTCGTTTATGATACGCGATACAGATCCATCACCATTCAGGTGATCGTTCTGATCCTGTTCATGCTTTTTCTTTCGTGGTTGGTGAATAACACCATCCAGAACCTTGCCGCCAAAGACCGGACCTTTGACTTCGGGTTCCTGGGCATGCGTGCGGGGTATGATATCAACCAGACGCTCATCAGCTACACCAACGACAGCACGCATTTCCGCGCCGCCATGATTGGTCTGCTGAACACGCTGCTTTCTGCGGTGATCGGCTGCGCCATCGCCACTGTATTGGGCGTGATCGTGGGTGTCTTGCGCCTGTCGAAGAACTGGCTCGTCAGCCGTCTGATGACGGTCTATGTCGAGGTGTTCCGCAATGTGCCCGTGCTGTTGTGGATCCTGCTTTCCGCCACCATCCTGTCGGAAGCCACGCCCACACCTGCGGATTATCGAGTGACCGAGGCAATGATCGCGGCAGGCGAGGCCCCCAAGGCCTCGATGCTGCTGGATGACAGCGTGGCGATCACTACGCGGGGTATCAACATCCCCGCTCCGCTGGTAGAGCGCGGGCTGCCGCGGCTGGAACTCGGGCCGATCTCGATCAATTCCAACATGCTGGCCTTCCTGATCGTTCTCGGGGCAAGCCTCTATGGCTGGCAGATGCTGCGGGCCCATGCCAAGCGCGTGCAAGAAGCCACCGGCGTTCGCCCGACCACCTGGTGGAAAAGCCTGGCCATCGTGGTGCTGCCCACACTGGCACTGCTGATCGCGATGGGGTTCCATCTGGAATACCCGCAGCTGACGCGGTTCAACTTCAACGGCGGGATCGAGCTGTTGCACAGCTTTACCGCGCTGACAGTGGCACTTTCGCTTTATACTGCGGCCTTCATTGCAGAAATCGTGCGCGCAGGCATCATGGCCATCTCGCGCGGGCAATCCGAGGCTGCCGCCGCTCTGGGTATCCGCCCCGGGCGCACCATGAGCCTGGTGATCCTGCCACAGGCGCTGCGGGTGATCGTGCCGCCGCTCATCAGCCAGTATCTGAACCTGACGAAGAACACCTCGCTGGCCATCGCGGTCTCCTACATGGATCTGCGTGGCACGCTGGGCGGCATCACGCTGAACCAGACCGGCAAGGAACTGGAATGTATGCTGCTGATGATGGGTATCTATCTGTGCATCAGCCTGACCATTTCGGCCCTGATGAACGCGTTCAACCGCGCCGTGAAGCTGAAGGAGCGCTGAGATGACCGATCAACTCACCTTTGTGCGCAACCAGATGCTTCCGCCGCAAGAGCCGCCGATCCGCGAAGCGGGTGTGGTGAAATGGCTGCGGGAGAACCTGTTTTCCGGCCCGCTCAATACCATCCTGAGTGTGGTGGGCTTTGCCATCATCCTGTGGCTGGCGGCAAATATCATCCCTTGGCTGCTGCATTCGGTCTGGAATGCCAATTCGCTGGGCGAATGCCGTCAGATCATAGCGGCCACCTGGGGTGAAGGGGCGACCGGCGCTTGCTGGGCCATGGTGCGCGAACGCTGGCACCAGTATCTGTTCGGCTTCTATCCGATGGATATGTACTGGCGCCCGACAAGTGCCTTCTTTCTGATGTTCGTGGCGCTGGCTCCGGTTTTGTACAACAACCTGCCCCGCAAGATGATCTGGTTCACCGCAGTATATCCGGCACTGGCCTTCTGGCTGCTGTGGGGGGGGTCTGTCTGGTCGCCGGTGGTGGCCATGCTGGGCTTCGTGGTCATGGGCGGGGTGTTCACCCTGCTGAAAGACCGGCTGGGTGTGCCGCTGTCTGCCGGGATCGGCTTTGTGGCCGCCGCCTTCTGGTGGCTGGTGCTGCAGGGGCCGCTGGCCAGCGCGATCCATTCGGTGCTGCCGATCGGCCTGACCAGCGTGGACAGCGATCAATTCGGCGGCTTCCTGCTGTCGATCGTGATCGGGGTCACCGCGATTTCGGCATCCTTGCCGATGGGACTCCTGCTGGCCCTGGGGCGGCAATCCGACATGCTGCTGGTGCGCACGCTTTCGGTGGGCTTTATCGAGTTCATCCGGGGTGTGCCGCTGATTACCCTGCTGTTTACCGCCTCGCTGCTGCTGCAGTACTTCCTGCCGCCGGAAACCAACTTCGACATCATCCTGCGCGTCATCATCCTGGTGACCTTCTTCGCTGCGGCCTATATCGCCGAGGTGATCCGTGGGGGTCTGGCTGCCCTGCCACGTGGGCAGTACGAGGCCGCCGATGCGCTGGGTCTGGATTACTGGCAGGCGCAACGGCTGATCGTGATGCCGCAGGCGCTCAAGATCTCGATCCCTGGTATCGTGTCGTCGTTCATTGGCCTGTTCAAGGATACCACGCTGGTGGCCTTTGTCGGTCTGATGGATCCGCTGAAGGGCATCACCCAGGTCGTGCGTTCGGATATCAACTGGAAAGGCATCTACTGGGAGCCCTACCTGTTTGCCGGCGCCATCTTCTTTCTCATCTGCTTCGGCATGTCCCGCTACTCCATGTGGCTGGAGCGCAAGCTGAAGACCGACCACCGTTAAGGAGCAATCCCATGTCGGAATCCGCAATCGACCGCAGCAAGATGACGATCTCGGACGAAGTTGCCGTCCAGATCACCAATATGAACAAATGGTATGGCCAGTTTCACGTGTTGCGCGACGTGAACATGACCGTGATGAAGGGCGAAAGGATCGTGATCTGCGGCCCCTCGGGGTCAGGAAAATCGACCCTGATCCGCTGCATCAACCGGCTGGAGGAACATCAGGCCGGGCAGATCATCGTGGATGGCACCGAACTGACGAATGACCTGAAGAACATCGACAAGGTCCGGTCTGAAGTTGGCATGGTGTTCCAGCACTTCAACCTGTTCCCGCATCTGACGATTCTGGAAAACTGCACCCTCGCCCCGATCTGGGTGCGCAAGGTGCCGAAGAAGGAAGCCGAAGAAACCGCGATGCATTTCCTGCACAAGGTCAAGATCCCCGAGCAGGCAAACAAGTATCCGGGCCAGCTTTCTGGTGGTCAGCAGCAGCGCGTGGCCATTGCACGCAGCCTGTGCATGAAACCGCGCATCATGCTGTTTGATGAACCCACCTCGGCGCTTGATCCCGAAATGATCAAAGAGGTGCTGGATACCATGATCTCTCTGGCCGAAGAGGGAATGACCATGCTGTGCGTGACGCATGAAATGGGCTTTGCCCAGGCCGTCGCCAACCGCGTCGTGTTCATGGATCAGGGCCAGATCGTCGAACAGAACGAGCCGGTTGAGTTCTTCCGCAATCCGCAAAGCGAACGGACGAAGCTGTTCCTCAGCCAGATCCTGGGGCACTGAACGACAAAGCGGGGGCTTTCGCCCCCGCTGAATATCTGCATCGGTATAAAACAGAAACGGCGCCTCTGATCGGGCGCCGTTTTGTTTTGCGATCAGGCGGCGATTTCGCGCGGGATGATGAAATCATCCACGCTTCCCATGCCCCAGCCGACCTGATCCCAGCTGTCTATCGCGAAATCGGCCACCAGCGTGGCACCGGTGGGGTAGCGCTGGAATTCGGGATTCAGCGGTGCCCGGGCAACGATACGATGCGCGAATTCGGCAATGCCGGGGTTGTGGCCGATCATCATCACGCAATCCGCCGAGGCATGGCGCAACACCGCCAGCATCACATCAGGGCCCGCATGATAGAGGTTCGGCTTCAGCTCCACCACCGGGGCAGCACCGAGCGCGGGCGAGATGCCCTCCCAGGTCTTCTGCGTGCGCAATGCGTCAGAGCACAGGATCTGCCCCGGCGCATAGCCGCGCGAGGCAAGCCAGGCCCCCAGATCCGCGGCAGCAGCAGTGCCACGCAGGTTCAGCGGGCGGTCATGGTCGCTCATCAGCGGGTCATCCCAGCTGGATTTCGCATGTCTTGTGAGGATCAGGCGCTTGGTCATCGGTCAGTCGGCCTCCCTTGGAACGCCGCCATGTGATAGGCGGAGTGTTCTGGCAGTCTGGCATAGGAACGCGAGACCGGGCAAGCGCGGCGCACCGCACAACCCTGTGTCATGCAGCCCTGCCCTTCCGGGCTGTCAAGAAAGCTGTGGCAAGCGGGCACATCATAGCCCGCCTCTGTCAGCGCCCCGGCCGGGCAGGCCGTCAGGCAAGGCCGGGCGCAGCTGTCACAGGGCTTGGCGGTTCGGGGCGGAAGATCCACATGCTGCTTTAACGCCAATGCGCCCCGGCAGGAAAACAGCAGCCCCTGCGTGGCATGGACCAGCAGGCGCACCGGGCTATCCCAACTGCGCCCGGTCCGCAGCGCCCAAGGGTAGAAGGGATGATACGGTGGCCCCCCAAAGGGAAAGATCGCCTTGGCCCGCAGATCACAGGCCATACGGCCGATCACCCGGCGCGACCAGCGATCCACCGGATCGGCGGCACCATCCAGCCATTCAGGTTGCGCCGTCAGATGTGGCCAATAGCCGGGCTCGCAAGGGCCCAACAACAGCAAGCTACGGGTGCCCCGAGGCAGCCCCGGTTCATCCCCGTCCGTGGCAAAACCACCCAGGATTTCAAGATGATGCGCGGCAGCCCGCGCGGCGATTTCGTCCAGCGTCACCGCCGCAGGCGGGGTTTGACCCGCGGCTCGGTCGACCGGATCTGCGACCCGGCGCCCGAATCGGTGAACAGTTCCAGCAACACCGCATTGGGCAGGCGGCCATCCAGAATGGTCACCGCGCGCACCCCCTGATCCAGCGCCATCAGCGCGGTTTCGGTCTTGGGGATCATGCCACCCGCGATCACGCCATCGGCGGTCATCTGGCGGATTTCCTCAGGCGAGATCTGCGTCATCACCTCGCCTGCCGCATTCTTCACCCCGGCCACGTCGGTCAGCAGCAGCAGGCGGTCGGCCTGCAACGCCCCGGCGATGGCCCCCGCCGCCGTATCGCCATTGACGTTGAAGGTTTCGTTGTCGGCCATGCCGGTCGCCACCGGCGCCACAACCGGGATGATGCCTGCGCCATAAAGATCGCGCAGCACCTGCACGTTCATTTCCACCGGGCGGCCGACAAAGCCCAGCTCCGGGTCATCGGCCTCGCAGACCATCAGATCATCGTCCTTGCCGGAAATGCCGACGGCGCGGCCGCCCGCATCCATGATGGCCTGCACGATCCGCTTGTTGACCAGGCCCGACAGGATCATCTCCACCACTTCGACCGTGGCACGATCCGTCACCCGCTTGCCGCGCACGAATTCCGATTTGATGCCCAGCTTCTGCAGCATCTCGTTGATCATTGGCCCGCCGCCATGCACCACAACGGGGTTCAGCCCCACCTGCCGCATCAGCACGATATCGCGGGCGAATTCGGCCATGGCTGCATCATCGCCCATCGCATTGCCGCCGAATTTTACGACGACGACGGCGCCGGAATAGCGTTGCAGATGGGGCAGTGCTTCGGAAAGCGTCTTGGCGGTCTGTGCGGGGTCCTGCATGGTCGCGGTCTGCTTCTTCATGGGATGTCCTCGGGGCTTTGGCGCCTTGGTAGCCGCTTTGCAATTCCCTGCCAAGGTTGCAATTCCGGATGGCAGGCGTAGGTTGTCGGCAAATGCACGGAGGCGGCGATGAGCGAGCAAAAGGTTATGGTACTGACCGGGGCAAGCCGGGGGATCGGCCATGCCACGGTCAAGCGGTTCAGTGCCGAAGGCTGGCGCGTGCTGACCTGTTCGCGGCAACCCTTCGATGCACGCTGCCCCTGGCCCGGCGGCGAGGAAAACCACATCCAGATTGATCTGGCCTCGCCCGATGCCACGATTGCCGCCATTTCCATCATCAAGGAAAAGATCGGCGGCAAGCTTCATGCGCTGGTGAACAACGCAGGCATTTCCCCAAAGGGCGCAGGCGGGGCCAGATTAAGCACTTTGGATACCGATCTGCGGACATGGGGCCATGTGTTCCACGTCAACTTCTTTGCCTCCATCGTGCTCGCCCGCGGCCTGCAGCAAGAGCTGGCGGCGGCGAAAGGATCGGTGGTCAATGTCACGTCGATTGCCGGGGTTCGGGTGCATCCCTTCGCTGGCGCCGCCTATGCCACGTCAAAAGCCGCGCTGGCGGCGCTGACCCGTGAAATGGCTCATGATTTCGGCCCCATGGGTGTGCGGGTGAATGCGATTGCCCCGGGCGAGATCGAAACCTCGATCCTGTCTCCGGGCACCGACAAGATTGTGGAAAAGCTGCCGATGCGGCGGCTGGGCCAACCGAAAGAGGTGGCGGATGTGATCTGGTTCCTGTGCTCGGATCAATCCAGCTATATTTCGGGCACAGAGATCGAGGTGAACGGGGCGCAGCACGTGTGAAGCATGGGCGAGGCACTGTATCGGCCCACTGGCCGTGGAAGCAGCCTCACCAAACACATATCAGCATCAGAATAGCCCGTTTAAATCATGCACATACTATCGTGGTATCATACAAAATCTATGGCTTCTTTGTATCGGACAAATCAGCCTTACTGACAGGTTTGGTGATTTTAAGTCTGCCCCCCTTAGTCCAACCAACGCGTGCGTCTCGCTCGCGATCAACAACATCAAGGCGCTCACCACGACCTTGCGTTCCATTTTTTCCCCAAGGATAGGTTGAGGCGCTATATCCATCACCGCTTTTAGCCATAATTAGATCCTCCATCATTACCCCGCGCCTCAGCCGCCCTTCCGCTGCGCACGAAGCTTTGCGAAATACTCCACCCGCTTTTTCAACTCGCGCTCGAAACCGCGTTCCGGGGGCAAGTAGAACACCGGGCGCTTCATGTCTTTGGGGAAGTAATTCTGACCTGAAAAGCCGTCTTCGGCGTCATGGTCATAGGCATATCCCGTGCCATAGCCCAGATCCTTCATCAAACGGGTCGGTGCATTGCGGATATGCAGCGGCGGAGGCAGGCTGCCGGTGTCACGCGCCGCCGCCCGCGCCGCCTTGTAAGCCACATAAACCCCGTTCGATTTTGGGGCCAGCGCCAGATAGACCACGGCATTGGCCAGCGCCAGTTCCCCCTCGGGCGATCCCAACCGTTCATAGGTTTCCCAGCTGTCCACACAGACGGCCTGCGCCTGCGGATCGGCCAGCCCGATATCCTCCACGGCCATACGGGTCAGACGGCGGGCCAGAAAGCGCGGGTCTTCGCCGCCCTCCAGCATCCGCGCAAACCAATAGAGGGCTGCATCCGGGTCTGATCCGCGCACCGATTTATGCAGGGCGGAAATCAGATTGTAATGTTCTTCGCCCGATTTGTCGTATTTCGCCGCGCGCCGCATAAGGCGCTGCGCCAGCTGATCGCGCGTCAGGGCCGCGCCCTTATGCGCGGCCACCTGTTCGATCAGATTCAGCGCGGCGCGGCCATCGCCATCGGCCATTTCCAGCAGCGCCTCGCGCGCATCGGCCAGCAGTGGCAAGGCCCGACCCAGCTCCTGTTCCGCGCGCTGTGCCAGCCGTTCCAGATCCGCGAGGCTCAGCCGCTCCAGCACGATGACCTGTGCCCGGCTAAGAAGGGCCGCGTTCAGCTCGAACGAGGGGTTTTCGGTGGT
>DOMY01000229.1 GCA_003509785.1 Gemmobacter sp.
GATCGGCAACGGCCCGCTGACCAGCTCCAAATACCTCTACGCCCGGCTGCCCTACGACCCGGGGCGGGACTTTGCGCCCATCGCCATGATCGGATCGGCGCCGCTGGTCTGGGTGGCGCCGCGCGCCGCCGCCACCGATACGGCGGCCTACCTGCAGTCCCTGCGTTCCGAGAACGGGCAGTTCAACTTCGGCTCGGTCGGCAAGGGCTCGGGCACGCACCTGGGGGCCGAACTGATCAAGGAATCCATGGGCCTGCGACTGGCCCATGTGCCCTACAACGGCGGCCCGGCCGTGGTGAACGCCCTGCTGGGCGACCAGGTACAGATGGCGCTGCTGCCGGCCTCCACCGTGATGCCGCTGGTGCAGTCGGGCAAGCTGGCGGCGCTGGCCGTGACCTCCAGCGAACGCAGCCCGCTGGCGCCCGGCGTGCCGTCCATGCGCGAGATCGGTGCGGGCGCGGTGGACATCGAGGTGTGGAATGCCGTGATGGCGCCGGCCTCCATGCCCGCAGCCCACCGTGCCCGGCTGTCGCAGGCGCTGGAGCGCATCCTGCATTCGCCCGAAGTGCGCGACAAGCTGTTGGCCCAGGGCTGGCGCGTGGACGATGTCGGCCCCGCCGCCCTGTCCGCACGCATGGCGCAGGACAACCGCACCTACGGCGCGCTGATCGCCAAGAAGAACATCCGGCTCGACTGAGCGGACAACGCCAATCGAGGCAGCACGGGGCAGCGCCAGGCGGCACCAGGCAACACCAGGCAGCAAGCAACGGCCAGCGCCCCATTTTTCCATACCCCATAGAGGAGACATCATGAATACCTTGCAACGAGGAGGCTGGGCCGTGGGCGCCGCAGCCCTGGCCCTGGCAAGCCAGGTGCATGCGCAGGCACAGGCACAGGCACAAGCGCAGACATCGGCCCCGCCCGCGATCCCCAGCAGCAGCGTGACGCTGTACGGCGTCGTGGACATGGCGGTGGAGTCGGCGCGCACGGGCAATGGCGGCCTGCAGCGGCGTCATATGCGGCTGCGGCGCGGCGGCGCCCATGCCCAGGCGGACGCGGGTTTTGATGACATCGGAAATCCGCGCCTTGATGCGGTCTTCGGACGGGGCATAGGCCTCGTAATCCAGCGGTTCGGGTTCCAGCGGCAGCGGATCGGGTTCCACGGCGCGGCGCAGGCGGCCCAGAAAGCCCTTGGGCTTGGCCACCGGCTGCGGCGCGATCATCGGCGCCGGGGCAAAGCTGGTCTGGGCATAGGGATCGGCGGCAGGCGGGGCGGCCAGACGGGCGGCCGGGATGCCGCGCAGATTGCCCGGAGCATCGAATTGCGGGGTCGGGCCGAAATCGGCATCGTCTTCGTCGATCATGAAGGGGTCGGACATCAGGGGTTCGGGTTCGGGACGGCGGCGCAGGGTCGAGGGTTGCGGCTGGCGGGAATCAGGGCGGGTTTCGGCCCGCACCACGCGCGAGGCGCGCTGCGCCACGGCGGCGGCAATCGCGCTGGCGCGGGCGGCGGCGGGGGCCGCGGTGGGATCGGCGGCGGGCAGCTGTGCCGCGAGCAGGGCCTGCGCATCGGCGCGGCGCTGGCGCTGGCGTTCCTGCATCGAAACCGCCAGCGTGGCGGCCCCGGCCGTGCCCCGCCCGGCCCAGAGCATGACCTGCGAATAGCCCAGAACCGACAGCACCAGCGCCATCTGGCGCAGGTTGTGCAGTTCTTCGGCATCAAAGCCGGTGACGAACAGCATCATGCCCAGCGCGGCGATCCCGGTCATCAGCCACAGGATCGTCAGGCCAAAGCTGGCCTTGACGGCGGCCACGCCCAGCATGGCGCCCAGCACGGTATCGCCGAACAGCCCGCCCAGCCCGAAGGAATGGGGCCAGCCTTCGCCCGGAATATGGGTGGCGGCAAAGACCGAACACATGGCGACGGCGATCAGCGCAAAGACGATGCGGCCCATGGCGCGATCGGCCCCGCGATGGGTGATGAAGCGCACGCCCCAGGCCAGCAGGATCAGCGGCAGCGCCCAGGCGCCCTTGCCCGCGATGATCATCAGTGTCGAGCCGATGGCGGCGCCGATCCGGCCCAGCCAGTTCTGCACCGGCTGATCGGTGGCCACCATCCAGCCCGGATCTTCGGGGGAATAGCTGCCCAGCATGACGGTAAAGACCAGCGCCACGAAGATCAGCGCCACGCCGATCAATTCGCGCGCGCGCCGTTCCAGCATGGCCTGCGTATTGGCATCCACCAGGGGATCACGTTGACGCATCTGATAAAGTGCCATCTCCCGCCCTCACCCGTATAGACAGTCGCGAAGCGTCAAGAGCCCGCGCTGAGTTTCTGCTTTTGGCGCCACCAGGGCGACGCGAATATATCCCTTGCCGGGATTTTGCCCGCCCGCATCGCGCGACAGGTAAGCGCCGGGCAGCACGCGGACGCCGGTTTGCGTCCACAGCTTCAGCGCCGCCGCCTCGCCATCCTCGACCGGCAGCCAGAGGAAGAAGCCGCCTTCGGGCGTCTGATAGCCCTGCATCCCGGCGAAAACCGTATCGGCAATGGCAAATTTTTCCTGATAGAGCGCGCGCGAGTCGGTCACATGCGCCTCGTCGGCCCAGGCGGCCTCGGCCACGCGCTGCAGGGGCAGAGGCAAAGGCGCCCCGGCAAAGGCGCGCAGCTTGCGCAGGCGGCCCATGCTTTCCGGCCCGGCGGCCACAAAGCCCGACCGCAGCCCCGGCAGGTTCGACCGCTTTGACAGCGAATGGAAGGCCACCACCCGTTCGGGATCGGCGCCAACCTCGGCGGCCACCTGCAGGATGCCGGGCGGCGGGGCGCTGCGCCAGATTTCGGAATAACATTCATCCGCGAAGATCTGGAAATCATGCTTTTCGGCCAGCGCCAGCAGATCGGCCCAGTAATCGCGGCTGGCCACGGCGCCCTGCGGATTGGCGGGCGAACAGATATAGGCCACCGCCACACGATCCAGCACCTCGGGCGGCAGACCTGCATAATCGGGCAGATGGCCGGTGGCGGCCGTGGCGGGCACATAGACGGGCTCGGCGCCCACGGTCAGCGCGGCCACGGCGTAAACCTGATAGAACGGGTTCGGCATCAGCACGACGGGCTGTTTGCCATTCTTTGCTTCGGGGCAGAGCGCGATACAGGCGTTGAACAGGCCTTCGCGGGTGCCGTTCAGCACCATCAGCCGGTCTTCGGCCAGCGTCACGCCATAGCGGCGCGACAGCCAGCCGGAAATCGAGGCCAGCAGTTCGGGCGTGCCATCATTCGGCGGGTAGACGGCGAATCCGTCCAGATTGGCCGCCAGAATCGGGCCGACGAAATCGGGCATGGCATGTTTCGGCTCGCCAATGGTCATGGCCAGCGGCGCCCCCCCGGCGGGAAGGTGATCCAGTAGCTTCCGCAGGCGCGGAAACGCATAATCTGGCAGGTTCGAGAACCGCTCAGGTAACGCCATGTCTGCCTCATTCTCGGGGTCTATGACGCCCCGTTCTTTCGGGGTCATTCCGCCCCGTATCTGCGAAGGATAGCCCCGAGATCGGCGGCGGTCCAGAAAAAGCACAAGCAAGCGGCAGGATGGCGGCAAAGAATGTGGCTTTTCCGCCCTTTGGCCGCCGCCCTTTTGCCCTTAGCCCAGCGCGCGTTCCACCGCCGCGCCCAGCCGCAGCAGCCGTTCCTCGCGGCCGGGCGGCGCCATCAGCGTGACCCCGCAGGACGGCTCGCCCGTGGGCAGGGTCAGCGCGCAGAGACCGAACAGATTGGCGATCCGGGTATTGCGCAGGGCCAGCAGGTTTTCGCCGGTGAAATAGGCCGGATCCTCCAGCAGGCGCTGCGCATTGGGCGGCAGGATGGCCGAGGTGGGAATCGCCACCGCATCAAAGCCGGCCATCGCCTGCCACCACAGATCGCGCAGCACATGCAGCCGACGCCAGCCCGCGATATGATCGGTGGCCTTCACCGCCCCGCCCGAGCGGAAGCGTTCCAGCACCGGGGGATACATCTTCTGCGGCGCGGCCTCGATGGTATCGCCCCAGATCGCATAGGCTTCGGGGCTGAACAGCACCGGCGCCAGCCCCATCGCCTCGGCCACGGCGGGCAGTTGCACATGATCCAGCATGGCCCCCGCGGCAGAGATCCGCTTCAGCGCGCCTTCAAAGCCGCGGGCGGGCGCGTCGCGCAGATTTTCCAGCGCCACGGTATCCAGCACGGCGATGCGGGCATTGGCGAGGCTGGCCCCCGCCAGATCCGCCGGGGTGCCGCCTTCCAGCGCGGCCAGCAGCAGGGCGCAATCTTCGACATTCAGCGCAAGGGGGCCGACGGTATCGAAACTGTCGCACAGGGGCACCACGCCTTTCAGCGACAGGCGGCCATGGGTGGTTTTCAGCCCGACCAGATCGTTCCAGGCGGCAGGCACCCGCACCGAGCCGCCGGTATCCGATCCGACCGCCGCCGGGGCCAGCTGAAACGCGATGGAGGCCGCCGCCCCCGAAGACGATCCGCCCGGCACCGCATCGGGAAAGTTGATGCAGGGCGGCGTGGCCGTGACGGGGTTCAGCCCCAGCCCTGAAAAGGCCAGTTCGGTCATATGCGTCTTGCCCAGACAGACCAGACCCTGCGCCGTGGCGGTATGCAGCACTTCGGCATCGCGTCGGGGGATCCGGCCTTTCAGCAGCGCCGATCCGGCCTCGCATCCGGTGCCTGCGGCGTCGAAATTGTCTTTCCAGCTGATCGGCACGCCATCCAGCGGCCCGATGCGGGTGCCCGCCCGCACCCGCCCCGCCGCCGCAATCGCCATCGACCGCGCCCGGCGCGGCGTGACGCGGGCATAGATGCGATCCGCTTCGGGGTGCTGCGCGATGGCATCCAGAAACGCTTCGGTCAGTTCGACCGGATGCAGCTTGCCCGCCCCGATGGCCCGCCCCAGATCTGCCGCGCGCCGCCCCAGCCACTTGTCCATCACGTCCCTCCGGTTTTGCCCCACGCTAGCGGCGCCGTGGCGCATGGACAATCCCGCAGAGCACGCCATATTTGGCCCATGATGCAGGATACAGACATTCTGATTGCGGGCGGCGGGCTGAACGGCCCCGCCCTGGCATTGGCGCTCGCACAGGGCGGGCTGCGCGTCACCGTGGTGGACAGCCGCCCTGCCCCGGCGCGGGCCGAAGCGGGCTTTGATGGCCGCGCCTATGCGCTGGCGCTGGCCTCGCAGCGGCTGCTGGCCATCACCGGCGTCTGGCCCCGGATTGCGGCGCATCAGCCGATCCTGAAGATCAAGGCCAGCGACGGGGTGGCGGGGCAAGGGCCTTCGCCCTTCTTCCTGGGTTTCGATTCGGCGGAACTGGAAGAAGGCCCGATGGGCTTCATGGTGGAAGACCGCCACCTCTATGCGGCCTTTCTGGCCGCGATGCAGGAGGATCCGCGCATCACGCTGATGTCGGGCGAAACCGTGGTGGCACAGGCGGCAGATGCGCAGCGCATCACCGTCACGCTCGCCTCGGGCACGCTCGCCGCGGGGCAGCAGCTGTCGGCGCGGCTGCTGGTGGGTTGCGACGGGCGGCAATCGGGCACCGCCGCCCGCGCGGGGATCCGGCGCAGCGGCTGGGGCTATGGCCAGACCGCGCTGGTGACGGCGATCCGGCACGAGAAACACCATCAGGGCACGGCGCAGCAGTTCTTCATGCCCGCAGGCCCGCTGGCCATCCTGCCGCTGGCAGGCGGCCATCATTCCAGCATCGTCTGGAGCGAGAGTGACAGCGCCGCCCAAGCCATTCAGGCGCTGGACGATGCCGCCTATCTGGAAGTGCTGCGCCCGCGCTTCGGCGATTTTCTGGGCGAAATCGCGTTGGCCGGGGCACGGTTCACCTATCCGCTGAACCTGACACTGGCGAACCGCTTCATCGACACCCGGCTGGCCCTGGTGGGCGATGCCGCCCATGGCGTGCATCCCATCGCCGGGCAGGGGCTGAACCTCGGGCTGCGCGATGTGGCCGCCCTGGCGCAGGTGGTGATCGAGGCGCACCGGCGGGGCGAGGATTTCGGCAGCCTGACCACGCTGGATGCCTATCAGCGCTGGCGCCGGTTCGATGCCACCACGCTGGCGCTGGGGATGGATACGGTGAACCGGCTGTTTTCCAACAACAACCCGCTGTTGCGGCTGGGCCGCGATCTGGGCCTTGGCGCGGTGAACGCGCTGCCCGGTCTGCGCCGCGGCTTCATGCGGCAGGCGGCGGGGCTGTCGGGCGATCTGCCCAATCTGCTGGCCGGGCGGCCGATCTAGGCCCCCTGCCCTTCCGGCCACCTGATTTTACCTTGGTCCAAATATCCCGCAGGGGGGTGCGGGGGGATGCGACATCCCCCCGCCCTTGCCACCTGCACCATCCGCAGGGACGGCGCGCTAGTCCAGCGGCCGGGCCTCTGACACCAGCATGATCGGAATGCCGTTGCGCACCGGAAAGGCCAGATGCGCGGCTTTCGACACCAGCTCTTGCCGCTCGGGGTCGAAGGTCAGCACGGCGTGGCTGACGGGGCAGACGAGTGCCTCCAGCATCCGCCGGTCGATCTGCACCTGATCGCTCATTGCAAGGGCTCTCCTTCCGTGCCGCCGCGCAGGGCGATTTCCATCAATGTCACCAGCGTTTCCCGCCGTGTGGCCAGCGACGGCGCCTCCAGCAGCGCCTGCTTGTCTTCCGGTTCGAACGGGCAAAGCATCGACAGCGTGTTGATCAGCAGCTCTTCTTCCGCATCCTGCAGGCTGCCCCAGTCGGTCGACAGGCTCATGGCCTGAAAATAGCGGCCCAGCAGATCCAGAAATTCGGCGCGGCGAAAGCCCGGATCGGCCTCGGCCCCGGCCATGTCGCGGATGAAAGGCTGCCAGTCCACCTGGCAGCGGCGATAGGGGTGGAAGCCCTGCACCTCTTCCTTCACCCGGAAGCGCGCAATGCCCGACAGGGTGATCATATAGCGGCCATCTTCGGTTTCGGAAAACCCGGTCAGCCGCCCGGCACAGCCGATGGCATGGAGCTTTGGCGCCGCCCCTTCGGGCACCCCGCGCGGCTGCACCATGCCGATCAGCCGGTGGCCGGTCTTCATGCAGTCGGTGAGCATCGCCAGATAGCGCGGCTCGAAGATATGCAGCGGCAGGCGGCCACGCGGCAGCAGCAGCGCGCCGGGCAGCGGGAAGACCGCAATGGTATCGGGCAGGTCAGCAGATTTTATCATGGTGAACCAGCTAGCCCGGCGCAGCCGTCAGGCAAATATCATCGAAGAAAGTTTGCGGCGGCCCCGCAGAACGATGGGGTCTTGCGGTTTCAGCGCGTCGAAGATGATGAACAGCTGCGCGCGGGCGGCGCCGTCGTTCCATTCGCGGGCGCGGCGGAACAGATCCAGCAGCTGATCCACCGCCTCATCCACCCGGCCTGCGGCGTTCAGCGCCACGGCAAGATCGAACCGCGCCTGATGGTCGTCAGGATTGGTGGCAACCGCGGCTTCCAGCTCGGCCACCGGGCCGGCCTCGGCGGCCTGCTTGGCCAGCTCGATCTGGGCGCGGGCGGCCTCCACCTCTTTCGCGGTGGCGATCTTGGCGGGCACGCCTGCCAAGAAGGCCTCGGCCTGATCCAGGTCACCCAGCGCCAGATGCGCCCGAACCACGCCGCCGAAAGCGGCCGGGTTTTCCGGCTCTTCGCCCAGAATGGCCGCAAACACCTCGGCGGCGCCGGTGGCATCGCCTTCGGTCAGCATCTGTTCTGCGGTTTCCAGTGCCTCGCCCAGACCGCCATCCCCGGCCAGATCGGCCACCCGTTCCACGAATTTCGTCAGCTCGGAAGCGGGCAGCGCGCCCTGAAACCCGTCAACCGGCTGGCCCTGCCAGAAGGCGTAAACCGTGGGAATAGACTGGATGCGCAGCTGGCCCGCGATCATCTGGTTCTTGTCCACGTCGATCTTGACCATCTTCACCCGGCCCTTGGCCGCCGTCACTGCCGCTTCCAGCGCGGGGCCAAGCGTCTTGCAGGGGCCGCACCAGGGCGCCCAGAAATCCACGATCACCGGGACTTCGCGGCTGGTCTCGATCACATCGGCCATGAAGGTGGCCTCGGTCGTGTCCTTGATCAGGTCGGCCTGCGGCGCGGCCATCGTTCCGTTCGCTGCGAACATCGTCTTCCCCATCCGAAGCTGTGCAAGATTTGCACCCTATATGGTCGCAGCCGCGCCAAAGGCCAAGGGGGTTTGCGGGCCGAAAGCACTGGGCAAGGGCGGCGGCGCGCACTAGCTTCCGCCAGAAGGAGGACCGCCGATGCCCAATCTACTTGCCTTTGGGGACAGCAACACCCACGGCACCCCGCCGATCAGCACCCGTGGGGTTCATGCGCGATATGACGGTCAAACCCGCTGGCCCCGCGTGGCACAGGCGGCCCTGGGTCCGGGCTGGGATCTGGTGGAGGAAGGGCTGCCGGGCCGCACCGCGCAATTCGACGATCCGGTGATGGATGGCATCATGAACGGCCTGCCCGCGCTGCGGCAGGCCTTGCAGAGCCATGGGCCGCTGGATGTGCTGACGGTGATGCTGGGCACCAATGATGTGAAGACCCGGTTCGGCGCCAGCGCCGAGGCGGTGATGGGCGGCATCGCGGGCCTGCTGGATCTGGCGCTGGGGCTGGAGATGCAGACACGGCACGGCGGGTTTCAGCTGCTGCTGATCTGCCCGCCCCCGGTTCTAGAAACCGGGGCGCTGGCCGCGGATTTCTGGGGCGCGCGGGTGAAATCGCAGGCGCTGCCCTCGTTGCTGGCGGCACTGGCGGCGTCGCGCGGCTGCGGGTTTCTGGATGCCGGTCAGGTGATCGAGGTCAGCGCGGTGGATGGCGTGCATTTCGAGGCCGAGGCGCATCGGCGGCTGGGCCTCGCGGTGGCCGAGGCGGTGGCGCGGCTGTAACCCGCGCAAGCGAGGGGGCTGGCGGCCCCCTCTGAAGGTATCTGGGCCTAGAGGAAAGGCCAGCCGTAGGCAGAGGCTGGCGTAATCAGAGATCGAAGCTGGCAAAGACCGGCACATGATCCGACGGCTGTTCCCAGCCACGCACCGGGCGCAGGATGCGCGAGCCATGGGCGGCGGCGGAAATATCAGGCGTGGCCCAGATGTGATCCAGACGGCGGCCCTTGTCGGCGGCATCCCAATCGGGCGAGCGATAGGACCACCAGCTGTAGAGATTGCCCGAGGGGATATCCTGCCGCGTAACATCGACCCAGCGCCCGGCCTCTTGCGCGGCGCCCAGATGCTCCACCTCGATCGGGGTGTGGCTGACGATCTTCAGCAGCGCCTTGTGGTTCCACACATCATCCGGGCGGGGCGCGATGTTCAGATCGCCCACCAGGATCGACCGTTCGGGGCGGTTGCCATGCGCCCAGTCGCGCATCTGGGTCAGGTAATCCAGCTTCTGGCCGAATTTCACGTTCTGATCGCGGTCAGGGATGTCACCGCCCGCCGGGACGTAGAAATTATGGATCGTCACGCCGTTTTCCAGCTGCGCCGCCACATGCCGCGCATGACCCAGCTGGGCGTAATCTTCGCCGCCCGCATCCACCAGCGGCAGTTTCGACAGGATGGCGACGCCGTTATAGCCCTTCTGCCCGCGCGCGACCATGTGGCGATAGCCCAGGGCGGCAAAGCCATCCCCGGGGAATTTGTCGAGCGGCGTCTTGATTTCCTGCAGGCACAGAACATCCGGCGCCTCTTCGGTCAACAGGCGTGACACCAGCGCCTCGCGCAGGCGGACCGAATTGATGTTCCAGGTGGCGAGGGTGAAGGTCATGCGGCGGCTCCTGTTTCCCCTCATGTCTAGGGGGGCGGGCCGCCCGCGTCAAACCCGGCTGTCGCGGTCAGTTCAGCGTATAGCTGGACAGGACGCAGAGATCGTTCCCCGCCTGTTCCAGCACGTCGCCATCGGCAAAGACCATGCGGAAATCATAGGCGCAGCCCGCCGCTTCGGCGATGGTCAGCGAAACCGCATCGCCTGCAGGCAGCGGGGCGGCGCTGAGCAGATTGGCCTGCCAGCTGTCTTCGCCCACCGGCGAAGCATAGAATTCCGTCAGATCGGCGGCGGAGTTATTGGCGACATCGAAATTGAGGGGTTCGGCCATGGCCGGAAACGCCGCAAGGCTGAGTACCGGCAGAACAGAGCGCAACAGCATCCCGTATCCTTTCGCATCTGGCACCGGATCGGCCCGGCCTGTTCTTAACTTAGGCAGGATCGGCCAGGAATCCAGCCCAGGAATTCAGCCTTGTGCGGCAAGGCCGTTTAAAAAGCGGGCTGGGGCCGGGATATGGCCAAAAAAATGCCGGGCACACGAGGCCCGGCGTCAGGTCCAACAGGGAGAGGTGCACCGCAAGCAATGCACACCCTGTGATTGTATCACGGTTTCATGAGGAAGAATAGCGCGATCCTGTTGAAAACCTTGCCGCAGAAAACTTGCCATAGAAAAAAAGGCCGGGCTTGCGCCCGGCCAGTCCAACAGGGAGGAACCGCATCATGACCCCGATGCGGCGAGGGGAACCTGCGGGCAGATCAATCCTGCCCTGAGCCAGATATAGGAAACGATACCGGCAACAATAAGACAGCAGCCGTTAATTTTTGGTCTCTCAGGCGACCAGCCGATACCCGCCGCTTTCCGTCACCAGCAGCCGCGCATTTGACGGATCGGGTTCGATCTTCTGGCGCAGGCGGTAGATATGGGTTTCCAGCGTATGGGTGGTGACCCCGGCGTTATAACCCCAGACCTCGTGAAGCAGCACATCGCGGGCCACAACCACTTGTTGTGCGCGATAAAGAAACTTCAGGATGTTGGTTTCCTTTTCCGTCAGCCGGATCTTGCGGTCTTTCTCGTCGACCAGCATCTTCTGGGCCGGCTTGAACGTATAAGGCCCAAGCTGGAACACCGCATCTTCCGATTGTTCATGCTGGCGCAATTGCGCCCTGATGCGCGCCAGCAACACCGGAAACTTGAACGGCTTGGTCACATAGTCATTGGCGCCCGAATCCAGCCCCAGAATGGTGTCGGCATCCGAATCATGGCCCGTCAGCATCAGGATGGGGCATTTCACGCCCGCCTTGCGCATCCGGCGGCAAAGCTCGCGCCCGTCGGTATCCGGCAGCCCCACATCGAGGATCACCAGATCATGCGGCCCCGCCTTGGCCTTTTCCATGCCGTCGGCGCCATTGGCGGCCTCGAACACATCGAAATCCTCGGTCATCACCAGTTGCTCGCTCAGCGCTTCGCGCAGGTCATCATCGTCATCGACGAGCAGGATTTTCCGCAGCTGTGCCATGGTGTTTCTCCGTTTTGCTTGTCACCCAGATGCGGCCGGTACACGGGCGCGGCAAGATTTGTGACCGTGCGCTCACGCGGACGTGTCGGTGCAGCGGCAAATGTTTCACTTTTCCGCGCAGGGCGCTACAGAGAGGGGCGAAAGGACGCGCCATGACCCTTGCCCCTTCCATCATCGAACGCCTTGCCCGCGCCCGTGGCGATCTGCGCATGGGGGTGCCCGTGGTGCTGACCAGCGGGACACAGGCGGCGCTGGCCGTGGCGGTAGAGCCGCTGTCGCCCGAACGGCTGGCCGATCTGCGGGCGCTGGGTGCGCCGGAACTGGCGCTGACGGCACGGCGGGCGCAGACCCTGCGCGCCATTGCCTATGATGGCGATATCGTGCGGCTGGCGGTGCCCGAAGCGGCGCAGGTGGATTGGCTGGGCGCCATGGCCGATCCCGCCGATGATCTGGACATGCCGATGAAAGGCCCGTTCCGTTGCCTGCGTGACGGCCCGGCCGATCTGCATCGCGCCGCGATCCGGCTGGCCAAGGATGCGCATCTGCTGCCGGCCGCACTGCTGGTGCCGGTGACGGATGGCCCGGCGCTGGCGGCGCGCCTGGCGCTGACGCTGATTGATCTGGCCGAGGCCGCGCCTGAACTGTCCCGCGCCTCGCCCCTGACCGAAGTGGTCTCGGCCCGGCTGCCCATGGTGGCATCCGAGGCCGGGCGCGTGCATATCTTCCGCCCCGAGGATGGCGGCGAAGAACATTACGCCATCGAGATCGGCCAGCCCGACCGCAGCGCCCCGGTGCTGGCCCGGCTTCATTCGGCCTGTTTCACCGGCGATGTGCTGGGCAGCCTGAAATGCGATTGTGGCCCGCAGCTGAATGCGGCGCTGCGCCAGATGGGGGCGGCGGGCGCCGGTGTGCTGCTGTATCTGAACCAGGAGGGGCGCGGGATCGGCCTTGCCAACAAGATGCGCGCCTATGCCCTGCAGGATCAGGGCTTCGACACGGTGGAGGCCAATCACCGGCTGGGCTTTGAAGATGACGAACGCGATTTCCGCATCGGCGCGGGCATCTTGCGGGCGCTTGGCTTTTCGGCGGTGCGGCTGCTGACCAACAACCCCCGCAAGCTGGCGATGATGGAAAGCCAGGGGCTGGCCGTGGCCGAACGGGTGCCGCTGCAGGTGGGGCAGACCCGACAGAACGCCGCCTATCTGGCCACCAAGGCCGCCAAATCGGGACATCTGCTATGACACCGCAAGATCTGGTCGTCACGCCGGCCGGGGTGCGCTTTCTGGGCCGCCGCTTTCCCTGCAGCATCGGGCGGGGGGGCATCATCGCCGCCGCCGCCAAGCGCGAGGGCGATGGCGCCACGCCCGCCGGGGTGCATCGCATCGTGGGCATGCTGTATCGCCCGGACCGGATGGCGCGGCCCACCGACTGGGCGCTGCCCATCGGCCCTTCGGATCTGTGGTCCGATGACAGCCGCGATACCGATTACAACCAGATGGTCCGCGCCCCGCATCCTTTCTCGCATGAACGGCTGCGCCGCGCCGATCCGCTGTATGATCTGGTGGTGCTGACCGGCTGGAACTGGCCCGAGGCCGTGCCGGGCCGGGGATCGGCGATCTTCCTGCACCGCTGGCGGCGGCCCGGCTATCCCACCGCAGGCTGCGTGGCTTTTGCCCCCGCCGATCTGCTGTGGATCGCGCAACGCATCACCTATCAGACACGGCTGATCGTTCCACACTGACGCGGCTTCCCAAAGCGCTTTCAAAGTCGTATCTTCCCCCCAAAGGGAGGATATCATGGCACGCAGACCGGCATCCTGGGATGACGAGGTTTTCGCCCTGCGCCTGGCGCGCAGCGGCCCCGATCTGTGGCCCATGCTGCAGGCGCTTTATGGCCATCGCGCCGATTACGCCAAATTCTGCGACCGGCTGAAAACCCTGCTGCGCAAGTCATGGAAAGCCCGCCCCGCCGATCTGAAACGGCTGGATCTGAAACGCGATCTGGAGCCCGACTGGTTTCAGCGCCCTGATCGCGCGGGCTATGTCTTCTACATCGACCGCTTCGCCGGAACCTTGCAGGATATCCCTGAAAAACTTGACTATATCGAAGATCTTGGCGCCACTTACCTGCATCTGATGCCCTGCCTGATGCCCCGGCCCGGCGATAGCGACGGGGGGTATTCCATCATGGATTACCGCGCGGTGAACCCGGCCTTCGGCACCATGGAGGATCTGGAGGAAGTGGCCACCGCCCTGCGCGAACGTGGCATGAACCTGTGCATTGATCTGGTGCTGAACCACACCGCCAAAGAACATGCCTGGGCACAGGCCGCCCGCGCAGGCGATCCGAAATATCAGGATTATTACCTGATGTTCGATACGGATGAACTGCCAAAGCGATTTGAAGAAACCCTGGTCGAGATCTTTCCCGAACATGCGCCCGGCAGTTTCACCCATGATCCCGAAACCGGCAAATGGGTCTGGACCACCTTCTACGATCACCAATGGGATCTGAACTGGGCCAACCCCGAGGTGTTTCTGGAAATCACCGATGTGATGCTCAACCTCGCCAACAAGGGGGTCGATGTGCTGCGGCTGGATGCCGTAGCCTTCATGTGGAAACGGCTGGGCACGCGCTGCCAGTCGGAACCCGAGGTGCATATGCTGCTGCAGGCCCTGCGCGCCTGTTCGCGCATCGCCGCCCCGGCGGTGATCCATCTGGAAGAGGCCATCGTGGCCCCGGCGGAAATGCTGCCCTATCTGGGGCGCGGGCGGCATGATGGCAAGGAAGGCAATCTGGCCTATCACAACAGCCTGATGGTGCAGTTCTGGAACGCGCTCGCCACCCGTGACACCCGGATGATGGCGCATGTTCTGGCGACGCATTTCCCCCCGGTGCTGACCAATGCCACCTATGCCACCTATCTGCGCTGCCATGATGATATCGGCTGGGCCATCACCGATGAGGATGCCGGGGCGCTGCATATCTCGGGGGCGGCCCATCGCAGCTATCTGTCGGATTTCTATGAGGGCAGCTTTCCCGGCAGCTTTGCCCGCGGCGCGGTGTTCCAGTACAACCCCGAAACCAATGACAAGCGCATCACCGGCAGCTTCGCCTCGCTGGCGGGGCTGGAGGCGGCGACCGATCCCGCAGCCACCGAGGCCGCATTGCACCGCATCCTGATGGGCCATGCCCTGATGGCCAGCTTTGGCGGCATCCCGCTGGTCTATATGGGTGACGAGCTGGCGCTGCTGAACGATTACGGCTATCGCGACGATCCGGCCCATGCGCATGACTCGCGCTGGCTCAACCGGCCGCGGATGGATTGGGCGCAGGCCGCCACCCGGCACAGCGCCGATACCCCCGCCGCCCGCTGCTTTCGCGGGGTGAAACACATCCTGGCCCGCCGCGCCGCCACGCCTGAACTGCATGGTGGCGTGCCGACCGAAATCCTGCATCCCGCTGTTGCCGGTCTTTTTGCCTTCGCCCGCCGCGCCCCGGCAGGCACGCTGGTCTGCCTGTTCAACTTCACCGACAGCTGGAGCCATCTGGATGCAGGCTGGCTGCAGGCGCAGGGCGTGCGGCTGTTCCACGATGCCCTGGCCGACATAGCGGTGCCGATCTACGACGGCAATGTGGCCCTGGCGCCACAGGGCCGTCTCTGGCTGCGCTAGGCGTAACTGCGGGCACCGAAGATCGCGCTGCCCACCCGCACATGGGTGGCGCCTTCGGCAATCGCCGCTTCAAAATCGCTGCTCATCCCCATCGACAGGCCTTGCAGCCCGTTGCGCGCGGCAATCTGCGCCAGCATCCGGAAATGCGGCACGGCCTCTTCCCCCTCGGGCGGGATGCACATCACCCCCTGCAGCGGCAGATCCATGCCCCGGCAGCGGGCGATGAACTCATCCGCCGCTTCGGGCAGGATACCCGCCTTCTGCGGCTCTGCCCCGGTGTTCACCTGCACGAACAGACCGGGGCAACGCCCCTGCCCCTGTACCAGCCTTGCCAGCTTTTCGGCCAGGGACGGGCGATCCACCGTATGGATGGCATCGAACAGATCCAGCGCCAGCTTCGCCTTGTTGGTCTGCAGCGGCCCGATCATATGCACCTGCACATCCGGGAACCGCGCCCGCAGATCCGGCCATTTTCCGGCGGATTCCTGCACATAATTCTCACCGAACACCCGCTGCCCGGCCTCCAGCGCGGCCACCACCCGATCCAGCGGCTGCACCTTTGACACCGCGATCAGCGTCACCGATCCGGGGCTGCGGCCTGCGGCCTGTTCCGCCTGGGCCACCCGCGCCCTGATATCCTGCAAAGCCATATCTGCCTCCGTTTTTCGGCAGATGGCCACAGCGGGGCGCAAAAGAAAAGCCCTGCCAGACCGGCAGGGCCAAAACGAAAAGAGCGGGCTTGCACCCGCTCTTCCGTAAAAACTGATCGGTTAGGATCAGAATTCGAAGGACACACCAGCTTCTGCTTTGGTGTCGCCGTCAACCGAAGCGATACCGCCGACAACAGCAGCGCCGCCGCCGAGGTCGTACGAAGCGCCGAGGCCGTAGGAGGTGTCAGCCGACGAGTCATTGTCAGCAACTTCAGCCATCAGCGTCAGAGCGCCGGTGGTGTACGAAGCGTAGACGCCGTACGAGTCCAGCTTGCCGCCGACTTCCTGGTCCAGTTCCGAGTACATGGCTTTGACCGAAACGCCGGAGAAGTCGCCGCCAGCATAGATGGTCGCGGTCGAGCCGAAGTTTTCGGTGTCGACATAGCCCATGGCAACGTAAGCGTCGCCGAAGGCATATTTCAGAGCGATGGCCGAGGTCGAGTCGGTCACGTCGGCCGGGCCGTTCAGGTTGGTCGACAGAGCAACGGTGAAGCCACCGAAGGTGCCCGTGTAGTTGATGTCGGCCGAGTTGTGAGCCGAGGAGTCGCCGGTGTAGGCTTCGGCAACGTTGTCAACGCCCAGACCGTTCAGGCCGCCGATGTCCGACAGAGCGCCGATTTCGTCAGCTTCGGAAACCGAACCGAACGACAGTTTGCCGAAAGCGCCCGAAACGTACACTTTGGTGCCGTCGTTCTGGATGCCGGTGCCCGAACGAGCATCTTCGGTCGAGAAGGTCGCGAAGACTTGCTCGAAGCCGAATTCCAGACCAGCGTCCGACTGGACGGTGGCGGTAGCGGTCAGGTAGGTTTCCATGACCGAGTAGGTGTCGTTGCCGACAGCGATCGACTCGTCGTAGCCGAGGCCGAAGACGGCCGAACCCGACAGGGTCACTTCAGCGGCGGCGAAGCCAGCGGTGCCGACCAGCATGGTGGTGGCGAGCAGGATCTTTTTCATCGTTTTCCCTCGTTGTCTCAAAGGTGCGGCCCAACTCAGGGGAATCCGAATTGGGTATGGCGTCTATTTCGGCTGATAGGGCGCGGATTGCAATCCGGACGGCGGGCCGCCGGGCAAACAGCCGGACCGTGGTGCAGCAAAGTCACAGTTGCTTTACCCCACCCGGCCCAGTCCCCCAGCCCGGCCACAATCTGCCGCCAACCGGGCCCGCCGATGTGAAATCGCGGCCCGCAGCCACCCGCCGGGGGGCCACCCAAGGGAAAAGCCTTGTTCGGCCCCGGTGGCTCGGCTAGACAACCGCTATACCTGACGGGGGAGCCGATGAACCTGACCAGCCTCGCACGCGCCGCTGCCGCCGGAAGCCTTGCCCTCGTGGTTCTGGCATCTTGCGGCAATTTCTCGGGCCTGCGGTCCGACGGCCTCACCACCGAGAATGAACTGGCCCGGCGTCAGGCCGCCGATGCCCAACGCGCCGCCATTGCCGAGGCGACGGGCGAAGACGAAGACCGCGAAACGATCTGGAACCTGTTCGAAAACCGCGACGACCCCAATACGACGGTCGAGGTGAACAAGTATCTCTGGCAATCCTCGCTGGAAATCCTGAACTTCCTGCCCATCGAAACGGTCGACCCCTTCACCGGCATCATCGTCACCGGCTATGGCACCCCGCCCGGCGGTGGCCGCGCCTATCGCGCCACCATCCATGTCAGCGATCCGGCGCTGGATGCCCGCGCGCTGCGGGTTTCGCTGCAGGGCCGTGACGGCGCTGCCGTGTCGCCGGAAACCCAGCGCGCGGTCGAAGATGCCATCCTGACCCGGGCGCGCCAGCTGCGCATCCGCGACATCGGGCTTTAAGCCCGCAGCGACCGGAACAGGGGCAGGGGGCGCTGCCCCCATCGCGCCTCTGGCGCGATTCCCCCGGGATATTTGAGCCAAGATGAAACCAGCAGTCTGGACCTTTCCGGGCCGGAAGGTGTAATTCCGCGCGGCAGTCCGAGGGAAAGAGGCAAGCATGTCGCGCTATGAACCGAGCCAGATCGAGAAAAAGTGGCGGGATGCCTGGGAAGCGGCCGGGGTCTTTACCGCGCGCCGCGATCCGGCCAAGCAGAAATACTATGTGCTGGAGATGTTCCCCTATCCGTCGGGGCGCATCCACATGGGCCATGTGCGCAACTATACCATGGGCGATGTGGTCGCGCGCACCAAGCTGGCGCAGGGCTTTTCCGTGCTGCACCCGATGGGCTGGGATGCCTTCGGGATGCCCGCCGAAAATGCGGCGATGGAACGCGGCGGCCACCCGAAAGACTGGACCTACGGCAATATCGACGTGATGCGCGATCAGATGAAGCCGCTGGGCCTGTCGATCGACTGGAGCCGCGAATTTGCCACCTGCGACCCGGAATATTACGGCCAGCAGCAGGCCATGTTCATCGACATGATGGAAAAGGGTCTGGTCTATCGCAAGGCGGCGGTGGTCAACTGGGATCCGGTCGACATGACCGTGCTGGCGAACGAGCAGGTGATCGACGGCAAGGGCTGGCGCTCTGGCGCGGCGGTGGAACGGCGGGAACTGACGCAGTGGTTCTTCAAGATCTCCGACATGGCCGAGGATCTGCTGGATTCGCTCGACAGCCTGAAAGACTGGCCCGAGAAGGTGCGCCTGATGCAGGCCAACTGGATCGGCCGGTCGCGCGGGCTGCAGTTCAGCTTTGATACCGTCGGCGCGCCTGCGGGCTTCGATACGCTGGAGGTCTATACCACCCGCCCCGACACGCTGATGGGCGCCAGCTTCGCGGGCATCAGCCCCGATCACCCGATGGCCAAGGCGCTGGCCGATGATCCGAACGTGGCCGAATTCCTGGCCCGCTGCCGCATCGGCGGCACCACGGCCGAGGCGCTGGAAACCGCCGAAAAGATCGGGTTTGACACCGGCATCCGCGTGAAGCATCCGCTGGATGCCAGCATCGAACTGCCGGTCTGGATCGCGAATTTCATCCTAATGGATTACGGCACCGGCGCGATTTTCGGCTGCCCGGCGCATGACCAGCGTGATTTCGAATTCGCCACCAAATACAGCCTGCCCATCACCCCGGTCTTCGTGGCCGAAGGCACCGAAGAAGCCACGCTGGCCGAGGCCTTCACCCCGATGAAGTCGGAAAAGGTGCGCTATATCCGCGGCATCGGCGGCGACCGTGTGATGACCGGCGACGCGGGCGTGGCCGAGGCCATCGCTTTGGCCGAGGAAAAGGGTTTCGGCCAAGGCGTGACGAAGTTCCGCCTGCGCGACTGGGGCATTTCGCGCCAGCGCTACTGGGGCTGCCCGATTCCGGTCGTGCATTGTGCGGCCTGCGGTGTGGTGGCCGAAAAGAAGGAAAACCTGCCGGTCGAACTGCCCTATGATGTCAGCTTCGACAAACCCGGCAATCCGCTGGACCGCCACCCGACCTGGCGCAACACCACCTGCCCGTCCTGCGGCGGCGCGGCGCTGCGCGAGACGGATACGATGGATACTTTCGTCGATTCCAGCTGGTATTACGCCCGCTTCACCGCGCCGCGCGCCACCACGCCGACGGTGGCGGAAGATGCCGATTACTGGATGAACGTCGATCAGTATATCGGCGGCATCGAACATGCGATCCTGCACCTGCTCTATTCGCGCTTCTTCGCGCGCGCCATGCACGAGACCGGCCACCTGCCGCAAAAGGCGGTAGAGCCGTTCAACGCGCTGTTCACGCAGGGCATGGTGACGCATGAAATCTACAAGACCACCGATGACCGGGGCCGCCCGGTCTATCACCTGCCCGAGGATGTAGGGGGGTTCACCTTGAGCGCCATCGCAGATGGCCAAGAGATACTTGAGCGTGTATGTTTCTTAAGATCTGCCCCCCCGCGCCCTGAAAAGATGCCGATGGCAGAATGGCGGGAGAAACTTCGGGAAGGTGGCTGGCTTGTCGAGGGCATCCCCTCGGCCAAAATGTCGAAATCCAAGAAGAATGTCGTCGATCCGATGAACATCATCGCGGAATTCGGCGCCGATACCGCGCGCTGGTTCGTCATGTCCGACAGCCCGCCGGAACGCGATGTGGAATGGACGGCCTCGGGCGCCGAAGCGGCGTTCAAGCATCTGAACCGCGTGTGGAACCTGTGTTCGCGCATTGGCGAGCTGCCCGCCGATCACGCAGGCCCCGAAGATCTGGCGCTGCAAAAGGCCACTGCCCGCGCGATTGACGAGGTGACGAAGGGCATCGAGGGCTTCGCCTTCAACAAGGCCATCGCCGCGCTTTACGGCTTTACCAATGTCATCGCCAAGGCCGATGCCTCCACCCCGGTGATGAAACAGGCGATCCGCACCCTGGCACAGCTGATGTCGCCCATGGTGCCGCATATCGCGGAATCGATCTGGGCCTATCAGGGCGGCGCCGGGCTTTGCGCCCAGGCCCCCTGGCCCAAGGCCGATCCGGCGCTGCTGGTGGATGATACCGTGGTGCTGCCGATCCAGATCAACGGCAAGCGGCGGGCGGAAATCAGCGTGCCCAAGGATATGCCGGGCGCAGAGGTTGAAAAGATCGCGCTGGCGAACGAGGATGTCATCAGATTCCTTGCCGGAAATCCGGTAAAGAAGATCATCGTCGTTCCGGGGCGTATCATCAATGTCGTTGCCTGACCGCCGCAAGGCCCTGCTGCTGCTGGNNCCCCGTCCTATGCGCCGGGTGGCCCGGCCTCTGCCATGCTGGGCGCCATCCGCGTGGCCAATCCTGACAGCAAGAATGCCTTCGATCTGGTCGAACGGCTGGAAGAACGGCTGGGTCGCCCGCAGGCGGCCCGCTTCGATCTGGAATATCAGATCACCACCAACCGCATCGGCGTGGGCATCACCCCGGAAAACGCGATCACCCGCTATAACCTCACGGGGCAGGTGAACTGGCAGCTGAAGGATGACAGCGGCGCCACCAGGGCCGAAGGTCTGGCGCAAAGCTTCACCTCCTGGTCGGCCACCGGATCGACGGTGGCGGGGCTCGCCGCCGAAGAGGATGCCGCCTATCGCCTGATGCGCATCCTGGCCGATCAGATCGTGACCCGGCTGATCGCCACGGCAGGTTAGTTCCTGTGAAACTCAGTGGTGCGGCGGCCACGGCCTATTTCGCCAAGCCCGATCCGGCGGCGGCGGGGCTGCTGATCTTCGGGCAGGATGCCATGCGCGTGGCGCTGCGGCGGCAAGAGGTGATCCGCGCCCTGATCGGCCCCGAAGGCGAGGCAGAGATGCGCCTGACCCGGCTTTCGGGCGCAGAGCTGCGCAAAGACCCTGCCGCGCTGATGGATGCGCTGAAGGCGCAGGGCTTCTTTCCCGGCCCGCGCGTCACCTTTCTGGAAGAGGCGACCGATACGCTTGCCCCCGCCGTCACCGCCGCGCTGAAAGACTGGCGCCCCGGCGATGCCCAGCTGGTGATCACGGCAGGCGGGCTGACCACGAAATCCGCGCTGGTGAAGCTGTTCGATGCGCACCCTTCCGCCCGCTGCATCGGCATCTATGACGATCCGCCCTCGCGCGAGGAA
>DOMY01000167.1 GCA_003509785.1 Gemmobacter sp.
CATCGTCGATGGTGTGCAGATCGTCAGCCATATGGCCCTCGTATGCGGGAATGGCGCTGGATATGGCAGAAACGGGCGGCGGTTGCAAATGCGGGGCCTGAACCCCTCACCCAACCCTCTCCCCCGTGGGGAGAGGGCTTTCCCGCACTATCCCGCAGCGCGCATCCGGCCCGTGCCGCACCACCCTCTCCCCCACGGGGGAGAGGGTTTGGATGCAATGCCCCTTCTGCCGGTCAGATCGACCCGGCCGACATTTCGCGGGCGATGTGATCGGCCTGGCGGATCGCCAGCGCCACGATGGTCAGCGTGGGGTTTTCGGCGGCGCCGGTGGTGAACTGCGAGCCGTCAGAGACGAAAAGGTTCGCAATGTCATGGCTTTGCCCCCATTTGTTCACCACGCCATCGGCCGGTTTTTCCGACATGCGGTTGGTGCCCAGGTTGTGGGTGCTGGGGTAAGGCGGCGTCGGGAAGGCGCGGGTGGCCCCCACGGCCTCGTACATCGCCACACCGCGTGCATAGGCGTGATTGCGCATGGCAATGTCGTTCGGGTGATCGTCGAAATGCACATTGGCGACGGGCAGGCCGAACTGATCCTTGGTATCCGACAGGGTGACCCCGTTCTTCTGCTGCGGCATGTCTTCGCCCACGATCCAGAGACCGGCCATGTTTTCATAGCTGTCCAGCGCCGAGGTGAAGCTGCGCCCCCAGGCCCCGGGGTTGAGGAAGGCCGCCATGAACGGCAGGCCGAGGGCCAGCGTTTCCAGCTCGTACCCACCGACGAACCCGCGCGAGGGATCGTGGCGCGCCTCGTCCTGCATGATGCCTGCCATGGTGGTGCCGCGCCACATGCGCACCGGCTTGTCAAACACCGCATAGACCGATCCGGTGGTGTGGCGCATGTAGTTGCGCCCCACCATGCCAGAGCTGTTGGCCAGCCCATCCGGGAACATGCTGGAGGCCGAATTCAGCAGCAGGCGCGGGCTTTCGAAACTGTTGCCTGCAACGGCCACGATACGGGCCTTCTGCATCTGCAGATTGCCGTCCTTGTCGAAATATTCGACGCCGGTGACCTTGCCCGCCTCGTTGTGCAGGATGCGGGCGACATGGGCGCGTTCGCGCACTTCCAGATTGCCGGTCGCCTCTCCCGCCGGAATGTCGGTATAGGCCGCGCTCCATTTCGCGCCCCATTTGCAGCCCTGAAAGCAGAAGCCGGTCTGCTGGCAGGCCAGCCGCCCGTCATAATCGGCCGAGTTGATGGCCATGCGGCCGGTATGCACCTCTTTATACCCCAGGGCGAGGGCGCCCTTTTCGAAGACCTTGTAATTGTTGTTGCCCGGCAGGCCCGCGCGGTCGCCGGTGCGCGTCACACCCAGCTTGGTTTCGGCCTTGTCATACCAGGGTGCCATTTCGGCGGCGTCGATCGGCCAATCCAGAAGGTTGGCCCCTTCCACCGCGCCATAGCTGGTCAGCGCCTTCCATTCGTGATCCTGAAAGCGGATCGAGGCGCCCGCCCAATGGGTTGTGGTGCCGCCCACCGCCTTGACGATCCAGGCCGGAAGCCCGGCGAAATCCTTGGCCACCCGCCAGTCACCGCTGGTGGTGCGGGCATCGAGCCAGGCCAGCTGGGCGAAGCTGTCCCATTCGTCGTTGATGTAATCTTCGGGCAGGTAGCGCCCGCCCGCCTCCAGCGCCACGACCTTGACGCCCTTCTGCGCCAGTTCATTGGCCAGCACCC
This sequence comes from Gemmobacter sp., assembly GCA_003509785.1. Lineage (GTDB taxonomy): Bacteria > Pseudomonadota > Alphaproteobacteria > Rhodobacterales > Rhodobacteraceae > Gemmobacter. The sequence goes on from DOMY01000167.1 coordinate 1,736, forward strand.
CGCCGCCTGCGCCGGTGCCGATGACGACAACCACGCTGTCGTCGGTCAGATCAAATTTCGCAACCATTCCTGCCTCCCCTTACAGCCAGTTGATGTCGTCAAAGCCACGTTCGATATAGCCCCCCTGCGAGAAGGACTCGCCCTCATAGCCGAACAGCGGCCAGACCTCTTTCTGGTTGTAAAGCCCGGTCACCAGACCGGCGCGGACCGTCTGAAAGAAGGGCGTGGTTTCCACGGCTTGCAGCACCTTGACCCGGTCTTCCTCCCAACCGATGGCAAGATAGCTGGCATGGCCCTGCGCCACGGCGGCGGCATCCAGGGCTGCGATGCCTTCGGCAACGGCCGCCTTCTGCTCTTCGCTGTCATAGCCCTTGACGGCCACGGCATAGAAGGCATCAGCGATGCGGTCATGCGGATAGATGTCGCGCGCCATCTGCATCAGCGTGGCCATCTGTTCCGGCGTGATCGCCCTCACCTCCATGGCCCAGGCGGCATCCGGGGCGGCGATGAAGCCCGCCCCGGTCACGGCAATGGCCCCTGCGGCGGCGGCGCGCTGCAACAGCGCGCGGCGGGTCAGCCCGGCCAGCACGGGGCTGGGCGGGCGCTTTACGGGTTTGGTATCCCGGCTGTGTTTCATGGTCTCCTCCCAAAGACGTCGAAACTTGGCTGGGCGGTGCCTCCTACTGGAAGCGACCGCCACGCTGAATGACCTCGATCTGGTAACCATCGGGGTCGGCGATGAAGAAGAATTTGGCAACCAGCACATCGCCGTTGCGGAAATCGACCAGCTTGCGCGGCGCAAGGCCTGCATCGGTCAGCCGGGCATGTTCTGCCGCGACATCGGCAACCGATACGGCGAAATGGCCATAGCCATCGCCCAGATCATAGGGCTCGGTCCGGCCCTTGTTGACCGTCAGTTCCAGTTCGAAGCCACTTTCGGGGTTCGACATGTAGATCAGGGTGAAACTTTCGAAATCCAGCCGGTCTGCGACCTGCAGCCCGAAGGCCGTTTCGTAAAACGCGACCGAGCGAGCCTCTTCCAGCACGCGGATCATCGAATGGATAGCCTTGGCCATGAACCCTCCAGAACTTTGGCAGTTTTGGTAAGGTTAAGGAACCAATTTCAGGGCGGGTAGTAGGGGACTACTACAGCCGCATTTTCTATTCAGCGGCGAAGCGCGCGGGCGGCAGCTGATCCAGCTCGCCCAGGTGGATCGTGCAGGCGCAGCGCAGCAAGGAGGTGAAATTCGTCACCTCGCCCTGCTGTTCCAGCACTTCGGAATGAAGTTTCGACAGGAAGGCCGGGGTAGAAACCCCTTCCTTGGCGGCGATCTGGTCCAGAATACGCCAGAAGGCACGTTCCAGTCGGATCGAGGTTGATTGCCCGTTCAGCCGCAGGCGGCGGGTGACGGATTCGTAGCGTGACGGGTCTTGTCCGGCGAAAATCTGGCACATGGCTGGTTTCCTCCCCTTGGCAGAGGTTAAGGCGCCGGCGCGAAAGGTCAACGCTGCTTTGGGATAGGGCGCGAGGAAGGAAGATGAGTATTTGGGAAGGAGCAAGGCACAGGGCATGGGAGGGGATGGCAGAACGGCGCGCAGAGGCCGGGCTGCATGGCAGCCGCCCGCGCTGGCCACAGGTGACCCACCATGAGAAAAGGCCGCCCCGAAGGGCGGCCTTTGTGTTTCGTCGCAAGATCGCGTTGGATCAGGCGATGATCTTGGAGACCACGCCGGCGACGCCATCAGTTTCCAAAATCATCAGGCGATGATCTTGGAGACGACGCCGGCGCCGACGGTACGGCCGCCTTCGCGGATGGCGAAGCGCAGTTTTTCTTCCAT
>DOMY01000085.1 GCA_003509785.1 Gemmobacter sp.
GTGGCCTGGGGCTATGCCCGCGGCGCCGATGCCCGCGGCGTCGATCTGATCCAGAACTGCGAGGTGACGGGCATCCGCCTTGAAAACGGCCGCGTCACCGGCGTTGACACCTCGCGCGGCTTCATCGGCGCGAAAAAGGTGGGCGTCGCGGTGGCGGGCAATTCTTCGCGCGTGATGGCCATGGTGGATCGCCGCCTGCCCATCGAAAGCCATGTGCTGCAGGCCTTCGTGTCCGAGGGGCTGAAACCGCTGATCGACGGCGTCATCACCTATGGCGCGGGCCATTTCTACGTCAGCCAGTCCGACAAGGGCGGGNNGGGGCGGCATCATGGACATGTCGATGGATGGCAGCCCGATCATCGACCGCACCGATATCGACGGGCTCTATTTCAATGGCGGCTGGTGCTATGGCGGCTTCAAGGCCACCCCGGCAAGCGGCTGGGCCTTCGCCCATCTGCTGGCCACCGATACCCCGCATGACACCGCAAGGGCCTATCGCTTCGACCGCTTCCTGAAAGGGCGGATGATCGACGAAAAGGGCCAGGGCGCGCAGCCGAACCTGCACTGACCATGGCACGCCGTTCCCCGCCCCCTCACTCCGATGCCCCTTTCACCTTGGCAAAAATATCCATGCCCGGCGCGGGCCCCCGCGCGTCGCATGGATATTTGGACCAAGGTAAAGCAGCAAACCGCAGCCTGCAGATGGCATTCCGCCTGAAAGGCCACTGATCATGATTATCAACCACCCGATCCTCGGCCCGCGCGATGCGCAGGAATTCGTCTATCTGGGCGATGCCAGCCTGATCGACCGGCCGGATGGCCTGGCCCCGGGCGCCATCGCGGCGTTTCACGATTACCTCTATCAGCGCACCAACACCGCGGGCGAACACCGCGAGCTGTGGTATCACGAACAGGGCGACCGCAGCTGGCTGGTCGTGACCCGCAACACCCTGACGCATGAGATCACGCAGGTGGAACTGGCCCGCGATGTGGCCCGCAGCCGGGGGCGCAGCAAATGACGCAATCCAACCGCATTTCCGGCGGCCAGATCGACCGCACGCGCAGCCTGCGCTTCACCTTCGATGGCCATGAATATCACGGCCACCCCGGCGATACGCTCGCCTCGGCGCTGCTGGCCAATGGCGTGCGGCTGATGGGGCGCAGCTTCAAGTATCACCGCCCGCGCGGCCCGATCTCTGCCGGATCCGAGGAACCCAACGCGCTGGTGGAACTGCGCGCAGGCGCGCGGCAGGAACCCAATACCCGCGCCACGGTGGTCGAACTGTTCGACGGGCTGGAGGCCAACAGCCAGAACCGCTGGCCCTCCCTCGCCTTCGATGCCATGGCGATCAACGATCACCTGTCGCCCTTCCTGACCGCCGGTTTCTATTACAAGACCTTCATGTGGCCCNNCTGCTGGTGATCGGCGCAGGCCCTGCCGGGCTGATGGCGGCGCTGACCGCCGGGCGCGCGGGCGCGCGGGTGATCCTCGCGGATGAGGATTTCCGCATGGGCGGGCGGCTGAATGCCGAAACCCATCAGGTCGAGGGGCGCCCCGGCGCCGATTGGGCCGCCAAATGTGTGGCAGAGCTGCGCAGCCTGCCCAATGTGCAGCTGATGCCGCGCACCACCATTCTGGGTGCCATGGATCACGGCATCTATGCGGCGGTGGAGCGGGTCAGCGATCACCTGCCCGCGCCCCTGCCCGGCAAGCCCCGGCAGATCCTGTGGCGCATCTATGCCCGCCGCAGCATCCTGGCCGGCGGCGCCACCGAACGCCCGATCGCCTTTGAGGACAATGATCGCCCCGGCATCCTGCTGGCGGGTGCCCTGCGCGCCTATGCCAACCGCTGGGGCGTGGCGGTGGGGCGGCGCGCCGCCGTCTTCACCAATAATGACGACGGGCTGCGCACCGCCACCGATCTGCGCGCCCGTGGGATCGAGGTGCGGGTGATCGACGCCCGCAAGGGCGAAGAGGTGATCGGCACCGCAGGCCGCCTGGGCCTGAAATCCGTCACCATCCGCACGCCCCATGGCACCGAAACCTTCCGCTGCGATGCGCTTGGCGTTTCCGGCGGCTGGAACCCGAATGTCAACATCACCTCGCATCATCGGTCACGCCCGGTCTGGGATGAGGGCATCGCCGCCTTCCTGCCCGGCGCCGGTGGCCCCCCGGGCCNNAAGCCTCTCCACCCATGGCGCGCTGGACAGCGGCGTGGCGCAGGCCGAGGCGGCGCTGGCCGATCTGGGCTTCTCCGCCCCCGGCCGCGATCTGCCCGAGGCCGAGGATGCCCCGGTCAGCATCACCCCGAAATGGCATGTGCCCGGCAAGGGCCGCGCCTGGATCGACCAGCAGAATGATGTCACCGTCAAGGATGTGAAGCTGGCGCATCAGGAAAACTATGTCTCGGTCGAACATCTGAAACGCTATACCACGCTGGGCATGGCCACCGATCAGGGCAAGACCGGCAATGTGCTGGGCCTGGCCGTGATGGCCGAACTGACCGGCAGGCCGATTCCCGAAACCGGCACCACCATCTACCGCCCGCCCTATACCCCGGTCGCCATGGGCGCCTTGGCGGGCCGGTCGCGCGGGCAGGAGTTCAAGCCGAAACGCCTGACCCCCAGCCACCATTGGGCCACCGAACAGGGCGCCGTCTTTGTCGAGGTGGGCCAGTGGCTGCGCGCGCAATGGCTGCCCCGCGATGGTGAAACCCATTGGCGCGAAAGCGTGGACCGCGAGGTTCTGGCCACACGCGCCTCTGTCGGCATCTGCGATGTGACGACGCTGGGCAAGATCGACATTCAGGGCACTGACGCCTGCGCGTTTCTCGACAAGGCCTATGCCAATACCTTCAGCACGCTGGCGGTGGGCAAATGCCGCTATGGGCTGATGCTGCGCGAAGATGGCATGGTGTTCGACGATGGCACCACCGCGCGGCTGGGCGAAAGCGAATATGTGATGACCACCACCACCGCCAATGCTGTGGGCGTGTTCCGCCATCTGGAATTCCTGCGCCAGTGTCTGTACCCCGATATGGATGTGCAGCTGATCTCCACCACCGAGGCCTGGGCGCAATATTCCGTGGCGGGCCCCAATGCCCGCAAGCTGCTGGCCAAGCTGGTGGATCAGGATATTTCAGATGCCGCCCTGCCCTATATGGGCTGCGCCGAAATCACCATCGGCGGCCTGCGGGCGCGGATCTTCCGCATCTCCTTCTCGGGCGAGCTGGCCTATGAAATCGCAGTGCCCACCCGTTACGGCGATGCGCTGATCCGGGCGCTGATGGCGGCGGGGGCGGAATATGAGGCCGTGGTCTATGGCACCGAGGCGCTTGGGGTGATGCGCGTCGAAAAGGGCCATGTCGCGGGGAACGAGCTGAACGGCCAGTCCAGCGCGCTGAACATGGGGCTGGGCAAGATGGTGTCGAAGAAGAAAGACAGCATCGGGATGGCCCTGTCGCAGCGTGAAGGGATGGTGGATGTGAACGGCTATCGCCTGATCGGCGTGAAGCCGGTGAACCCGGCCGAAAAGCTCACCTCCGGCGCGCATTTCCTGGAAAAGGGCGCCGATGCGGTGGCCGCCAGCGATCTGGGCTGGATCACCTCCACCGTCCATTCGCCGCATCTGGGGCATATGATCTCGCTCGGCTATCTGAAGGGCGGCGATGCCCGGCGCGGCCAGCGCCTGCGCGCGGTCAACCTGCTGGCGAAAACCGAGGTCGAGGTGGAAATCACCAGCCCGCATTTCTTTGATCCGGAAGGAGACCGCCTCCGTGGCTGACCTGACCCTTGCCCCCCGCACCCCGCTGGGCCATGCCCTGCCGGAACAGCATAACATCGGTGGCTTTGCGCTGACCGAAGTGGTGGATACCGCGCTTGGCTCGCTGACGGTGCGGGCCGGACAATCCGCCGCTGTGGCAGACCGCGCAGCGGCAGCGGGCCTGCCCCTGCCCGGCCCGGCCTGCTGGCTGCCGGGCGCGCCCTATGCGGCCTTCTGGCTGGCCCAGGACAGCTGGATGATCGAGGCCCCCTTCGCCAGCCATGAAGATATCCACCGCCATCTGCGCGGCCTCTTCGGCGATACCGCCTCCATCACCGAACAGACCGATGGCTGGGCCCGCTTTGACATCCGGGGGGAACACCTGCCCGCACTGTTCGAACGGCTTTGCCCGGTTGATCTGCGCGGTCTTGCCCCCGGCCATGCCACCCGCACGGTGGTCGAACATATCGGCTGCTATCTGATCTGGCGCGAACCGGGCCGGATCAGCGTGATCGGGCCCCGCTCCTCGGCTGCCGCCCTCTGGCACGCGCTGGAAACCGCCGCCCGGGCGCTGGCCTGAGTTATCCACCGCACGGCGGGGCGCGCCCCCCCGCTGGCGGCAGAAGCGAAGGGAAGGACAAACCCCTTCCCCCTTCCTCTTGGCAAAAATACCCTCAGGGGGTGAATGGGCCAGAGGCCCNNTTTTCTAGTCGCGGGGCGGCAACGCCCCGGCCAGCCCGCGCAGCCCGTGCAACCGGCGGCGTTCGTCATTGGGGTTCACGCCAAAGGCACGGGCATAATGCCGCGCCATGGGGGTGGAACTGGCATAGCCCACCGACTGGGCGATTTCGGTGATCGTGTCATTGGAATACAGCACCCGCTGCCGCGCCTTGCGCAGCCGCAGCAGGCGGTAATATTTCAGCGGGCTCTGCCCCGTCGCCTGTTTGAAGCAGCGTTCCAGATGACGTTCCGATAGGTCCACCTGCTGGGCCACATCGGCGATCTGCACCGGGTCTTCGATGTGATCTTCAAAGATGCGGATCGCGGCGCGGATGNNGGCACCTTCTGGCTGGCGTCTTCGTCACGCACGAAGGGATGCTGAAACCAGCAGGCCACCTCGGTCATCGTATCGCGGCCCAGCCGCTCTTCAATCAGGCGCAGCATCAGATCGAACACCGCCCCCGCCCCCGAAACCGTGGTGCGCCGCCGGTCGCGCAGAATGGCGCTGGGGCTGGGCTCGATCTCGGGGAATTCGGCCTTGAACGCCGCCTCATAGCACCAGTGCACCGAACAGCGGTGCCCGTCCATCAACCCGGATCGGGCCAGCGGGAAGATGCCGCCGGAAAAGCCGCCGATCCCCACCCCCGCCCGGTCCAGCCTGCGGATCAGGCCGAAGGCATGGCGCGGATTGGCAAATTCCGAAGTGGGCGCCGACAGCAGCATCAGCCCGTCCAGCCCCTCTACCGCATCCAGCGCGCAATCGGGATCAAAGCGCACTTCGGCCGAAGACCGCACCGGCGCGCCGGTTTCGCTGACCAGTTGCCAGGCAAATTCCTTGCGGCCGGTGATTTCATTCGCCGCCCGCAGCGGCTCGATCGCCGAGGTCAGGCAGGCCATCGGAAAGCCGTCCATCAGCAGAAAGCCCAGCCTGGATTGCGCGGTCATCGGCCTGGCCCTTTCCCCATGGTTTGCATGTCACAGCGATTTGTTTCACACTGGTGAACCCCATCCCCCTGCAAAGTGCCGATTGCCCGATGACCGATCCTGCCGACCTGTCTGATTCCGGCGCGCCCGTGTCGCGCGTCAAACCCGCCTTCGAACAAGATCCCCACCGGGTCCGCGATGTGGCCGACCGCAACCTGGAGGCGGCAATCGGCCGCGAGGTGCGCGCCTTCCGCCGGGCGCAGGGCATGACGGTGGCCGATCTGGCCAATATCACCGGCCTGTCGATCGGGATGCTGTCGAAGATCGAAAACGGCATGACCTCGCCCTCGCTGACCACGCTGCAGCTGCTGTCGCACGCCTTTTCCACCCCGATCACCAGCTTCTTCCGCGGCTTCGAGGAACGGCGCGAGGTGCAGCATGTGAAATCCGGCGAGCATATCGAGATCGAGCGGCGCGGCACCCGGGCGGGCCATCAATATCATCTGCTGGGCCATATCGGATCGAATTCCTCGGGCGTGGTGGTCGAACCCTATCTGATCACCCTCACCGCCGAATCCGATACCTTCCCCACCTTCCAGCACGACGGGATCGAGCTTCTGTTCATGCTGGAGGGCGAGGTTGTCTATCGTCATGGCGAAGAACTCTTTCATCTGCAACCCGGCGACAGCCTGTTCTTCGACGCCGATTCCCCGCATGGGCCGGAGGATCTGGTGAAACTGCCGGCCCGCTATCTTTCCATCATTGCCTATCCGCAGGCCTGACAGGCCGCCTGCATGATTCGGGCGGTGAAGGCCGCCCGGACATTCTGCCCGATACGCCCTATCAGGCATATTATTTTCCTACAGGGCAATAAGCCACCTTTTCCTGCACGAATCGTGACGCGCCCCCGCGCAGCTTCTGAAATCGCCGCAAATATCCGCAGATCGCCGCAACATCGCCCCTTTCGCGGGCAGATGGGCCGGCCGCATTTGGGCTCTTGCGTTTTGCTTATTTCCTAAGGATAAACTTTGTTTCACATAAAGCGAAGACGCGCCGCAAATCGGCCGGCGCAGACAGTCACCAAGGAGTCGACCCATGTGCGGTATCGTCGGACTGTTTCTGAAAGACCCTGCGCTGGAACCCCAGCTCGGCGCGCTTCTGACGGAAATGCTCATCACCATGACAGACCGTGGCCCGGATAGTGCCGGCATCGCGATCTATTCGGCCCCCGAGGCCGGCACGGCCAAGCTGACCGTGCAATCCACCGCACCGGGCGCAGATTTCCCCGGTCTGGCCGGCATGATCGAGGCCGCCATCGGCGCCAAGGTTTCGGTTGTGGTGAAAGACACCCATGCGGTTGTCACCCTGCCCGAAGCCCAGCTGGATGCCGCCCGCGCCCTGGTGCGCAGCAAGGCCACGCTGAAGGTGATGAGCGCAGGCGAAGGTATTGAAATCTACAAGGAAGTCGGCCTGCCCAAAGATGTGGCCGCCCGGTTCGACGTGGCAAAGATGGCGGGCACCCATGGCATCGGCCATACCCGCATGGCCACCGAAAGCGCCGTGACGACGATGGGCGCCCACCCGTTTTCCACCGGCCCGGATCAATGCCTTGTACACAACGGCTCGCTGTCCAACCACAACGGGCTGCGGCGCGAACTGATCCGCCAGGGCATGAGCTTTGAAACCCAGAACGACACCGAGGTGGCCGCCGCCTATGTCAGCCACAAGCTGCAAGAGAGCCAGAACCTGGGCGAGGCGCTGGAATCCGGCCTGAACGATCTGGATGGCTTCTACACCTTCGTGGTGGGCACCCGGAACGGCTTTGGCGTGGTGCGCGATCCCGTGGCCTGCAAACCCGCCGTCATGGCGGAAACCGATCAATATGTGGCTTTCGGCAGCGAATATCGCGCCATGGTCAATCTGCCGGGGATCGAGACCGCCCGCGTCTGGGAACCCGAACCCGCCACCGTCTATTTCTGGGAACGCTGAGCCATGCAAAGCTTCGATCTTACGGCGCAGGGTCTGCGCGCGCTGAATTCCACCCTGCACGGGCTGAAGGAACAGACCAATGAAACGGTCTGGGAAATCGTCAACCCCAAGGGCGCCCATGCGATTGCCGTGGGTCTGGATGCCCCGATTGATGTCACCGTGCGCGGCTCGACCGGCTATTACTGCGCGGGCATGAACAAGCAGGCCACGGTGCGCATCAAGGGCAGCGCCGGGCCGGGCGTGGCCGAAAACATGATGTCGGGCACCGTCATCATCGACGGCGATGCCAGCCAGTATGCCGGCGCCACCGGGCGCGGCGGTCTGCTGGTGGTGAAGGGCAATGCCGCCTCGCGCTGCGGCATTTCGATGAAGGGCATCGACATCGTGGTGCATGGCAACATCGGCCACATGTCCTGCTTCATGGCGCAATCGGGCAATATGGTGGTGCTGGGCGATGCGGGCGATGCGCTGGGCGACAGCCTCTATGAGGCGCGGCTGTTCGTGCGCGGTTCGGTGAAATCGCTGGGCGCCGACTGCATCGAAAAAGAGATGCGCCCCGAACATCTGGAGCTGCTGGCCGATCTGCTGAAGCGCGGCGAGGCCGATCATCTGGCCAAGCCCGAAGAGTTCAAGCGCTATGGCTCTGCCCGCAAGCTCTATAATTTCAACGTCGACAATGCGTCTGCTTACTGAGGCACGAAGATGACCGATATCCCCCAAACGCCCCCGAAGCAGAGCTGGACCTATTCCAACGATGTGAACGCCGAAATCCGCCGCGCGGCCGCAACCGGCATCTATGACATCCGCGGCGGCGGGTCGAAGCGGCGGCTGCCGCATTTCGACGACCTGCTGTTCCTCGGCGCCTCGATCTCGCGCTATCCGCTGGAAGGCTACCGCGAGAAATGCGCAACCGACGTCTGGCTGGGCACCCGGTTCGCCAAGAACCCGATCCATCTGGAAACCCCGATCACCATCGCCGGCATGAGCTTCGGCGCCCTGTCCGGCCCGGCGAAAGAGGCGCTGGGGCGCGGTGCTTCGGCGGCGGGCACCAGCACCACCACCGGCGATGGCGGCATGACCGAGGAAGAGCGCGGGCACAGCAAAACCCTGGTCTATCAATACCTTCCCTCGCGCTATGGCATGAACCCCGATGACCTGCGCCGCGCCGATGCGATCGAGGTTGTGGTGGGTCAGGGCGCCAAGCCCGGCGGCGGCGGCATGTTGCTGGGCCAGAAGATCTCTGACCGCGTGGCGAATATGCGCAACCTGCCCAAGGGCATCGACCAGCGCTCTGCCTGCCGCCACCCGGATTGGACCGGGCCGGATGATCTGGAAATCAAGATCCTGGAACTGCGCGAGATCACCAACTGGGAAAAACCGATCTACATCAAGATCGGCGGCGCCCGCCCCTATTACGACACAGCACTGGCGGTGAAGGCCGGGGCCGATGTGGTGGTGCTGGACGGGATGCAGGGCGGCACGGCGGCCACGCAGGATGTGTTCATCGAAAACGTGGGGATGCCCACGCTGGCCTGCATCCCGCAGGCGGTGAAGGCGCTGCAGGATCTGGGGATGCACCGCAAGGTGCAGCTGATCGTCTCGGGCGGCATCCGCACCGGCGCCGATGTGGCCAAGGCCATGGCTTTGGGCGCCGATGCGGTGGCCATCGGCACGGCGGCGCTGGTGGCGCTGGGTGACAATGACCCGATCCACGAAGCCGAATATCGCAAGCTGGGCACCACCGCCGGCGCCTATGACGACTGGCACGAGGGCAAGGATCCGGCCGGCATCACCACGCAGGATCCGGCGCTGTTCAACCGCTTTGATCCGATCCTGGGTGGGCGCCGCCTGAAGAACTACCTCAAGGTGATGACGCTGGAGGCGCAGACCATCGCGCGCGCCTGCGGCAAAAGCCATCTGCACAATCTGGAACCCGAAGACCTTTGCGCCCTGACGGTCGAGGCTGCCGCCATGGCGGGCGTGCCGCTGGCGGGCACTGACTGGGTTCCGGGCCGCACGGGCCGCTACTAATAAAAACCAAGTCCGACAGGGAGTTACCAAAATGACCAAAGACCTTGCGGCCTGGGCTGCGGAAAAAGGCGTCAAGTATTTCATGGTGTCCTACACCGACCTTTTCGGAGGTCAGCGGGCCAAGCTGGTGCCCGCACAGGCGATCAACGACATGGCGGTGGACGGGGCCGGTTTTGCCGGTTTCGCCACCTGGCTGGATCTGACGCCTGCCCATCCCGACATGATGGCGGTGCCTGATCCCTCCTCCGTCATCCAGCTGCCCTGGAAGAAAGAGGTGGCCTGGCTCGCCTCGAACTGCGTGATGGAAGGGGCGCCGGTGGCGCAGGCGCCGCGCAACGTGCTGCGCAAGCTCATCGACGAAGCCGCGACCGAAGGGCTGCGGGTGAAGACAGGGGTGGAACCCGAATTCTTCCTGCTGACCCCCGCGGGCGACAAGGTGGCCGATCCTTACGACAATGCCGAAAAGCCCTGCTACGATCAGCAGGCGGTGATGCGGCAATATGACGTGATCTCGGAAGTCTGCGATTACATGCTGGAGCTGGGCTGGGAGGCCTACCAGAACGACCATGAAGACGCGACCGGCCAGTTTGAAATGAACTGGAAATACGACGACGCGCTGCAAACCGCCGACAAGCACAGCTTCTTCAAGTTCATGATGCGCTCGGTGGCCGAAAAGCACGGGCTGCGCGCCACCTTCATGCCCAAGCCGTTCAAGGGCCTGACCGGGTCGGGCTGCCATGCCCATATCTCGGTCTGGTCGCTGGATGGCACCGAAAACGCCTTTGCCGACAGCAGCAAGGAACTCGGCCTGTCGGATCGGGGCCGTACCTTCCT
>DOMY01000123.1 GCA_003509785.1 Gemmobacter sp.
TTGCGGGCGCAGATCAGCAGATCCTCCTCGCCATCGAACAGAAAGCACAGCGCAAAGGCACCATGCAGGCGGGGCAGCACCACGGCCGCGGCCTCCTGCGGCGTCTTGCCCTGCGCCATCTCGTGCCGCATCAGCACCACGACGGTTTCGGTATCGGTCTCGGATTCAAAGCTGTGGCCCGCTTGCATCAGCTCGGCCCGCAGATCCCGGAAATTCTCGATGATGCCGTTATGCACCACCGCCACATTGCCCGCCTTGTGCGGATGGGCATTGGCCACGGTGGCCGCGCCATGGGTGGCCCAGCGGGTATGGCCGATGCCTGCGCGCCCGGCCAGGGGTTCATGTACCAGAAGATCCGACAGGTTGACCAGCTTGCCCACCGCGCGGCGGCGATCCAGCCGCCCGCCGTTCACCGTGGCAATGCCCGCGCTGTCATAGCCGCGATATTCCAGCCGCTTCAGCGATTCCACCAACAAAGGCGCGACCTGATGGTTGCCCAGAACCCCAACAATTCCGCACATTATGCTTGGTCTTTCTGCCGTTTGGCCTTGGCTGCCTTGTACATATCGAACAATTTCGGGGCGAGACCCGGTTTGGTCACCTGTTTGGCCCGGCCCAAGGCCACAGCCTCGGCCGGGACGTTTTCGGTGATGACGGACCCCGATCCGGTCATGGCGCCATCGCCCACCGTGACCGGCGCCACCAGCATGGTATCCGAACCGATGAAGGCGCGCTTGCCGATCTTCGTGCGGTGCTTGTTCACGCCATCATAATTGCAGGTCACCGTGCCCGCGCCGATATTGGTATGCTCGCCCACATCGGCATCGCCCAGATAGGTCAGATGGCCGACCTTCACGCCCTCATCCAGAATGGCATTCTTGATTTCCACGAAATTGCCGACATGCACATCCTCGGCCAGTTCGGCGCCGGGGCGCAGCCGCGCAAAGGGGCCGACAGTCGCGCCGCGCGATACATGGCAGCCCGTCAGATGGCAGAAGGCCAGAATTTCGGCGCCACTTTCGATGGTGACACCGGGGCCGAAGATCACATTCGGCCCGATGATCGCATCGCGGCCCACATGGGTATCCAGCGCGAAGAATACGGTTTCCGGCGCGGTCAGCGTCACACCATTGTCCAGCGCCTCGGCCCGGGCGCGGGCCTGAAACGCGGCCTCGGCCTCGGCCAGCTGCGCCCGCGTGTTCACGCCCAGCGTTTCGGCCTCGTCACAGATCACCACCCCGGCAGAAAGGCCACGCTTGCGCGCGATTTCCACAATATCGGTCAGGTAGTATTCGCCCGCGGCATTGCTGTTGCCGATGGCCGACACCAGATCGGCCAGCACAGCCGTATCCGCGCAGATCACACCGGAATTGCAAAGGGTTATCGCGCGTTCTTCATCCGTGGCATCCTTGAATTCCACAATCCGCTGCAGCGCCTCGCCCTCTGCGATCAACCGGCCATACCGGCCCGGATCGCGGGCCTCAAACCCCAGCACCACCACGGCATGGCGGGCGCGGGCGGCCAGCATCGCCTCCAGCGTTTCGGGGCGGATGAACGGCGTATCGCCATACAGCACGAAGCAATCGCCCGCCATGCCCGCCAGCAGCGGCATGGCCTGCGCCACGGCATGCCCGGTGCCCAGCTGTTCGGCCTGCATCACGGTGTCGCAGCGCGCGTCATAGGCGCGGGCGGCCTTGGCCACCGCCTCGGCGCCATGGCCGGTCACGACCACCAGCTTTTCAGGGTCCAGCGACAGCCCCGCCTGCATCGCATGGTGCAAAAGCGGCGCGGCGGCCACCTGATGCAGCACCTTTGGCAGATCGGAATTCATCCGCGTGCCTTGCCCCGCGGCAAGAATGACGAGCGAAACCGGCATGACACCCCTTTCCTTCAAGCTGCGACCGTTTTAACCCGGCTGGCGGGGCGCGCAAGGCAAGCCCCATCACACATCCTTTCGGCAGGTTTCAACCCCAAAGAGGCTTTCATGCGCACTGTGGTTTTCGATCTGGATGGCACGCTGGCGGATACAAGCGCCGATCTGGTGGCGGCGGCCAATACCTGCTTCCGCGGGCTGGGCCATGGCGACCTGCTGGATCCCGTGGCCGATGCGCTGACGGCCTTCCATGGCGGCCGGGCGATGCTGCGGCTGGGCTTCTCGCGCCTGGGCCGGGTAGACGAGGCGCTGGTGGATGCGCAATACCCGGTGCTGCTGGCCGCCTATGCCGATGGGATCGACACCCATACCCGTCTGTATCCCGGTGCGGTCGACGCGGTCGAGGCGCTGCGCAGCGCCGGTTACGCCACCGCGATCTGCACCAACAAGCCCGAGGGGCTGGCTGAAACCCTGATGCAGCGGCTGGGCGTGCGCGGCCTGTTCGGCAGCCTGATCGGCGCCGATACGCTGCCCACGCGCAAGCCCGATGTGGCGCCCTATCTGGCAGCGGTGCGGCAGGCGGGCGGCAATCCCGCGCGGTCGCTTCTGGTCGGCGATACCGAGACAGACCGCAAGACGGCTGCAGCAGCAGGCGTGCCCTGCATCCTTGTCAGCTTCGGCCCCGAAGGCGCCGGTATCGCCCGGCTGTCCCCCGAGGCGATGCTGCACAGCTATGCCGATCTGCCCGCGCTGGCCGACCGGCTGCTGGGGGCCTGAGATGGAACGCTTCACCGGCAGTTTCACCCAGCAGGAACCGATCCCGCAGGAAGGGATCGACGCCGCGCTGCGCGTCCTGCAATCGGGCCGCCTGCACCGCTACAACACCGCCCCCGGCGAACTGGCCGAGGCGGCGCTTCTGGAAGAGGAATTCGCCGCCCAGACCGGCGCGGCCTATTGCCTGGCCGTCGCCTCGGGCGGCTATGCGCTGGCCTGCGCGCTGCGTGCCACCGGTGTGCAGCCGGGGGATCGGGTGCTGACCAATGCCTTCACGCTGGCCCCGGTGCCGGGCGCCATCGCCTCGGTCGGCGCGGTGCCGGTCTTCGTGGGGGTGACCGAAGGGCTGGTGATCGACCTCGAAGATCTGGCTGCCAAGGCCGGGCAGGCCCGGGTGCTGATGCTCAGCCACATGCGCGGGCATATCTGCGACATGGCGCGCCTGATGGCGATCTGCGATGCGGCGGGCATCACGGTGATCGAAGATTGCGCCCATACCATGGGCCGGGGCTGGGCGGGCCGCCTGACCGGCCGCTGGGGCGCCATGGGCTGCTTTTCGACGCAGACCTACAAACACGCCAATTCCGGTGAAGGCGGGCTGCTGATCTCGGATGATCCGCAGATGATGGCGCGGGCCATCCTGCTGTCGGGCAGCTACATGCTCTATGACCGCCACCGCGCCGCACCCCCGCCCGAGACCTTTGCCGACCTGCGGCTGACCACCCCGAATATCTCGGGCCGGATGGACAATCTGCGCGCCGCCATCCTGCGCCCGCAGCTGCGCGACCTTGCCCGCCAATGCGCCCGCTGGAACGATCGTTACCGCGCCGTCGAGGCCGAACTGGTGGCGACCCCCGGCCTGACGCTGGTGACGCGCCCCGCGGCCGAAGATTTCGTGGCCTCCTCCTTCCAGTTCCTGCTGCTGGATTGGGCCGAACCCGCCATTCGCGCCATGCTGGCGCGCTGTGCCGCGCGGGGGGTCGAGCTGAAATGGTTCGGTGCCGCAGAACCCGTGGCCTTCACCTCGCGCTACGACAGCTGGACCTATGCCCCTAGCGAAGCCATGCCCGCCACCGACCGCGTGCTGGCCGGTATCCTCGACATGCGCCTGCCGCTGACCTTCAGCCTGGAAGATTGCGCGCTGATCGGCCGCATCATCCGCGCCGAGGTTTCGGCGGTGTTCCAGGGCGATCTTTCTTCCCCTGATATGGCGGCCCCCAACCAGACCGCCCGCGCGGATTGACCCGTCGCAGGGGGCGGTCGCGCCCCCTCTGGCCTGCGGCCATTCACCCCCTGAGGATATTTCAACAACGGGAAGACGCAGATCGCGCTCTTCCTCCTTCCCGTTGTGAAAATATCCTAGGGGGGTGCGGGGGGCAGACAGCCCCCCGTCGGCGGCGGGGCCGGGGGCGCCGTTAGTCCGCTGCGCCCAGCGGGATCACCGACAGCGACATCTTGCCCGATCCCTGCGTCAGCTCGCTGGCATGGGCCAGATAGACCAGCGCGTTGTTCCGGTCATCGAACACCCGTGTCACCTTCAGCGATTTCAGGATCAGCGAGCGGCCTTCGCTGAACACCTCTTCGCCATCGCCGCTGCGGTCGATGTCGCCCAGCACGATCGGCCCGGTCTGCACGCAATCCACCGCCGAATAGGACGGGTCTTCGAACCAGTTGCCCTGCTGCAGCCTGTCGATCATCGACCGTTCGAAATAGGCCAGATGGCAGGTGACGCCCTGCACATCCGGGTCCGGGAAGGCCTCGATCACGATATCATTGCCCACCCAGTCGACCCCGACCTTGCCCACTTCCTCGGCCAGCGCCGGGCCTGCAAATGCCATGGCTGCCAGAGCCAGAACCAGTTTCATGCCATATCCTCCTGCACTTTTCACAGAACTGGCAGCGCCGGGCCAGCCGCGCAAGGCCGCGCCGGAAGAAATGCTTGACGCGACTCGCGATCTGGCATTTATTGAACGTGTGTTCAATTCTTGGGAGGGGATGATGTTCACATCGCCAATGCGCTTTGATCTGGGTGAGGATATCGCGGCCCTGCGTGACATGGTCAGCCGCTGGGCTGCCGAACGCCTGAAGCCCATCGCGGCGCAGGTGGATCGTGACAATGTCTTCCCGGCCGCACTCTGGCGCGAGATGGGCGATCTTGGCCTGCTGGGCATCACGGTGCCGGAAGAATTCGGCGGCGCGGGCATGGGCTATCTGGCACATGTCATCGCCACGGAAGAGATCGCCCGCGCCTCCGCCAGCATCAGCCTGTCTTACGGCGCCCATTCCAACCTCTGCGTCAACCAGATGAAGCTGAACGGCAGCCCCGAGCAGAAGGCGAAATATCTGCCCGGCCTGGTTTCGGGCGCCCATGTCGGCGCGCTGGCCATGAGCGAACCGGGCGCCGGGTCGGATGTGGTGTCGATGAAGCTGCGCGCAGAAAAGCGCAACGGCTACTACGTTCTGAACGGCAGCAAATACTGGATCACCAATGGCCCTGATGCCGATACGCTGATCGTCTATGCCAAGACCGACCCGGAAGCGGGCGCGAAAGGCATCACCGCCTTCATCGTCGAACGCGGCTTCAAGGGCTTTTCCACCAGCGTGCATTTCGACAAGCTGGGGATGCGCGGATCGAACACCGGCGAGCTGATCTTTGAAGATTGCGAAGTGCCCTTCGAAAACGTGCTGGGCACGGAAGGGAAGGGCGTGCGCGTCCTGATGTCCGGCCTTGATTACGAACGCGTCGTGCTGTCGGGCATCGGCACCGGCATCATCGCCGCCTGTCTGGACGAAGTGATCCCCTATGCCCGCGAACGCCATCAGTTCGGCCAGCCCATCGGGAATTTTCAGCTGATGCAGGCCAAGATCGCCGACATGTATGTGGCGCTGAATTCGGCCCGCGCCTATGTCTACGAGGCCGCCCGTGCCTGTGACCGGGGCGAGGTGACGCGGGCCGATGCCGCGGGCTGCGTGCTTTATGCCAGCGAACAGGCCATGGTGCAGGCGCATCAGGCCGTGCAGGCGCTGGGGGGCGCGGGCTTCCTGAACGACAGCACGGTCAGCCGCCTGTTCCGCGATGCCAAGCTGATGGAGATCGGCGCGGGCACTTCTGAAATCCGCCGGATGCTGATCGGGCGCGAACTGATGGCGCAGCCATGACAGGCCATGAAAAAGGGCGCGGGTTTGCCCCGCGCCCCGATACCTCCCCGTTTGGGTATCGTTCAGAACTTCACGACATAGGCCACACCCGCCACCAGCGGATCAACCTCCACCCGGCCGACCTTGGCGCCATTCAGCTTCACATCGCTGTCGATATCCAGATAGCGCAGGTCCATCCGCAGCGCGCCCTTTTCGCTGATGGCATAATCCACCCCCAGATGAGCGGCGAGCCCCCAGCTGTTGTCGATTTTCAGATCGCCCAGCGGCGAGCGGTCTTCGAAGAAGGTGGTATAGTTGATGCCAGCGCCGATGAACGGCTTCAGCGCGCCGCCGGTCGGGAAGTGATAGTTCACCGAAACGGTGGGCGGCAGGTGCTTGGTGGTGCCGACCTTGGCGCCGCCGATCTTGATATCATGCTTGAAGGGCAGGGCGGCCAGCACCTCAAGGCCGATATTGTCGCGGATGAAATATTCGAAGGTGATCGTCGGCCGGGTGTTGCTGCCGATCTCGGTCGTGCCACCGGCCACGATGCCGTTATCATCCTTCGGCTGGGCAAAGCCGAGCCCGAGGCCAAGCGTCATGTCGCCCGCCGACTGGGCAAGGGCAGGTGTGGTGAGCGCGGCGGCAGAGATCAGGGCCAGAGCAAGCGTTTTCATGGGTCTTCTCGCAGGTTGTTTGCGGGGCGACCTTGGCGCCCGTGGCTGTCACAAAACCTTGACCTGAATCAAACGGCCACCGCTTCGGCCTGCGACATTCCGGCTCAGGTCCGTCTGGCATAACCTCTTGGAAAGAGGCTGAAAAACATGATTCTGAAATCTCGCATTCTGACAGGCTCCGATATGTTCCGCGCCAATCGCGCGGCGCATCTGGCCATGCTGGACACGATCGGCCAGGCTCCGGCACTGGCTGCGGCGGGCGGTGGCGAAAAGGCCATGGCGCGGCATGTGGCGCGCGGCAAGATGGCCCCGCGGGATCGGGTGGCGGGGCTGCTCGATCCCGGCGCGCCGTTTCTGGAAATCGGCGCCACGGCGGCGCACGGGCTCTACGATGGCGCCGCGCCCTGTGCCGGGGTGATCGCCGGGGTGGGCCGCGTCCACGGGCACGAGGTCATGGTGGTCTGCAATGATGCCACTGTGAAGGGCGGCACCTATTACCCGATGACCGTCAAGAAACACCTGCGCGCGCAGGAAATCGCGGCGGAATGTGCGCTGCCCTGCGTCTATCTGGTGGATAGCGGCGGCGCCAACCTGCCCAACCAGGACGAGGTCTTTCCCGACCGCGATCATTTCGGCCGCATCTTCTACAATCAGGCGCGGATGAGCGCGGCAGGCATCCCGCAGATCGCCGTCGTCATGGGCAGCTGCACTGCAGGCGGCGCCTATGTGCCCGCCATGTCGGATGTCACCATCATCGTGCGCGATCAGGGCACCATCTTCCTGGCGGGCCCGCCTCTGGTGAAGGCCGCCACCGGCGAGGTGGTCACGGCCGAGGATCTGGGCGGCGGCGATGTGCATACGCGCCTGTCGGGCGTGGCCGATTATCTGGCCGAAGATGACGCCCATGCGCTCGCCCTTGCCCGCCGCGCGCTCAGCCATCTGAACCGCGCCAAACCCGCCACCGTGCAATGGCAAAGCCCCGAAGACCCGGCTTATGACCCCGAGGAAATCCTCGGCGTGGTGCCCGGCGATCTGCGCACCCCCTATGACATCCGCGAGGTCATCGCCCGCGTGGTGGATGCCTCCCGTTTCGATGAATTCAAACCGCGCTTCGGCGAAACCCTTGTGACCGGCTTTGCCCATGTCATGGGCTGCCCCGTCGGCATCATCGCCAATAACGGCGTGCTGTTTTCCGAGGCCGCGATCAAGGGCGCGCATTTCGTCGAGCTGTGCAGCCAGCGCAATATCCCGCTGGTCTTCCTGCAGAACATCACCGGCTTCATGGTGGGCCGCAAATACGAAAACGAAGGCATCGCCCGCCACGGTGCCAAGATGGTCACCGCCGTCGCCTCCACCAATGTGCCCAAAGTCACCATGCTCATCGGCGGCAGCTTCGGCGCGGGCAATTACGGCATGGCCGGCCGCGCCTATCAGCCGCGGTTCCTCTGGACATGGCCCAATTCGCGCATCTCCGTCATGGGTGGCGAACAAGCGGCGGGCGTGCTGGCCACCGTGAAACGCGACGGCATCGAACGCACAGGCGGCACATGGTCGCCCGAGGAAGAGGCTGACTTCAAACGCCCCACCATCGAGATGTTCGAGCGTCAATCCCACCCGCTCTACGCCTCGGCCCGGCTCTGGGATGATGGCATCATCGACCCGCGCAAGACCCGGGCCACTCTCGCGCTCAGCCTCTCCGCCGCGCTCAACGCGCCCATCGAACCCACGCGCTTCGGCGTGTTCCGCATGTA
>DOMY01000317.1 GCA_003509785.1 Gemmobacter sp.
CGGGCATCGCCACCCAGATGGTGACCGAGCGTGAAATGGCGAAGAACCAGGAACCATCGCGCCGCGACATGGGGCGCGAGGCGTTTCTGGGCCGCGTCTGGCAGCAGAAGCAGCAATCGCGCGGCACCATCATCGGCCAGCTGCAGCGCCTTGGCGCCAGCTGCGACTGGGACCGCGAGGCCTTTACCATGTCGGGCGCCCCCGGCGCCCCGGCGGGCGAGGCAGGCAATTTCCACGATGCCGTCATCAAGGTCTTCGTGGAGATGTATCACAAGGGCCTGATCTACCGCGGCAAGNNCAAGCGGCTGGTGAACTGGGATCCGCATTTCGAGACCGCGATTTCCGATCTGGAGGTCGAGAATATCGAAGTGGCCGGGCATATGTGGCATTTCAAATACCGGCTCGCCGGTGGGGAAAGCTATGAATATGTGGAAAAGGACGAAGACGGGACCGTAATCCTGCGCGAGATGCGCGATTACATCTCGATCGCCACCACCCGGCCGGAAACCATGCTGGGCGATGGCGCCGTGGCGGTGAACCCGGCGGATCCGCGCTATGCGCCGATCATCGGCAAGATGGTGCATCTGCCGCTCTGCGACCGTCTGATCCCGATCATCGCCGATGAATATCCCGATCCGGCCTTTGGCTCTGGCGCGGTGAAGATCACCGGCGCGCATGATTTCAACGATTATCAGGTGGCCAAGCGTCATGACCTGCCCTGCTACCGGTTGATGGATACCCGTGGGCAGATGCGCGCCGATGGTGCCCCCTATGCCGAGGCCGTGGCCCGGGCGCGCGAAATCGCCGCCGGTTCGCCCACCGATGCCAATGAGGTGGACAGCCTGAACCTTGTCCCCGAAAAGTATCGGGGGCTGGACCGGTTCGAGGCCCGCAAGGCGGTGATCGCCGATATCAACGCCATCGGTCTCGCCGTCACCACGCTGATCAAGGAAACCGATCCCGAAACCGGATCCGAGCATCTGCGGCTGGAGCCGGTGGTCGAGGCCAAGAAGATCATGCAGCCCTTCGGTGACCGCTCCAAGGTGGTTATCGAGCCGATGCTGACCGACCAGTGGTTCGTCGACACGGCCAAGATCGTCGGCCCCGCACTGGATGCCGTGCGCACCGGCCGCACCCGGATCATCCCCGAATCCGGCGAAAAGACCTATTTCCACTGGCTGGAGAATATCGAGCCGTGGTGCATCTCGCGCCAGCTGTGGTGGGGCCATCAGATCCCGGTGTGGTACGGGCTGGACATCTGGCCCACCGGCTTCCGCGACGATGAGGGCGACGATGCGCTGGACGAGGCGGAAATCTTCGCCCTGCTCGCCGATGGCGCCTTCAACCATGCCGAGCCGGTCTATCACTGCGCCGCCGATCTGGACGCGGTGAGCGAGCGTTTCCTTGATGATCTGGCCCCGCTGCCCAGCCCGCTGAACCATGCCCGCATCGTCGAGGTGGAAAACCGCGCTGCCGCAGTCGAACTGCTGGCCAAGGCGCTGGCCGATTACAACCTGACGCAAGACCCGACGCATCTTGTCTACCCCGTGTGGCGTGACGAGGATGTGCTGGATACCTGGTTCTCCTCCGGTCTCTGGCCCATCGGCACCCTGGGCTGGCCGGAAGCCACGCCGGAACTGGCGCGCTATTTCCCCACCTCGGTTCTGGTGACTGGGGCCGATATCATCTTCTTCTGGGTCGCCCGGATGATGATGATGCAGCTGGCCGTGGTCGACGACATCCCGTTCCACACCGTCTACCTGCACGGGCTGGTGCGCGACGCCAAGGGCAAGAAGATGTCCAAATCGCTGGGCAATGTGATCGACCCGCTGGAGATCATCGACGAATACGGCGCCGATGCCCTGCGCTTCGGCAATGCTGCCATGGCCTCCTTGGGCGGTGTGCTGAAGCTCGATACCCAGCGCATCGCGGGCTATCGCAACTTCGGCACCAAACTGTGGAACGCCTGCCGCTTTGCCGAAATGAACGGGGTGTGGGAAGGCCATGCCACGCAAGCGGCCCCGCCCGCCGCCACGGCAACCGTGAACCGCTGGATCATCGGGGAAACCGCGCGCACGCTGGCCGAGGTGAATGACGCGCTGGAAAACTTCCGCTTCGATCAGGCGGCCAATGCGCTTTACACCTTCGTCTGGGGCAAGGTCTGCGACTGGTATGTGGAATTTGCCAAACCGCTGTTCGATGGCGATCAGGCGGCGGAAACCCGGGCGACCATGGGCTGGGTGCTGGATCAGTGCATGATCCTCTTGCATCCGATGATGCCCTTCATCACCGAAGAGCTCTGGGCCACCACCGGCAACCGGGCCAAGATGCTGGTGCATACCGATTGGCCCGCCTATGGCACTGAGCTGATCGACGCCGATGCCATCCGCGAAATGACCTGGGTGACCACGCTGATCGACGATATCCGCTCGGCCCGGGCGCAGGTCCATGTGCCGGTGGGGCTGAAGCTCGACATGCTGGCCACCGCGATGGATGCCGAGGCGCGTGACGCCTGGGCGCGGAACGAATCGCTCATCAAGCGGCTGGCGCGCGTCGAAAGCCTGACCGATGCCGCCGCCGCCCCGAAAGGCGCGATCACCATCGCCGCCGAGGGCGCCAGCTTCGCCATCCCGCTGGACGGCATCATCGACATTGCCGCCGAAAAGGCCCGGCTGCAGAAATCGCTGGACAAGCTGGGGAAAGAGATCGCGGCGCTGAACACCCGCCTGTCGAACCCCAAGTTCATCGAAAGCGCCAAGGAAGAGGTGATCGACGAGGCCCGCGCCAATCTGGAAGCCCGCAGCGACGAAGCCGCCAAGCTGCAGGCCGCGCTGGCCCGGCTGGCCGAAATCGGCTGATCGCCTCCTTTATCTTGGCGAAAATATCCTCGGGGAGTGAATGGGCCGCAGGCCCAGAGGGGGGCAGACAGCCCCCCTCCCTTTTTCTGGCGTACGGGGGGCAGACAGCCCCTCTTCCCTTTTCAGGTCAATGCAGATCGCTGCCGGGTTTCAGCACCATCTCGCCCGGCAGCGGCACGGTGCGGCGCTCGATCATCCGATGCACCACCGGGCGCCCCGGCCCGCGATGCAGCTTCAACAGCTCCTCGTGATTGGCGGTATCGGCCTGGGTGCGGCGCTCGACATGGCGGATATATTCCACCCATGTGGCCACATGATAGCTTTCCACCCAGATATCCGGATCTTCCAGATCGCGCAGCAAGGCCCAGTTGCGGGCGCCATCGCGCAGGCGGATGCGGCGGCGATCCTGCATCAGCGCCAGAAAGGCGGGCACATCCGGCTCGTCGATGCGGTAATCAATCATGATCATCAAGGGCCCCGACCTGCCGCGCAGATCCAACCGCAGCGGCGGCGCGTTGAACGGGCCGACAGGATCAAGGCTCATGCCGCCCAGCTCGCCCAGCGAAAGCCACAGACCGACCGCCGCCGCCAGCACCAGCACGGCGGCCGAACAATACAGCGACAGCTCTGCCCCGCCCGCATCGGCCACCATCCCCCAGACCCAGGCGCCGATCGACATGCCGCCGAAAGTGGCGGTCTGATAGAAGGACAGCGCCCGCCCCACCACCCAGCGCGGCGCAGACAGCTGCACCGAAACGTTGAACAGCGAAAGCGCCATCACCCAGGCCGCCCCGCACAGCAACAACGCCGGCACCGAAAGCCACAGCATCCGGCTGGTCGCCAGCACCACCACGCCAAGCGCAAAGGCCAGACAGCCCGACCGCACGATGGTCTCGTTGCTCAGCCTGGCGCGCAGCGGCCCGTTCAGCAGCACGCCGCCGATGGCACCCAGACCAAAGGCGCCCAGCGTCACCCCATAGGTCAGCGCCGATCCGCCCAGCAGATCGCGCGCCACCAGCGGCATCATCGCCAGCACCGATACCGCACCAAAACCGAACAGCCCCGCCCGCAGCATGACCCGCATCAGATGCGGCGACATGGCGACATAGCGCAGCCCGGATGACAGCGCCTGCCCCAGCGATTCGCGCGGCAGGTNNGGTCAGCGGCAGATAGCTGGCGGCATTCATCGCAAAGGCCACCGGCGCCCCCAGTGTCGCCACCACAAAACCGCCGATGGCAGGCCCCACCGACCGCATCATGTTGAATCCCATGCTGTTCAGGCTCACCGCCTGCGGCAGGTCTTCACGGGTGACAATATCCCCCATCGAGGCCTGCCAGGCCGGGTTGTACAGCGCGGTGCCGCAGCCGATCAGGAAGGTGAAACCCAGCAGCATCCAGGGCGTCATCGTGCCCAGAAACGCCACCACCGCCAGCAGGGCCGAGGCGAACAGCAAAAACAGCTGCGCCCAGATCAGGATGCTGCGGCGCGGAAAGTTATCGGCCAGCGCCCCCGCCAGCAGCGACAGCACCATGATCGGCAGCGTGTTCGATGATTGCACCAGCGCAATCAGCTGATGCGATGTGGTCAGCGAGGTCATCAGCCAGCCTGCCCCCACCGTCTGGATCAGCCCACCCAGCTGCGAAATCACCGTGGCCGACCACAGAAGGCGGAAATCCGGGTTGGCAAACGGCGCGAAAGTCGGCCTGCGCTCGATCATCGTCTTGGTCCTGCGGCACGGGGCATCTTCTGGTCNNTCATAACGCCCTGAAACGCAGACAGGTTCAACCCGCCCCTGCGACATTTTGCAGCATCCTGCCGGTCCGGCCCGCTTGCGGCGCGGAAGATTTCCGGCTGTTATGCCGGGCATGACCGATACGCCCCGTTACACCCCGCTTGCCACCGCCCTGCCCGCCTCTGTCCCCTTCGTCGGGCCAGAGACGCAGGAACGCACCATGGGCCATGCCTTCACCGCCCGGCTGGGCGCGAATGAAAGCCTGTTCGGCCCCTCGCCCCGGGCCATTGCCGCGATGGAACAGGCCGCGCGCGAGGTCTGGATGTATGGCGATCCCGAAAACCACGATCTGCGGCAGGCGCTGGCCGCGCATCATGGCGTGACGCCCGCGCATATCGTGGTGGGCGAAGGCATCGACGGGCTGCTGGGCTATCTGGTGCGCCTGCTGGTCGGCCCCGGCGATGCGGTGGTGACATCGGATGGCGCCTATCCCACCTTCAACTTCCATGTCACGGGCTTTGGCGGCCTGCTGCACAAGGTGCCCTATCGCGGCAATCACGAAGACCCCGATGCCCTGCTGGCCCGCGCGGCCGAGGTGGGCGCGAAGCTGATCTATCTGGCCAACCCCGACAATCCGATGGGCTCGCATCACCCGGGCGCCGTGATCGCCACCATGGTAAGCAAACTGCCGCCCGGCACGCTGCTGGTGCTGGACGAGGCCTATATTGATCTGGCCCCCGCAGGCACGGCGGCAGAGATTGCCGCCGATGACCCAAGGGTGATCCGTTTCCGCACCTTTTCAAAGGGCTATGGCATGGCCGGGCTGCGGGTCGGCTATGCGATTGCCGCACCGGGGCTGATTTCCGCCTTCAACAAGGTGCGCAACCATTTCGGCATGGGCCGCATTGCGCAGGCGGGCGCGCTGGCCGCACTGGCCGATCAGGACTGGNNGATCAGGTCCGCGAACAGGTGACAGAGGCCCGCGCCACCCTGGCCCGGATCGCCGCCGACAACGGGCTGACCGCCCTGCCCTCGGCCACCAATTTCGTCACCATCGACTGTGGCCGCGATGGCGATTTTGCCCGGGCCGTGCTGCGCGATCTGGTGGCGCGCGGCATCTTCGTGCGAATGCCCTTCGTCGCCCCGCATGATCGCTGCATCCGGGTCAGCTGTGGCGATGCAGCAGCCCTTGCCGCTTTCGCCGCAGCCCTGCCCCCGGCCTTGGCCACGGCGCGGGCCACAGCGCGCGGCTGATTACTGCGCCGCAACGCCCGGCTTGGCGGTGCCCACCGCCGGGGCGGGCCCCTGTTCTGCCACGGCAGGGCCAAGCCGCAGCGGCGGCAGCGCGCCGGGGTCTGCCTTCACCGCCTCTGTCGGCACCGCCGCCACCGCAGGCGCCACCGCAGGCCGCGCCGCAACAGCGGCGGGCGCGCGGCGGAACACCAGCAGGTTGTGAAAGCTGGTGCTGCGCCCGGTCAGGCCAACCTTTTCCTCGCAAGGCAGCGCATCGGCGCGCAGATACTCCCACCCGTCGCGCGCCATGTCATTCATCAGCTCGGTCAGGGCAAAGGCAAACCGGTCCTGCGTGGTCTTCAGACCGCGATGCTTGGCGCCCCGTTTCGGGGCGGGAACGACCTTGTATTCATACTGCTGCATTCTGCTGGCTCCGGCCGAATCACTTGTGGCGCGGGGCACGGGAAGACCGTCGCAGCAGCATTTCCCCCCGCAGGCAGGACAGGCTGCAACCGGCGCCCCAGCCCTGCGGACCACCCGCGTCAAGCAATAGAAAGCCTCTTGCCGGGGCGCAACCTTGAACATGGCCACCCCCCGCAAATGCCCGGATACAGGCAGAAATATGCCACGGCCACGGCCCGTTCCGCCCCCCGCAGATGCCGCCGCCTGTGGAAACCCGCAACTGTTGCACGTCCCGCCAAGGTATTAGCCCCGTCCCAAGCCCGTCAGTCATGGGCCGTCATGCCCGAGGGAGGGATCACCCAATGCAGATCGACAGCCACGCCCCGCAGGGGGCGAAACCCTTCTATACCCAGCTTTATGTTCAGGTTCTGGCCGCCATCACCGCAGGCATCCTGCTGGGCCATTTCTACCCCGACATCGGTGCCAGCCTGAAACCGCTGGGCGATGCCTTCGTGAAACTGGTGAAGATGATCATCGCCCCGGTGATCTTCCTGACCGTGGCCACCGGCATTGCCGGCATGTCCGACATGAAAAAGGTCGGCCGCGTCGCGGGCAAGGCGATGCTGTATTTCTTCACCTTCTCCACGCTGGCGCTGGTGGTGGGCCTCGTGGTCGCCAATCTGGTACAGCCGGGCGCAGGCATGAATATTGATCCGGCCACGCTGGATGCCGCCGCCGTCGCAAAATATGCCGATCAGGCCCATGAAAGCACCATCACCGGCTTCCTGATGGGCATCATCCCCACCACGCTGGTCGGCGCCTTTGCCGAAGGCAATATCCTGCAGGTGCTGTTCGTCGCCATCCTGTTCGGCCTGTCGCTGTCGATGATCGTGCAAAAGGGCAAGCCGGTCTATGATTTCATGCAGGCGCTCACCTTCCCGATCTTCAAGCTGGTGGCGATCCTGATGAAGGCCGCCCCCGTCGGTGCCTTCGGCGCCATGGCCTTCACCATCGGCAAATACGGCATCGGTTCGGTGGTCAACCTCGCCTTCCTGGTGGCCTGCTTCTACCTGACCGCCTTCCTCTTCATCGCCGTGGTTCTGGGTGCCGTGGCCCGCTACAACGGCTTTTCCATCTTCAAGCTGGTGAAATACCTGAAAGAAGAACTGCTGCTGGTTCTGGGCACCTCGTCGTCCGAGGCCGCCCTGCCCTCGCTGATCGAAAAGATGGAACGCGCGGGCGCCTCGCGGTCTGTCGTGGGTCTGGTCGTGCCGACCGGCTACAGCTTCAACCTCGATGGCACCAATATCTACATGACCATGGCCGCGCTGTTCATCGCCCAGNNGGCGCTGATCCTCGGCGTGGACCGCTTCATGTCCGAAGTGCGCGCACTAACCAATTTCATCGGCAATGCCGTGGCCACACTGGTCGTCGCCCGCTGGGAAGGCGAGCTGGACATGGCCGCGCTGAATGACGCGCTGGACGGCAACCCGCGCCCGGTGGAAAAACACGCCAACAACCTGCCGCCCGCCTTCACCGATGATGTGCTCGCCGCCGACTGATCGGCCCGGAATGGCGGCCCGGACTGGCGGCCCGGACTGGCGGCCTGTCACCTCCTCGACAGGCCGCAAGCGAAAGGGGCACCCCCACGGGTGCCCCTTTTTGCATCTGCGCTGCCCCCCNNGGGAGAGGGCCGGGGTGAGGGGCGCCGCACATAACAAAAAGGGCGCCCGCAGGCGCCCCTTCCCCATCCTCTCGCTGCGAATCACAAGCCCAGCTTCTGCGCCACCATGGCATTGACCACCGCCGGATCGGCCTTGCCGCCCGTGGCCTTCAACACCTGGCCCGTGAACCAGCCCGCCAGCTTTGCATTGACCTTGGCCTTTTCCACCTGCGCCGGATTGGCCGCAATCAGATCATCCAGCGCCTTCTCGATGGCGCCGGTATCGGTCACCGCCTTCATGCCCCGCGCCGCCGCCACCTCGGCCGGATCGCCACCTTCCGTCCACAGGATCTCGAACAGCTC